>NZ_JAQHYR010000012.1:0-121978 GCF_027858075.1 Clavibacter sp. CT19 | reverse complement strand
GGTGGGCCGGCGGCCCGGAGGACCGCCAGCCCACAGGATCAGTGGAAGAAGTGGCGCTCGCCCGTGAAGTACATGGCCACGCCGGCAGCCCGGGCAGCCTCGACGACCTCCTCGTCGCGCACGGATCCGCCGGGCTGGACCACTGCGCGGACCCCGGCGTCGAGCAGGACCTGCAGGCCGTCGGCGAAGGGGAAGAACGCGTCGGACGCCGCGACCGATCCCGCCGCGCGCGCTCCCGCGCGCTGCACCGCGAGGTGGCACGAGTCCACCCGGTTGACCTGGCCCATGCCCACCCCCACCGAGGCACCGTGGTGCGCGAGCAGGATGGCGTTCGACTTGACCGCCCGGCACGCCTTCCACGCGAACTCCAGGTCGGCGAGCGTCTGCTCGTCCACCGCCTCCCCCGTCGCGAGCGTCCAGCCCGCCGAGAGGCGTCGGCCGTCGGTGGGGAACGCATCCGTCGACTGCACGAGGTATCCGCCCGAGATCTGACGCGCCTCCAGCGGCTCGCGGCGGTACCCCTCGGGGAGCGTCAGGAGGCGGAGGTTCTTCTTGGACTTGAGGAGCGTGAGCGCGTCGTCGTCGAAGCCCGGCGCCACGAGCACCTCGGTGAAGATCTCCTTCACCGTCTCCGCCATCCCGAGCGTGATGGTGCGGTTGGCGGCGATCACTCCCCCGAACGCGGACACCGGATCGCAGTCGTGCGCGCTCCGGTGCGCGGCGGCGATCGCGTCGACCGCGCGTGGCGGCGCCACCGCGATCCCGCACGGGTTCGCGTGCTTGATGATGGCGACGGCCGGCTCGGCGAAGTCGTACGCGGCGCGCACGGCGGCGTCCGCGTCGACGAAGTTGTTGTAGGACATCTCCTTGCCGTGCAGCTGGGTCGCCTGGGCGATCCCCGCCCCGTCGGCGCTGCGGTACAGGGCCGCATCCTGGTGCGAGTTCTCCCCGTACCTGAGCACCTGCGCGAGGTCGCCTGCGACGCGGAAGGACGCCGGCCACGTCGGCGACGCCTCGCCTGATCCCACGACGGCGTCCCGGAAGTAGTCCGCGACGGCCCTGTCGTAGTCGGCCGTGTGGGCGAAGGCCGCGGAAGCGAGACGACGCCGCTGGGCGAGGGTGGTGCCGCCGGAGCGCACGGCCTCGATCACCTCGCCGTAGCTGGTCGGCGACACGACGATCGCGACGTTCGCGTGGTTCTTGGCGGACGCGCGCACCATGGCGGGCCCGCCGATGTCGATCTGCTCGATGACGTCCGATGCGGGAGCCCCCGAGGCGACGGTCTCCACGAACGGGTACAGGTTGACGACGACCAGCTCGAACGGGGAGATGCCCAGCTCCGCGAGCTGGGCCTCGTGCGACTCGAGCCGCAGGTCGGCGAGGAGGCCCGCGTGCACCGACGGATGCAGGGTCTTGACCCTCCCGTCGAGCACCTCCGGGAAGCCCGTCACGTCCTGCACGGGGGTGACGGGGAAGCCCGCCTCGGCGATGGTGCTGGCGGTGGATCCGGTCGAGACGATCTCGACGCCGGCCTCGACGAGGGCGGACGCCAGCTCGAGGAGCCCGGTCTTGTCGCTCACGGAGACGAGGGCGCGCGTCACGGCGATGCCGTCGCGGTCGCGGAACAGGGACGGGTCGTGACGGGGTCCGCTCATGCGGTGGTCAGCTCCTTGAGGTCGATGGTGCCGAGGGCGATGGCGCGCACCGTGTCGACGAGGAGCCTGCGCTCCACGACCTTGATGCGCTCGTGCAGGGTGTGCTCGGTGTCGCCCGGCTCCACCGCGACGCGCTCCTGCGCGAGGACGGGGCCGGTGTCGACGCCGGCGTCGACGACGATGAGGGAGGCCCCGGAGGCCGGGACCCCCGCGGCGATGGCGTCGCGCACCGCGTGGGCGCCGGGGAACTCCGGCAGGTAGGCGGGGTGCGTGTTGACCAGACGCGGGGCGAAGGCCTCGACCGCCCGTGGGGGCAGGAGGCGCATGAAGCCGCTGAGGACCACGAGGTCCGGATCCCAGCCGGAGACGGCGGCCACCAGCTCGTCGCCCCAGGTCGCGCGATCCGGGAAGCTCGAGAACGGCACCGTGAAGGTGGGGATGCCGCGCTCCTCGGCGAACCGCAGCCCGTCCGCCTCGCGATCGGCGCCGACCGCGACGATGCGCGCCGGGTAGTCCGCGTGATCCGCCGCCTGGAGGAGGGCGAGGAGGTTGGTGCCGCTGCCGGAGACGAGGACCACCACGTTGAACACGGCCACAGCCTATCCGCGTCCTTCCGGGCTCCGTCGGACCAGCGGGGCCATGAGGCCGGAGACGAACATGCCCGCCACGGAGGCGACGCCGATCTCGAGGAACGCGTACAGGAGGATCCAGCCGGCAGCGGGACCGACGTCGGCCAGCCTGCCGGGACCGGCAGCCCCACCCGACAGGGCCGCGAGCAGGCACAGCACGACGGCGCCGACGACGCCCATGCCGAGGCCCGCCGCGAGGAACCACGGCCAGCGGCGGGCCTCGGGTTCGGGGATGCGCGCGACGCGTGGCGAGAGCGCCACCGCGGCGACGAACGCCACCACCACGGGGACGAGGATCCCGAGGTAGCCCAGGTCGAGGGTGCCCTGCGGCAGGATGCCGAGGACCGGGATGGACGGGATCGGGCCGACGGTCGTGCCGAGCGGTGACACGGAGGACCCGGTCCCCAGGGCGAAGCCGGGCCCGACGAGCCAGGACGACGTCCACATCACCAGGTTCGGCAGGAGCGCGATCTGCCCGAGCGTGAGGGCGACTCCCCCGACGATCCCCGTCTGCAGGGTCTCGTAGAGCGTGATGACGGTCGCGTACCGCACGCCGAGCAGGGCCGCGACGACTGCCGATGAGACGGCGACGACGGCGAATGCCGCGGCCGCTCCGCCGCGGACCGCCGTCCCGGCCACGGATGCGGCGCCCTCGGGGAGGCGGTCGAGAGCGTCCCGGACCGAGCGGATGGACCCGGCCGCGCGTCCCGACGACAGCGAGCCCCACCACCGGCCGGCCCGGGCGCGATCGACGCGGGTGACGACGCCGATCAGCAGGCCGAGTGCGAGGACGAGCGTCGGGAGCACCGCGCCGCGCACCACGGCGGGTGCGATGCCCTCGTGCTGCGCGGCGAGCGCGAGGCCCAGGGAGAGGACGGCGGTCGTGGCGACGGCGGCCGCGGCACCGGCGCCGGGGTGGTCCGTCTCGACGATGCGGCGACCGGCCCGCGTGCCGAGCAGCAGCGTGAGCAACGCGAAGCCCAGAGGGGCGAGCGAGAGCGCGAACGGGGCGTCGACCGCGGGGAGCCCGAGGGCCGTCGAGAGCGCCGGATCCAGCGATGCCGTGAGCGGCACGCCGTGGCCGAGCAGCCACAGGTCGACGGCCGTCCGCGCGAACACGCCCCAGTCGATCTGCAGGTCGTACTGCCCGGCCCAGAGGACGGTGAGCGGCACGAGGGGCAGGGCGACGCCGACCCCCACCACCAGGAGCGCTTCGAGTGCCGCGAACAAGGCGGTTGCGTGTCGGTTCATGCCTCGACGACCCTACCGGCCGCCCCCTGCGTGCCCCGTCGGCCGGCGGGCGCGCCGGGGAAGGCGCGCTCCGACCGGCTGGGGAGGAGGAGGCCGCACCTGCGCTGCACGACGTCGGCCCGCATCCGGGTGGATGCGGGCCGTCGTCGTCGCCGGGGTGGCGGATCCTGCGTCTACAGCGCGGCGAAGACCTCGCGGAGGAGGTTGGCGGTCTCGGTCGGCGTCTTGCCGACCTTCACGCCGGAGGCCTCCAGGGCCTCCTTCTTGCCCTGCGCCGTGCCGCTCCCGCCGGAGACGATGGCGCCGGCGTGGCCCATGGTCTTGCCCTCGGGGGCGGTGAAGCCCGCGACGTACGCGACGACCGGCTTGGTGACGTGCGCCTTGATGTACTCGGCCGCGCGCTCCTCGGCGTCGCCGCCGATCTCGCCGATCATGACGATGGCGCGCGTCTCCGGGTCGGCCTCGAACGCCTCGAGGGCGTCGATGTGCGTCGTGCCGATGATCGGGTCGCCGCCGATGCCGATGGCGGTCGAGATGCCCAGGTCGCGCAGCTCGAACATCATCTGGTAGGTCAGCGTGCCCGACTTGGAGACGAGGCCGATGGGGCCGGCCTCGGTGATGGTCGCCGGGATGATGCCGGCGTTCGACTTGCCGGGGCTGATGATGCCGGGGCAGTTCGGGCCGACGATGCGCGTCTTCCCGCCCGTGCTCTTGGCGTGCGACCAGAACTCCGCGGAGTCCTTGACCGGGATGCCCTCGGTGATGACGACCGCGAGCGGGATGGCGGCGTCGATCGCCTCCACCACGGCGCTCTTGGCGAACGCCGGCGGCACGAAGATGACGGACACGTCGGCACCCGTCTCCGCCATGGCCTCGGCGACCGAGCCGAAGATCGGGAGCTCGACGCCCTCGATGGTGACGGTGCTGCCGGCCTTGCGCGGGTTGACGCCGCCCACGACCTTGCTGCCGGACGCGAGCATGCGGCCCGCGTGCTTGGTGCCCTCAGAGCCCGTCAGGCCCTGGACGATGATCTTGCTGTTCTCGTCGAGAAGAATCGACATCTATCTGTTCCTGTTCTCTCTCGGGAGTTAAGCGGAGGCCAGCTCGGCGGCCTTGTCGGCCGCCTCGTCCATCGTGCCGACGACGGTGACGAGGGGGTGCGCGCGCTCCTCGAGGATGCGGCGGCCCTCCTCGACGTTGTTGCCGTCGAGGCGGACGACGAGCGGCTTGGTGGCGGCGTCGCCCAGCTTGTCGAGCGCGCCGACGATGCCGTTCGCGACCGCGTCGCACGAGGTGATGCCGCCGAACACGTTGACGAAGACGCTCGTGACCTGCTCGTCCCCGAGGATGACGTCGAGACCGGCGGCCATGACCTCGGCCGACGCTCCGCCGCCGATGTCGAGGAAGTTCGCGGGCCGCACGCCGCCGTGCTTCTCCCCCGCGTAGCTGACGACGTCGAGCGTGGACATGACGAGTCCCGCGCCGTTGCCGATGATGCCGACCTGGCCGTCGAGCTTCACGTAGTTGAGGTCCGACTCCTTGGCCTTCGCCTCGAGCGGGTCGGCGGCGGACGCGTCCTCGAGCGCCGCGTGGCCCTCGTGGCGGAAGCCGGCGTTCTCGTCGAGGGTGACCTTGCCGTCGAGCGCGATGATGTCGCCCGACTCGGTGAGCACGAGCGGGTTGACCTCGACGAGCGTCGCGTCCTCGTCGCGGTAGACCCACCAGAGGCGCTCGAAGACGGGCGCGACCTTGGCGATGAGCTCCTCGGGGAAGGAGGCGGCGCGGGCGATCTCCTCGGCCTTGGCGGCGTCGATGCCGGCGACCGGGTCGATCTCGATGCGGGCGAGGGCCTCGGGCCGGGTGACCGCGAGCTCCTCGATCTCCATGCCGCCCTCGTAGCTGGCGAGGCAGAGGTAGGAGCGCTCGGCGCGGTCGAGGAGGATCGAGAAGTAGAACTCCTGCGAGATGCGGGCGCCCGCCGCGACCATCACGCGGTGCACGGTGTGCCCCTTGATGTCGAGGCCGAGGATGCCCTTGGCCGCCTCGAACGCCGCGTCGGCGCTCTGGGCGACCTTGACGCCGCCGGCCTTGCCTCGGCCGCCGGTCTTCACCTGCGCCTTCACGACCACGGTGCCGCCGAGCTTCTCCGCCGCGGCGCGCACCTCCTCGGCGGTGTCGGCGACGATCCCCGGGAGGACCGGGACGCCGTAGGACTCGAAGAGGTCCCTGGCCTGGTATTCGAAAAGATCCACGCGTGTCATCCCATCCGCACCCGCGCCAGGCGGTACGTGCGTCGTTCGAGGCTGCGGTGCCACGACCGTCTGGTGGCGGCACCCGGTGTGTTGCGGCTGGTCGGCCCGCGTGCTGACCGCCCGGAGGGGCCGGCCCGCCGCGTCGACGACCGTGGAGAGCCTATCGGGTCACGGGTCGGCCGACCCGGGTCGGCGGGAGCCGTGCGGCGACGGCACCTGTGGAGGGAGACTGGAGGGATGAGCCCGAGGACCCACCCCGCCCGGAGGCGCGGCGGGTCCATCCGCGACATCGCGGGCGAGGGCATCCTGCTCGCCGCGGGGGGCCGCGCGATCCTGCTGCAGATCGCCGATCCGGCGGTCGCGCGCGGCGTCGCGGAGCACAGCGACTTCGCGTCCCGGCCGCTCGACCGCCTCGAGGGCACGCTCGGCTACGTGTACGCGGTCGTCTTCGGGTCGCCGGCCGAGGTCGCCCGGGCCCGGCGCATCGTCGGCCGCGCGCACGCGCCGGTGCGGTCCGACGCCCCCGCCGCCGACGGATCGGCCCCGGCCTACTCCGCCTACGACCCCGACCTGCAGCTGTGGGTGGCGGCGACGATCTACGACAGCGCGGTGACGATGTTCGAGATCGCCTTCGGACCCCTGCCGGACGAGGTGGCCGACCGCGTCTACCGCCAGTACGCCGTGCTGGGCACCGCCCTCCAGGTGCCCGAAGGGCGGTGGCCGCCGGATCGCGCGGCGTTCCGCGCCTACTGGGAGGAGCGGGTCGCGATCCTCGAGCCGACCGCGGACGCACGTCGGATCGCGCGGGCGCTCCTGCGAGGAGGCGACGGCCCGATGTGGCTCCGGAGCATCATGCCCCTGGCGGCGCTCATGACCGCGGCGCTGCTTCCGCCGCGGATCCGAGCGGGCTTCGGCCTGCGCTGGGATGCGCGCCTCGAGCGACGGGCGACGCGCGCGATCAGCGCGATCCTGGTGCCGTACCGGTGGATGCCGCGATGCGTGCGGGAGGCGCCGCGGACCGTGGTCACGCGGCGGTACGCGCGACGGGAAGCCGGGTAGCCGGACGCGCGATCGGCCGTGCGCCGCGCCTCCTGCACAGGCACCGGACGCCGCCCGGCGTCCCCGATGCGGGCCTCGCGCGACGTCCGGCGGATCGGTCCGGAGCACCATCCGGCCATGACACGCATCCGCTCCTCTTCTGCCAGCTCCGCCTCCGCTGCCCCCGGCCCCGGCCCCGGCCCCGGCCCCGCGACGACGCACCGGCCGAGTCGATCGCGCGCGGGGCGCCTCGTCTCGGCGGCCGTCGGGATCGGGCTCGCCCTCGGGATCGCGGCGAGCGCCGTCCCGTCCGCGCAAGCCCTCACGGCCGTCTCGCACGGCATCGGGTACTCGTCCCCGGGCGACGGGAGGTGGCTGGGTTCGTACCGGCTCGACGACGGCCGCCTGGGATTCTGCATCGACGTCGGGCTCGCCGCGCCGCCCGGGCACGCCTACGCGCCCGTCGACGACGCGGGCCGCTCGGCGGACGACCGTGCCCGGCTCGCCTACATCGCGCGCGAGTGGGCCGGATCCTCCGATCCGGACACCGCGGCCGCCGGCCAGCTCGCCACCTGGAGCATCACCGGGCTCGGCGGGCACGATCTCGGGTGGTACGCGGCACGGGCGGGCGATCGAGCCGGCGTCGTGGAGGCGCGCGCACGGGAGATGCTCGCCGAGACCGACTCGGCAGCGGGGGCGTCGCGCTCGGTCACGGCTGCGGCGAGCGCGGTCCTCGGCGACGATGGTCGCGGGACCGTCCGCGTCGACCTGCGCGCCGACTTCCTGGCGACGGGTCCGGCGTCCGTCCCCGCCGGCACGCGGACCGGCACGGTCCAGCTCGAGGGGGCGACCTTCGCCGACGGGAGCACGACGGCACGGGTGGCGGACGGCGTGGACACGGCCATCCGCGCCACCGGGTCGGATCCGACCCTGCACGTGCACGCGCGCGTCGTCTTCGCCGACCTCCCGTACGGAGACGCGCTCGACGTCGTCGGCGACGGCGGCGCCTCGCAGGGACTCGTCCTCGCCCGTCCGGCGGACGCGAGGGCGGACGCGGAGGCGGAGGCGACGACCCCGAACCCGCTGCCCTTCGCGCCGCGCGTCGAGACCCATGCGTCCTCGGCCGTCGCGCATGCGGGTGGCGTCGTCACGGACGCCCTCCACGTCACGGCGGACCCCGCCGCGGGATCGACGCCGGTGTCCGCCGGCTGGGGAACGACCCGGCGGCCCGATGGCGGCCTGCATCCGGTGCCCGTCGTCGTCCGCAGCCGACTGCTCGGCCCCTTCCTCGAGCAGGTGGGCCCCGAACGCGACGACGTCCCCGCCGACGCGCCGGAGGTCTGCCGGGTCGCGGCCCTCGTCGACCACGGCCCCGGCGACTACGTCACGCCCCCGTGCACGCTGCCGTCGGGCGGTTACTACACGTGGGTGACGTCCATCGCCCCGGAGGACACGTCCGTGGCCGACGGCCGGTCGCGGGTGCTCCCGTGGCGCTCGACGTTCGGATCCGCCCTC
Organism: Clavibacter sp. CT19; assembly: GCF_027858075.1. Taxonomy (NCBI): domain Bacteria; kingdom Bacillati; phylum Actinomycetota; class Actinomycetes; order Micrococcales; family Microbacteriaceae; genus Clavibacter; species Clavibacter sp. CT19. The sequence continues at coordinate 113,638 of NZ_JAQHYR010000012.1, read as the reverse complement.
GAGACGACGCAGGTCCCGCATCCCCCGACCGTCGACACGACCGTGGCCGCGAAGGAGGTCCTCGCGGGCGGCTGCCAGACCGACACCCTGCACGTCACCTCGTTCGCCGGCACGGGGCCGGTGCCGGTGCGGGTGCGCCTCGCGGGCCCCTTCGCCTCGACGCCGACCGATGGTGCGCCCGTCTCCCCGAGCGACCTCGCCGGGGCGACCGGTCGATCCGCCGAGGTGACGCTCACCGACGACGGCGACATGGCCACGCCATGCATCCCGGTCGACGCTCCTGGCTGGTACGTCGCCGTGCTGGACAGCCCCGGACGGCCCGCGTCCGACGCGGACGGGGCGGCGGTCGCGCCCTTCTCGGACATGGTGGCGCACGCGAGCGAGACCTTCCACGCGAGCCCGCCTCCCCCGGTGGCGCAGGTCACGCCCCCGGCACGGCACGAGCTCGCCATGACGGGCGGAGCGCCCGGCATCACCGCGCCCATGCGATGGTCGGCGCCGCAGCTCGCGATCGGCGCATCGGTCCTCGGCCTGCTCGGCGCCGCCGGGGTCGGTCTGGGACGCACCGGCCGACGCCGCGCCTCGGCTAGAGCTTCTCGATGGGCGCGATCTTGATGAGCAGGCGCTTCCGGCCGGCCGGCCCGTCGAACTGCACCTCGGCTATGCGCTTGCGCCCCTCGCCGGTCACGCCGGTGACGCGCCCGTCGCCGAAGTCGGTGTGGCGGATCCGGTCGCCGAATGCGAGCTCGAGGTCGCCGTTGTCGCGCACCTGGCCGGTGACCGTGTTGGCCCACTGCGTCTTCGGGCGGGGAGGCGGCGGCAGGGCAGGATCCTCGAAGCCGCTCGAGGACCGGGACCGGCCGCCGTACCCGCCGCCCTCGCGGCGCGCGTTCAGGGCCCGGGGCTGCGTGCCGCCGCGCGACGTCGCCATGCCGGGCGACTGCTTCCAGTCGATGAGCTCGGCGGGGATCTCCTGCAGGTACCGGCTCGGCATCGCCACGTTGACCTCGCCGAACTGGGCGCGGGTCATGGCGAGGGAGATGAAGAGCCGACGGCGGGCGCGGGTGATGCCCACGTAGAACAGTCGCCGCTCCTCAGCCGGTCCGCCCGGCTCGTTGGCCGACATGCGGTGCGGGAGCAGGTCCTCCTCGACGCCCGTGAGGAACACGGAGTCGTACTCGAGGCCCTTCGCGGTGTGCAGCGTCATCAGCGACACCGTGCCGCTCGAGTCGTCGAGCTCGTCCGCGGCGGCCACCAGGGAGACCTCCGTGAGGAAGTCCACCAGCTGGCCCTCCGGGTTGTTCCGCGAGAACTCCTTCGTGACGGCGACGAGCTCCTCGACGTTCTCGGCGCGCGCCTCGTCCTGCGCGTCCTTGCTCGCGCGCAGCGCCTGCACCAGCCCGCTCCTCTCGAGGAGGGTCGTGACGAGGTCGCCGACGGAGGTGCGGCCCTCCGGTCGTTCCGGGTCGAGGAGGAGGGCGACCTCGTCGAGCATCCGCGAGAGCGTCAGGATGGCCTGCGTCACCTTGGGTCCGAGCCCCAGCTCGGACGCACGGCGCATGGCCTCGCGGAAGGTCACGCCGTGCGCCTCGGCGAAGTTCGCGAGCGCCGTCTCCGTCGCCGGGCCGATGCCGCGCTTCGGGGTGTTGAGGATCCGGCGGAGCGCCAGCACGTCGGCGGGGTTGGCCACCGCGATCAGGTAGGCCATGGCGTCCTTGATCTCGGCCCGCTCGTAGAACTTCGTGCCGCCCATGATCCGGTACGGCACGGCGGAGCGGATCAGGATCTCCTCGAGCGCCCGGGTCTGCGCGTTCGTGCGGTAGAACACCGCGATCTCGGAGTACGCGGTGCCCTCCTCGTGCAGCTTCTGGATCTCGTCCGCCACGAACTGCGCCTCGTCGTGGCCCGAGTACCCGGTGAAGCCGACGATCTTGTCGCCGTCGCCGATGGACGTCCACAGCTTCTTGTCCTTGCGGTCGAAGTTGTTCGAGATCACGGCGTTGGCGGCGGTGAGGATGTTCTGCGTCGAGCGGTAGTTCTGCTCGAGGAGCACGACCTTCGACTGCGGGAAGTCGCGCTCGAACTCGGTGATGTTGCGGATGTCGGCGCCGCGGAAGGCGTAGATCGACTGGTCGCTGTCGCCCACCACCGTGAGGGAGGCGCCGTCGATGCCGCCCATGCCGTTGGTCGACATGCGCGTGTCGACGGGCACGTCCTCCGGGGCGACGGCGCGCGTGAGCTCGCGGATGAGCGAGTACTGCGCGTGGTTCGTGTCCTGGTACTCGTCCACGAGCACGTGGCGGAAGCGGCGCTGGTAGAGCGCCGCGACCTTGGGGAACGCCCGGAAGAGGAACACGGTCTGGCCGATGAGGTCGTCGAAGTCGAAGGCGTTCGCCGCGGCGAGCGAGCGCGTGTACTGCCGGAAGATCTCCACGAACATCGCCTCGGCCGGGTCGTTGAAGTTCGCGGTGCGCGCGAACGTGTCCGCGTCGGAGAGCTCGTTCTTGAGCTTCGAGATGCGCCCGGACACCGAGGAGACCGTGAAGCCCAGCGTGTCCGCGTCGAGCTGCTTGATGATCCGCTTGATGAGGACCCGGCTGTCGGCCGAGTCGTAGATCGTGAAGTTCTGGGTGAAGCCGAACGCCTCGGCCTCTCGGCGGAGGATCCGCACGCACGCGGAGTGGAAGGTCGAGATCCACATGCCCTCGGACGCCTGCCCGAGGAGCGACTCGACGCGCTCGCGCATCTCGGCCGCCGCCTTGTTCGTGAACGTGATGGCGAGGATCTGGCTGGGCCACGCCTCCCGCGACTCGATGAGGCTCGCGATGCGGTGGGTGAGCACGCGCGTCTTGCCGGAGCCGGCGCCGGCCACGATGAGCAGCGCGGGGCCCCGGTACACGACCGCCTCGCGCTGCTCCGGGTTCAGCCCCTCCAGCAGCGGATCCGCGGGTGCACCCGGCCCGCCGACGCCGCCCTGCCGACCGTCGAGGATGATCGGCGGGCGGGAGGCGGGAACGGCTGCGGGGTCGGCACTCATGTCGGCTTCGATCCTAGGCTCTGCCCCCGACGGGCCTCCGGGCGCAGCCGCCGACGGTCGTCGGGCGTCCTGCCGACACGGCAGGTGCCCGGCGCACGACGCGTCCGGGCACCTCGCGCACCGCCGGGCGGGCCTCCCCTACCCGGCGGCCACGCCCGCCGCTTCCGCGCGGTCGGCCACGAGCCGCACCGCCAGGTCGGGATGGTCGGCGAAGACGCCGTCGACGCCCGCGTCCAGCAGGCGGCCCCAGTGCGCGCGGTGGTCGCCGTGGTCCGACTTCGCGCCGGCGCCGCGGAGGGGACGGGGGAGGAACGCGTTCTCGGGCCGGAGCGTCCACGTGAAGACGGAGAGCCCCGCGCGGTGCGCCCGGTCGACGAGGTCCGAGACGGGCGCGTCGCCCGGGCTCCCGGCACCGCCGAAGCCGGCCGCCGGGCAGATGCGCTCGAGGCCCACGCTGATCCCGTCGACGTCCGCGGCGAGCGCCGCCAGCCCGGCGTCCGTGAGCTGCGCGTCGAACGTGATCGCGTCGTCGCCGTGCCGCGCGACCTCGTCGATCGCGGCGCCGCGACCCTCGAGGAGGTAGACGAGCCGGGCGCGGATCCCCCGCTCCCGCACGCCCAGCAGCACGTCGCGCTCGAACGACTCGATGGTGAGCCGCGAGGCGTCCGAGGCCCAGCCGTGGGCCTCGAGGTCGCGGGCGAGCAGCTCGTCGAGCGGCATCCCGAGGCCGGCGAAGTGCGTGGCGTGCTTGATCTCGGCGACCATCCCGAACGGGCGGCCACGGCGCGCGGACTCCTGGTCGATGATGCGCAGCAGGTCGGGCAGCGAGAGCACCGTCTCCTCGTCGTCGTGCGCGGCGCTCGCGGGGCGGACGGCCGGGATCCGCTCGCGGCAGCGGAGCGTGCGGATCTCGGCCCACGTCATGTCCTCGGTGAACCAGCCGGTGCGCTCGACGCCGTCGACGACGCGGGTGGCGCGGCGGTCGGCGAACTCGGGACGGTCGGCGACGTCGGTCGTGCCGGACAGCTCGTTCTCGTGCCGGATGACGAGCACGCCGTCCGACGACGCGACGAGGTCGGGCTCGACCGCGTCGGCGCCCTGGGCGAAGCCGAGCCGGACGGCGGAGGCGGAGTGCTCGGGGCGGTAGCCGCTGGCTCCGCGATGGGCGATGACGAGGGGGCGGGGGCGGGAGGCGTGATGCACGCCGCGCACGCTACAGGCGCCGGGTGGACGGCGGGCGCGTACTCATCTGGGGAAATTCAGGGCCCGCGCGAGTGCTTTCCCAGCCTGGTCGGCTAAATTGACCCCGATCACGTTCATCCACCATCGAGAGTAGAAGGATCATGGCCAACCCCACGTTCTCCAACAACCCGGTCTTCAACGGCCGAGGTGCGACGCCCACGAGGGATGTGACCCCGGAGAGCCTCGACGAGCTGTACAGCCGCCCGTCCGCGACGGCCTCCGAGACCGACCGCATGACCTTCGAGGACACGACCGTCAAGACGGTCAGCCTGCTCGCCATCGTCGTCGTCCTCGGCGCGGTCGCGTGGCTCTCGGGCCCGCTCGCGCTCCCCCTCGCCATGCTCGGTGCCATCGGCGGCCTCGTGCTCGGCCTCGTCAACTCCTTCAAGAAGGAGCCGTCCGTCCCGCTCATCGTCGCGTACGCGGCGTTCGAGGGGCTCTTCGTCGGCGGCATCTCGCGCGTCTTCGAGGGCATCTACCCCGGCGTCGCCACGCAGGCCGTCCTCGGCACGGCGGCCGTCTTCGTCACCGTGCTGCTGCTGTTCCGCAGCGGCAGGATCCGGGCGTCGAAGAAGGCCACGAAGATCTTCATGGTCGCCATGGTCGGCTACCTGCTGTTCTCCGTGCTGAACTTCGCCCTCATGGCGTTCGGCGTCACGAACAGCGCGTTCGGCCTCCGGAGCGAGCCCGTCTTCGGCATCCCGCTCGGCGTGATCCTCGGCATCTTCGTCGTGATCCTCGCGTCGTACTCGCTGGTGCTCGACTTCGACTTCATCCAGCGCGGCGTCCGCTCGGGCGCCCCGCGTCGCTACGGCTGGACCGCGGCGTTCGGCCTCGTGGTCACCATCGTGTGGCTGTACGTCGAGCTGCTCCGCCTGTTCGCCATCCTGCGCGGCAACAACTAGCACCACCGCAGGTCCCCGGCACAGCACCGCGGACCTGCAGCACGACGAAGGCCGCTCCCCTAGGGGAGCGGCCTTCGTCGTTCACGGCGTGCGCGGGAGGATCACTCCCACTCGATGGTCCCCGGCGGCTTCGACGTGACGTCGAGCACGACGCGGTTCACGCCGTCCACCTCGTTCGTGATGCGGTTCGAGATGCGCGCGAGCACGTCGTACGGGAGGCGGGTCCAGTCGGCGGTCATCGCGTCCTCGCTGGAGACGGGACGCAGCACGATGGGGTGGCCGTAGGTGCGTCCGTCGCCCTGCACGCCGACCGAGCGGACGTCCGCGAGGAGCACGACGGGGCACTGCCAGATCTCCTGGTCGAGGCCCGCGGCGGTGAGCTCGGCGCGCGCGATGGCGTCGGCCTTGCGCAGCAGCTCGAGGCGCTCGGCCGTGACCTCGCCGACGATGCGGATCCCGAGGCCGGGGCCGGGGAACGGCTGGCGTCCCACGATGACCTCCGGCAGGCCCAGCTCGCGGCCGATGGCGCGCACCTCGTCCTTGAACAGGGTGCGGAGCGGCTCGACGAGCTCGAACTTGAGGTCCTCCGGGAGGCCGCCGACGTTGTGGTGGCTCTTGATGTTCGCGGTGCCCGTGCCTCCGCCCGACTCCACCACGTCCGGGTAGAGCGTGCCCTGCACGAGGAAGCGGATGGGCTCGCCGTCGGCCTTCGCCTCGAGCACGAGCGCCTCCGCGGCGCCCTCGAACGAGCGGATGAACTCGCGGCCGATGATCTTGCGCTTGGCCTCGGGATCCGTGACGCCCGCGAGCCCGTCGAGGAACTGCTCGGCCGCGTCGACCGTGACGAGGCGGACGCCCGTGGCGGCCACGTAGTCCTCCTCGACCTGGCGGCGCTCGTCGTGGCGGAGGAGGCCGTGGTCGACGAAGACGCAGGTGAGCTGGTCGCCGACCGCGCGATGCACGATGGCCGCGGCGACCGCGGAGTCGACGCCGCCGGACAGGCCGCAGATGACCTTCGCGTCGCCGACCTGGGCGCGGATCCGCTCGACCTGCTCGGCGATGACGTTGCCGCTGTTCCAGTCGCCGGGGATGCCGGCGGCGCGGTGCAGGAAGTTCTCGAGCACGGCCTGGCCGTGCGCGGAGTGCTTGACCTCGGGGTGCCACTGCACGCCGTAGAGGCGGCGCTCGTCGCTCGCGAAGGCGGCGACGGGCGTGGAGGCGCTGGAGGCGAGCACCTCGAAGCCCTCGGGCGCCTTCGACACGGAGTCGCCGTGGCTCATCCACACGGTCTGGTCGTCGGGCTGGCCGTCGAGCAGGGTGCTGCCGGGCGTGAGCGTGACCGCGGTGGATCCGTACTCGCGCTGCCCGGTGTGCGCGACCTCGCCGCCGAGGGCGCGGGCCATGACCTGGAAGCCGTAGCAGATGCCGAGCACGGGGACGCCGAGGTCGAGGATCCCCTCGTCGAGGCCGGGCGAGCCCTCCTCGTAGACGCTCGACGGGCCGCCGCTGAGGACGATGCCGGACGGGTCCTTCGCGCGGATCTCCTCGGCCGTGATCGTGGACGGCACGATCTCCGAGTAGACGTTGGCCTCGCGGACGCGGCGGGCGATCAGCTGCGCGTACTGGGCGCCGAAGTCGACGACGAGGACGGGGCGCTGGTTCGTGGGGTTGTCGACGCTCAAGTGGTGGCCTCCGTGGTGGTGGTCGGGTCGATGGGTCGGGGGTCCTCGTCGTCGCGGTCGGCGGCGTTCGCGCGCCGCGGGGTCTCGAGCTTCGCGATGACCTCCCGCACCTGGCGCGCGATGCGCGACTCGACGACGAAGGAGAGGAACGGCACGACGCCGCCCGCGGCGATGAGGATGAAGCGGGTGAACGACCAGCGCATCTTCTGCCAGAGCAGGAAGTCGCTGATGAGGTAGACCACGTAGATGTTGCCGTGGACGATCTGGATGATGAGGCTGAGGTTCGTGCCCGTGAGGGTGTCGGCCGGCGACAGCGCCAGGAAGCCGGACGGGCCGTTCAGCTCGAGCTCGTAGCCGGCGCCCGCGAGGTACTGCAGGGATCCGTCGACGAACTGGAAGCCCGGCAGGTACTTGAAGCCCATCTCCACGACGAGGAGGAGCAGGAACGCGCCGGTGATGAACGCCATGACGCGGTAGAAGCCGAGGACCCTCCGGATCTGCGGGACGTCGGAGCGCTTGAGTCCGTAGGCCATGCGTGGATCCTACCGGTCGGCGTCTGCGCGGCTCCCGCGGCGGGGAGCGCCGGAGACCTCGTCGTCGGCATCCTCGGGGAGCGGATCCTCGTCGTCCTCGTCCTCGTCGTCCTCGCGGTAGCCGGGCTGCTCGCGCGTCCACGCGTCGCGGACGGTGCGGTACCAGATGACGATGGCGAAGATCGCGAAGACGGCCCACTCGGCCGCGTAGAAGATGTTGAGCCAGTTGAGCTGCACGGCCTCGCTCGGCGGCGGCGAGTCGATGGCCTGGAGGCCGGCGACCGGGGTCGACGCGACGATGAAGCCGTTGTAGACGTCGCCCACGTCGCCCGGCCAGAGGTTGACGAGCGCGGAGGTGGCGAGGCGCGTCATGCGCGCGGGGTCCTGGCCGGATCCGGGCGGCTCGGGCGACTCGCTCGGGAGGAAGCGGCCGACGAGCTCGGCGTCGCCCGTCGGCGCGCCGACGCCCGCGTTCAGCGCGGCGGCGACGCCCGCGGCATCGGCGTCCGTGGCGGCCCAGCCGAGGGCGACGGGCACGCTGTCCGGGAGGCCGCCGTCGGTGTCTCCCCCGGGCGCGCCCGCGTCCGAGATGGCGAGGTGGCCGACGACCCAGGCGCCCGTGCGTCCGTCGTTGAGGCGGTCGGACACGACGACGTAGTCGCCGGGCACCAGGGATCCCGACACCGTGACCAGGTGACCCGCCGACCGGTCCGTCACGTAGCCCTGCGGCTCGACGAGCGTGCCGAGCGGCAGCGCGGTCTCGGTGTCGCGCTCGATGACGACGCCGGACTCGACCGCGCGCGCCAGCTGCCACTGCCCGAGGGCGGCGAAGCCCGCGGCGATGAGGAGCGCCAGCGCGAGCAGCGCGATGAAGCGGGGTCGGCGGGCGACCTGGCCGACGGTGGGAGCAACGGGGTCCGCCTCGTCGGCGAGGTGCGCGGATCCGGCGGCGGGGCCGGGGCGGGGCTCGGGTGCGTGCGTCATCAGTAGTCGGGTTCCCGTTCGCGGGTGGGCGGTGTCCAGGTGTCGTGGTCGGACTGCTGGCCGGCCTGCTCGGCGCGACGCCGGTCGGGGGCGGGGTGCCCGTCGGCGTCGTCGTCGTCGGGCGCACCGGCGTCGGGGCCGACCGCCGCGGCGGTCGGTCGGCGGGCGCCGTCGGCCTCCGGGCCGGTGCCCGGCGCCATGCCGCGGGCGGCCGTGCCCGGACGGGATCCCGTCACCGCGAGGCCGTCGTCGTACGCCTCGGAGGCCGCGTCGCCACGCGCCTCGCCGCGCTCGGCCGCCTCGAACAGCGCCAGCGCGTCCGCCCGCTCCGCGTCGCGCTCGGCCTTGGCGGCGGCCCGCTTGGTGGCGGAGCGGTAGCGGGTGGGCAGCACGGCCGTGCCGATGCGCACCGAGTTGGCGGCGAGCAGCGGCCCCATGATCGCCATCACGAGGACGTAGAGGCCCGCGAACGGCTGGATGCGCTCGTCGAGCCCCGCCGAGAGCGAGAGCGTCGCCAGGATGAGCGCGAACTCCCCCCGGTTCTGCAGGATGAAGGCCGTGTTGATGCCCGCCTGCGCGCCGTGCCCGTTCAGCCAGGCGACGAACTGGCCGGCGATGAGGTTCAGCGCGACGGTCATCAGCACGGCGACGAGCACCGGGATCAGGACGGTGGGGAACTCCCGCGGGTCGAGCGCGAGGCCGAAGTTGAGGAAGAAGAACGCGCCGAAGACGTCGCGGAGCGGGATGGCGATCTGCTCGATGCGGTTGCGCATGCGCGTCGCCCCGAGCACGAGGCCGATGAGGAACGCGCCGATCGCGTCCGTGACGCCGAGCACCTCGCCGATGCCGCCGAACAGGATCGCGAGGCCGAAGAACAGCACCGTGAAGAGCTCCACGTCGCGCGTGCGCATGAAGCGCGACAGGAACGCGCCGCCCTTCCGCGCGACCGTGAACATGACCACGAGGAACGCGAACGAGATCGCCAGCTGCCCGACCACGGCCCACGGCTCCGTCTGGCCGCTCAGGACGACCGACACGATGGCGAGGTACACGGCGATGAAGATGTCCTCGACCACGGTGACGCCCAGGATCATGGGCGTCTCGTCGTTCGCGAGGCGGTTCAGCTCGATGAGGAGCTTCGTGACGATGGCGCTCGACGAGGTCGCCGTCATGCCCGCGATGACGAGCGCCTCGCGCGTGCCCCAGCCGAGGGCGAAGCCGAACGCGAACCCGACGCCCATGTTGATGAGCACGTACGAGCCGCCCGAGACGATGAGCTTCCCGGCGTTGCCGAAGAACTCGTCCTGGTCGAACTCGAGGCCCAGGTTGAACAGCAGCAGGATCAGGCCGAAGACGGCGATGAGCTCGATGTCGCCCGAGGCGAAGTCGAGCGGGAACCACTCCACGCTCGGGCTCGCGAGGAGCCCGACGAGCATGTAGATGGGGATCGCGGGCAGGCCGATGCGCTTGCCGAGCTGGCCGAACGCGTAGGCGAGGACGAACAGCAGGCCGAGGACGATGAGGTCGAGGCCGTGATGCACCCGCTACCCTCCGTCCGGCGCGGAGCCGGAGGCGGGGCGGTGCGGGAACTCGCCCGTCCGGTAGAACGCGAAGGCCTTGGCGACCTTCTCGGGGGATCCGGCCACCACGAGCGTGTCGCCCGGGTAGACGGTGAAGTCGTCGGACGGTGCCGGGTTCGCGGACTCGCCGCGGACGACCGCGACCACCGTGAGGCCGACGACGCCGCGGGACGCGAGGTTGCCGAGCGCCTGTCCGGCGATGTGGTCGTCGTAGTCGACCGTGAACCAGTCGATGCTGAGGCCGGGGATCTGGTCGAGCTTGTCGAGCGACTCCGTGATGCGCGTGCCGCCGAGGAGCTCCGCGAGCGTGTGGGCCTCGTCCTCGCTGAGGCGGAGCGACACCTTCTGCGTGTCGGGCCCGTCCTGCTCCTCGGAGAAGGTGATCAGGTCGCTGTGGCCGGAGCGGTGGGCGATGACGCCGACCTTGCCCCCATCGTCCGTGATGAAGGTGTGCAGCACGCCGACACCAGGCAGCTTGACGCGACGGACCTCCGCCATGCGCGCACCTCCCTCTTCCTGTGGTTCACAACGCGGGCCGCGCCCCGCATGTTCCCGTGCCGCCTGCGCGATCCGGACCGGCCGGGCGGCCGGACGCGGGCTACTTGCCGTACGGCGCGACGACGACCTCGACGCGCTGGAACTCCTTGAGGTCGGAGTAGCCGGTGGTGGCCATGGCACGACGGAGCGCGCCGACCAGGTTGGCGCTCCCGTCGGCCGTGGTGGACGGGCCGTAGAGGATCTGCTCGAGGGGCGCCACCTGGTCGACCCGCACGCGGTGCCCGCGCGGGAGCTCGGAGTGGTGCGCCTCGGCGCCCCAGTGGTAGCCCTGGCCGGGCGCATCGGTGGCGCGGGCGAGCGTGCTCCCGAGCATGACCGCGTCGGCGCCGACCGCGATGGCCTTGACGATGTCGCCCGAGCTGCCGAGACCGCCGTCCGCGATGACGTGCACGTAGCGGCCGCCGGACTCGTCCATGTAGTCGCGGCGAGCGCCGGCGACGTCGGAGAGCGCGGTAGCCATGGGCGCGTGGATCCCGAGGGTGGACCGGGTGGTGGACGCCGCTCCCCCGCCGAACCCGACGAGCACGCCGGCCGCGCCCGTGCGCATGAGGTGCAGGGCCGCCGTGTAGGTGGCCGCGCCCCCGACGATGACGGGCACATCGAGCTCGTAGATGAACTTCTTGAGGTTGAGCGGCGCCGCGCCCTTGGAGACGTGCTCGGCGGAGACGGTGGTGCCGCGGATGACGAAGAGGTCGACGCCCGCTGCGACGACCGTCTCGTAGTGGTCGGCGGTGCGCTGGGGCGAGAGCGCGGCGGCGACGACGACGCCGGCCGCGCGGATCTCGGCGATGCGCGCGGTGATGAGCTCGGGCTTGATCGGCTCGGCGTAGATCTGCTGCATGCGCGCGGTGGCCGACTCGGGCGGGAGCGAGCGGATCTCCTCGAGCAGCCGCTCGGGGTGCTCGTACCGGGTCCAGAGGCCCTCGAGGTCGAGGACGCCGACGCCGCCGAAGCGGCCCATCGCGATGGCCGTGGTCGGGGAGACCACGGAGTCCATGGGCGCCGCGAGGATCGGGATCTCGAACTGGTACGCGTCGATGGACCACGAGACCGCGACGTCCTGCGGGTCGCGCGTGCGCCTCGACGGGACGATGGCGATGTCGTCGAACGCGTACACGCGGCGGGCGCGCTTGGCGCGGCCGATCTCTACATCACTCACCCCCACAGCCTAGCGGCGGGCTCCTGCGCGGCCGGTCGTCGGCCGGGCCGCCGCGACCACCCGGGACCCCGGCGGGCGCGGACCGCCGCTCCGGCTCGAGGCCGGCGTGGAGGAGGAGCGCCCTCAGGCGCCCTGCCCCCAGGACGTCGCGCTCGGCGACCTCGATGACGCGCCAGCCGCCGTCCGATCCCTCCGAGTCGCCCGTCGGCCCCGTCGCCGGCGCGGCCGTCGGAGCGTCGCGAGGGGACCCGCCGAGGATCCGCAGAGCCACCCGCTCGCGCGACCACGCCAGGGCGAGACGACCGTGCCCGGGCGCGTGCGGCGCCACCAGGGGGACGGGGAGCCCGGCCTCGTGGGCGATCCCCCGGGCGATCGACTCGACGGCGGACGCCGACGCCCCGTCCGCCGCGGCGACGAGCGCCTCGGACCGCCGGCTCCAGGGGCCGGGCCCGCGGAGAGCGCGCTCGGCGTCGAGAGCGGATCGGCTGCAGGGCGCGGGGCGTCCCGCGGCGAGCGCGGCATCCAGCGCGACGAGCCCGTGGGCGAACCAGCCGGGACCGCGGGGAGCGGCGGAACGCACCGCCTCCATCGCCGCGTCGTGGGAGGCGGCGAGCGCGGCGGCGGCCAGGCCCGGCGCGCGGACTGCGTCGGCGACGGTTACCAGCGGGGACCGCCCCTCCGCCGGGTCCCGCACGACGCGCGTGCCGGCCCGGCGGCCCGGGGACGTGCCCGGCGCGTCGAGCAGCGTCACGAGCGCGGGCCAGGGCGCGATGCGCGGCAGGTCGTGCACGGCCGCCGCCGACGCCCCGCCCAGCACCACGGGCGTCGTCGAGACGCGGGCCAGCGCGCGGATGCGCAGGAGGTGCCGCTCCCGCGCCGACACCGCCTCCCACGCTCGCCGGTCCACGTGCACGCCGGCGCGCAGCCGCACGAGCTCGCCGCGCGCCTCGGCACGCGCCACCGTGGCGGCCTCGGCGCGTTCCTCGACCGCGGCGACCGCCGTGCCCGCGCCTGCTGCCGGAGCCGCCGCCGGGGGCCCCGAGAGGATCAGGACCACACCGGGCGGACCGAGCGCCCACGCGCGGAGGCCGGGGACGGGTGGAGGGGGAGGCGGGCAGCAGGAGGGCGGATGCGAGGGCATGCGGGCAGTGTCGCCGCGTCGCCGATGCGGTGGGCCGCTCGTCGAGGACGCGCCGGACGCGCGTGGCCGCCCGTCGCCTGTGAGGGAGGCCCGGGACGCGGAGGAGGGGCCGGCGCACGATGCACCGGCCCCTCCTCGGCCGCGCGGGACCCGAGCGGCTCCCGCCCCGTTCCCGCGTCAGCGCCGGTAGTTGGGCGCCTCGACGACCATCTGCACGTCGTGCGGGTGCGACTCCTTGAGCCCCGCCGCCGTGATCCGCACGAAGCGGCCGCGGTCCTTCAGCTCGCCGACCGTGCGGGCGCCGACGTAGAACATCGACTGCCGGAGGCCGCCCGTGAGCTGGTACACCACGTTCGCGAGGGACCCGCGGTAGGGCACCTGGCCCTCGATGCCCTCGGGGATGAGCTTGTCGTCGCTCGGCACGTCGGACTGGAAGTAGCGGTCCTTCGAGTACGAGGTCTTGGATCCGCGCGTCTGCAGGGCGCCGAGCGAGCCCATGCCGCGGTAGCTCTTGAACTGCTTGCCGCCGACGAACATGAGGTCGCCGGGGCTCTCGTCGCAGCCGGCGAGGAGGCTGCCGAGCATGACGGTGTCCGCGCCGGCGACGAGCGCCTTCGCGATGTCGCCCGAGTACTGCAGCCCGCCGTCGGCGATGACGGGGATGCCCGCCGCGCGCGCCGCCAGCGACGCCTCGTAGACCGCGGTGACCTGCGGCACGCCCACGCCCGCGACGACGCGCGTGGTGCAGATGGATCCGGGGCCGACACCCACCTTGATCGCGTCGGCGCCCGCGTCGATGAGCGCCTGGGCACCCGAGCGCGTGGCGACGTTGCCGCCGATCACGTCGACGTGCGCCGACGCGGGGTCGGACTTGAGGCGGCGGATGATGTCGAGCACGCCCTTGCTGTCGCCGTTGGCCGTGTCCACGACGAGCACGTCGACGCCCGCGTCCACGAGGGCCATGCCGCGCTGCCAGGCATCCCCGAAGAACCCGATGGCCGCGCCGACGCGGAGGCGCCCCTCGGCGTCCTTCGTCGCGTCGGGGTACTGCTCCGACTTGTCGAAGTCCTTGACCGTGATGAGGCCGCGCAGCTTGCCCGCGTCGTCGACGAGCGGGAGCTTCTCGATCTTGTGCTCCGCGAAGATCGCGATGGCGTGGTCCGGGTCGATGCCGACGCGGCCGGTGATGAGCGGCGTGCGGGTCATGACGTCGCGCACGAGGGTGGTCGCCGCCTGCACGGGCGACACGAAGCGCATGTCGCGGTTCGTGATTATGCCGACGAGCGTGCCGTCCGACTCCACGACCGGGAGGCCGGAGACGCGGAACTGGCCGCAGAGCGCGTCGACCTCGGCGACCGTGGCGTCGGGGCGCGTGGTGACGGGGTTGGTGATCATGCCCGACTCGCTGCGCTTCACCTTGTCGACGAAGGCGGCCTGGTCCTCGATGGAGAGGTTGCGGTGGATCACGCCGAGGCCGCCCTGGCGCGCCATCGCGATGGCCATGCGCGCCTCGGTGACGGTGTCCATGGCGGAGGAGAGGAGGGGGGCGGCGACGCTGATGTTGCGCGTCAGCCGGGAGGTGGTGTCCGCCTCGCTCGGGATGACGTCGGTGTGCCCCGGCAGGAGCATGACGTCGTCGTAGGTGAGGCCGATGACGCCGAACGGGTCGGACTGATCCAAGTTCCCTCCAGGGGGGATGAGAGGCGGGTGGTGGGGCCGGGGGACCGCGTCGGCAACCGGTGTGTCGATGTTAACCGCCGTAGCCGGTGCGCATTCCCGCCGTAGCACGCCGCCACGCGGCACACGGCTGAAACATCCAGGACATAATCAGCACGTACTGTCAACCAACGTCGTCCTGACGGTAGTCGCGGCGCCTGCGCGGATCTCACCATCCGCCGGCTCCCCCCATGGAGGTCTAGTGATAGCCACTGGTTCGGCCGGAGCGCGCGCGCAGCGCGTCTGGGCCCTGATTCTCGCGGTGGCGTTCGCCTGCGCCGCGCTCGTCCTCTCGGCCCCGGCCGGCGCCCACGCGGATCCGCGCGGGGCACCGCAGGCGGTCGACCCGGCCACCGCCGAGCAGTCGCTGCTCGTCTGGGTGCGGGCCGACGCCGACAAGACGGGCATCGCCGGCGTCACCGTCACGGTGACCGGCGGCGGCGTCGAGACCACGGGCGTCACCGGCGCCGACGGCAAGGCCGAGGTCGGGCTCGCCGCGCCGGGGTCGTTCACCGTCCAGGTCGACGAGTCGACCATCCCGCAGGGCGCCGGCGTCCCCCGCGCCGGCTCGAGCCCGCGCGAGATCGACGTCTCCCCGGGCAACAAGGGCGTCCCGGCCTTCTTCTTCGTCTCGCCCGACGCGGCGGCGGGCGGCTCCGGCGGGTCGACCCCCGCGCCGAGCGCGAGCGCCGGGGCCGGCGCGTCCACCCCCACCGGGGGCGAGACGGCCGCGCCGGACACCGAGACCGGCGCGGTCTCCGGCACCGCGGAGCCCGTGACCCAGAACAACTTCTGGAAGATCTTCTGGCCCAAGGTGGTGACCGGCCTCATCTTCGGCCTCCTCCTCGCCCTCGCGGCCATCGGGCTCTCCCTCATCTACGGCACCACGGGCCTCAACAACTTCGCGCACGGCGAGCTCGTCACCTTCGGCGCGCTGATGGCGTACCTCTTCAGCAACCTGCTCGGGCTCAACCCCGTGCTCGCGATCGCGATCACGGTGGTCCTCGGCGGGGCGTTCGGGTACGCGCAGGACTGGCTCATCTGGAAGCCGCTGCGGAAGCGGAGCCTCGGGCTCGTGCCGCTGATGATCGTCACCATAGGCCTCTCGCTCGCCCTGCGCTACCTCTTCCAGTTCATCTTCGGCGCCGACCGCCTGACGCTCCCCAACAGCCCCGCGCCGTTCCTCGTGGTCGGGCCGGTGAGCCTCAAGTTCACCGACGTCGCCGGCGCGATCGTCTCGATCGTGCTGCTCCTGGCGGTCGCGTACGTGCTGCTCTACACGAAGATCGGCAAGGCCACCCGCGCCGTCTCCGACAACCGCTCGCTCGCGGCCGCGTCCGGCATCGACGTGGAGCGTGTGATCCGCGTGGTCTGGGTCGGCGGCGCCGCCCTCGCCGCGCTGTCGGGCGTCTTCATCGCCTACTACCAGTCGCTGCGCTGGGACACGGGCGCGTCCATCCTGCTGCTCGTCTTCTCCGCCGTCGTGCTCGGCGGGCTCGGGACGGCGTTCGGCGCCCTCATCGGCTCGATCGTGATCGGCGTGTTCATCAACGTCAGCACCATGGTCCTGCCCGAGAACATGAAGTACGTGGCCGCGCTCGTGGTCATGATCGTCATCCTGCTCATCAGGCCCCAGGGCATCCTGGGCCGGAAAGATCGGATCGGTTAGCCGCGCATGAACACCAACTTCATCTTCCTGGCGATCGGCGAGATCTTCTCGCCCACCACCGCGGCGTACGCGCTCGCGACGGTCGGCCTCGTGGTGCACTTCGGCTTCACGGGACTGCTCAACTTCGGACAGGCCGGGTTCATGGCCATCGGCGGATACGCGTTCGCCGTCACTGCGGTCATCTACGGCTGGCCCGTGTGGGCGTCCCTCCTCATGGCCATCCTGGCGTCGACCGTGTTCGCGCTCATCCTCGGCATCCCGACGCTGCGGCTGCGGGCGGACTACCTCAGCATCGTGACCATCGCGGCCGCGGAGATCATCCGGTTGAGCGTCAAGACACCCGAGTTCTCGGACGTCACGGGCGGCTCCGAGGGCATCAACGGCGCGGCCGTCGGCTTCAACGAGCTGAACCCGCTGCCCGAGGGCCGCTTCGGCGCCGGCGTGCTCACGTACTCCTCCGACCAGTGGTGGATCCGCATCGTCGGCTGGGGCCTCGTGGGCATCGCCTGCCTCCTCGTGTTCCTCCTCATGCGCAGCCCCTGGGGCCGCGTGCTGAAGGGCGTGCGCGAGGACGAGGACGCCGTCCGCGCGCTCGGCAAGAACGTGTACTCCTACAAGATGCAGGCGCTCGTGCTCGGCGGCGTGTTCGGCGGGCTCGCGGGCGTGGTCTTCATCCTCCCGAGGTCGCTGCAGCCCGACAACTACGGCACGCAGCTCACGTTCTTCCTCTACACGATCATGCTGCTGGGCGGCGCCGCGACCATCTTCGGCCCCGTCATCGGCTCGATCATCTTCTGGGTCACGCTGTCGCTCTCGGACGGCCTGCTCAGCCTCGCGGTCACCAACGGCTGGCTGCCCATCTCGAGCACCCAGCAGGGCCCGATCCGCTTCATCATCGTGGGCGTCGCGCTCATGCTGCTCGTGATCTTCCGACCACAGGGCATCTTCGGGAAGAAGAAGGAGACGCACTTTGCCTGACAAGACCCCGGTCTCGGCCATCCTCGACGGCGACGCCGGGCCCGGCTGCGCCAAGAAGGACCCGATCATCGTCGCGCACGGCGTCAGCCGCCAGTTCGGCGGCCTCACGGCGGTCGACGTGGAGCACCTGGAGATCCCGCGCGGCTCCATCACCGCGCTCATCGGCCCGAACGGCGCCGGCAAGACCACGTTCTTCAACCTGCTGACCGGCTTCGACAAGCCGAACACCGGCACGTGGGAGTTCTCCGGCAGGGACCTCGCCGGGATGAGCGCGTTCCGCGTGGCCCGCCTCGGCATGGTGCGCACCTTCCAGCTCACCAAGGCCCTCGGCGGCATGACCGTGCTGGAGAACATGCGCCTCGGCGCCACCGGCCAGGGCGGCGAGAACTTCTTCTCCGCGCTGATCCGCCCGCTGTGGCGCACGAAGGAGGACGCGATCACGGAGCGCGCCCGCGGGCTCCTGAAGAAGTTCAAGCTCGACGCCAAGGAGGAGGACTACGCGGCCAGCCTCTCCGGCGGCCAGCGGAAGCTCCTCGAGATGGCCCGCGCGCTCATGACCGAGCCCGAGCTGGTGATGCTCGACGAGCCCATGGCCGGCGTGAACCCGGCGCTCACGCAGTCGCTGCTCCACCACATCCTCGACCTCAAGACCGAGGGCATGACCGTGCTGTTCGTCGAGCACGACATGCACATGGTCAACGAGATCGCCGACTGGGTGGTCGTCATGGCCGAGGGCCGCATCGTCGCCGAGGGCCCGCCCTCGACGGTGATGAGCGACCCGGCCGTCATCGACGCCTACCTCGGCGCTCACCACGACACCGACCTCGGCACGCTCACGGGCCAGCGCGAGGTGGCGAAGGACATGGAGTCCGACCTCGTCAAGGACGAGATCGAGAAGGAAGCGGCAGAGAAGTGACGACAGAGCGGGTCCTCCAGACCACCGACCTCCACGCGGGCTACCTGCCCGGCGTCAACATCCTCAACGGATGCAACGTGCACGTCGACAAGGGCGAGCTCGTCGGCATCATCGGCCCGAACGGCGCCGGCAAGTCCACGCTCCTCAAGGCGATCTTCGGCCAGGTGGACGTGCGCGGCGGCAGCATCGAGCTGAACGGCCAGGACATCACCGGGCTCAAGGCCGACAAGCTCGTCTCGCGGGGCGTCGGCATGGTGCCGCAGAACAACAACGTGTTCCCCACCCTCACCATCGACGAGAACCTGCAGATGGGCGCCTACCAGAAGCCCAAGATGTACAAGGAGCGGCTGGCGTTCGTCACCGACCTGTTCCCGGAGCTCGGCAAGCGGCTGAAGCAGCGCGCCGGATCCCTCTCCGGCGGCGAGCGCCAGATGGTCGCCATGTCGCGCGCGCTGATGATGGACCCGACGGTGCTGCTCCTCGACGAGCCGTCGGCGGGCCTCTCCCCCGTGCGCCAGGACGAGACGTTCATCAACGTCGCGCAGATCAACCGCGCGGGCGTCTCCGTGATGATCGTGGAGCAGAACGCCCGCCGCGCGCTGCAGATCTGCGACCGCGGCTACGTCCTCGACCAGGGCAAGGACGCGTACGAGGGTCGTGGGCGCGAGCTCATGAACGACCCGAAGGTCATCGAGCTGTACCTCGGCACCCTCGCGGCCGACCAGGAGAAGGCGAAGGCGGCGCCCCAGCCCTGATCCGCCCTCCCGCACCACGCGACGCGGCATCCCTCCGGGGGTGCCGCGTCGTCGTGTCGGGGGCGGGGCGGGGAGCGGGAGCACGTCGACGGCGAGGCGCGCGGGCCGGTGGGTGATCCCGCGATCGCCGTGGTGGACGCCGCCGCACGCCCGCGGGGCCTCGGCTCCACCCCGAGCACGCCGGAGGGCCCGGTCCATGCGGACCGGGCCCTCAGCAGTGCGTGGTGCGGGTGCTAGTTCAGCTTGCCGTAGACCTGCTCGGAGAAGGTGCGCGTGTTGCCCTGGCCGTACTTGTAGACGGAGACGTACGCCTCGGTCGGGTCGCCGTTGTCATCGAACGTGATCGGGCCGGAGAGGCCGTCGTAGTCGATGTCGGTGCCCTCCTTGATGAGCTTCGCGCAGTCGGCGAACGACTCGCACTTGGTGCCGCCCTCGGAGACCGACTTCAGGTTGGCCTTCAGCGTCGCGCCGTCGGTGCTCTTGCCCTGGAGAGCGGCGAGCGCGAGGAGCACGGTGCCGTCGTACGACTCGGCCGAGTAGCTGAAGACCGTGAGGGCGGGGTCGCCTTCGGCCTTCACCATGTCCTGGAGGCGGGACTGGAAGTCCTCCTTGGCCTCGACGCCGGGGTTCGTGAACTGCGCACCCGCGATGTCGACGTTGGTGTCGGCCTCGGTGATGATGCCGTAGTTCCCGTCCGTGCCGTAGAACTTGTTGAAGTCGAAGCCCTTCGACGCGAGCTGGTCGGCGATGGTCTTGACCTCGTCGAACGAGATCACGACGAGCGCGTCGGGGTTCGGCGCGAGCACGGACGTGATGGCGCTGTTGAAGTCCGTCGCGGACGGCTCGAACACCTGCTCGGCCGCGATGGTGGCGCCGTTGTCCTCGAGCGTCTTCTTGATGTTCGCCTCGAGGCCCGTGCCGTAGGCGTCGTTCATGTAGAGGATCGAGACGTTGGTCTTGCCGTCCTTCAGGATCTTGTTGCCGAGGATGCGGCCCTGGAGCACGTCCGAGGGGGCGGTGCGCCAGAAGTATCCGTCGTCCTTGTAGGTCGAGAAGTCGGGCGAGGTGTTCGCGGGCGACAGCTGGACGACGCCGGCCTGGGTCACCTGGTCGATGAAGGTCTTCGAGACGCCAGAGGACGCCGCGCCGATGATGGCGCTGTTGCCGTCCGCGATGAGCGAGGTGGCCGACTGGCTGGCGATGTCGGTCGTGGTGTCGCCCGAGTCCTTGTCGGTGACGGTCACCTGGATGCCGGCCTTGGCATCGTTGATGTCCTTCTCGGCGAGCCCGACGCCCGCGATCTCGGGCGGGCCGAGCACGGCGAGGGAGCCCGTCTGCGGCAGGATCGTGCCGATCTTGAGGTCCAGGTCGCCGCTCGCGGTGGTGCCGCCGCTGCCGCCGCCGCCGGAGCAGCCGGCGAGGACGAGGGCGCCGGCGACCGCGATGGTCACCGCGCTGAGGGCTGTGCGGGCAGATCGTGAGCGGGAGGATGAGACCCTGCCGAATGCGCTCATGGTGCTCCTTATGGATGTGTGTGGTGATGCTCGGGAATGTGGTGCATGAGGCCCGCGAATGCGCGCCTCGCCTGGTGCGACCCTAGGGCGCGGATGAGACGGGCACAATGCATCGGCATTTCCGTCGTGTAACGCGACCGGATCGTTACCGTTCGCGCGATGCGCGACGGGATCCGCATCAGATGCGGTCGACGACCGCCGAATCCCTCCGGATGGGCGCCGACGCCGCGCTCGGCCGGCGCGACGCCCGGAGCATGTCGACGGTGAGCAGCACGAGCGCCGCCCACACGATCGCGAAGCCGGCCCAGCGCTCGGGCGGCATCGCCTCGTGCAGCACGAACACCCCGAACGCGAACTGCAGCAGCGGCGCCAGGTACTGCGTGAGGCCGATGACGGAGAGCGGGAGCCGGCCCGCGGCGAAGCCGAACAGGAGGAGCGGGCCCGCGGTGACCACGCCCGTGCTGACGAGGAGCAGCGTGTGCCCGAGCGAGACCGTGCCGATGGTGAGGCCGGCGCCCGCGCCCGTGATCACGAGCATCACCGTCGCCGCGGGGACGAGCCACGCGGTCTCGAGCGCGAGGCCGGAGAGCGCGTCCGCTCCCCCGCTGACGCGCTTCTTCACGAGCCCGTAGAGGCCGAAGGACCCGGCGAGCGCGAGCGACACCCACGGCAGCTGCCCGTAGCCGATCGCGATGACCGCCACCGCGACCGCGGACAGGCCGACCGCCGCCCACTGCAGCGGACGCAGGCGCTCGCGCAGGAGGATCACGCCGAGCAGCACCGTGACGATCGGGTTGATGAAGTAGCCGAGCGCGGTCTCGACCACGTGGCCGGACAGCGTGCCGTACACGTAGACGGTCCAGTTGACGAGGATCAGGTGCCCGGCGAGGGCGAGGCCGAACAGGAGCCGCGGCTGCCGCGCGATGGCGACCAGGTGCGGCCACCGCCGCGCGAGCGTGATGACCAGGGCGCACACGACGAGCGAGAAGAGGATCCGCCAGCCGACGATCTCGAACGCGCCCGCCGGCACCAGCAGGAGGAAGAAGACCGGCAGGACGCCCCAGAGACCGTAGGCGCCGATCGCCGCGAGGAGGCCGGTGCGGGTGGGGGTGTCGCGCGGTTCGGGTGTCACATCCGTGAGGCTAGCGCGCGCTCGAGCGGTCCGAGAGGTGCTCCGCGACTGGTCCACGCGTCACCCGAGCGCGCTCTTGCCGCGGCCTCACCTGCGGAGAGCGGCCATGGTGTCGAAGAACAGCTCGAGGGCGCTCCGCATCACATCGGTGCCGGACACGACGGCGAGTCGCACGCGTCCGTCCGGCAGGTCCTCCGGCTGGAACCAGCCGACGTCGCCTGTCCGGATGGCCTCGTACTTGATGCCGGCCTGGGGCGAGGCGACGGTGTATCGGGTCCACTCCCCGGCAGCCCAGGCTCGGGCGGTCATCCCGCTCGCGCCTTCGGGGACTGCCGGCTCGTTGCCGGGCGCCGCGTCGATGCGGTGGGTGATTAGGTCAGCGTCGAACTCGCCCCGCCCTTCTCCGTGGGGGAAGGCCCACGCGGGACCGATGCGCATCCAGGAGATGAGGAGGCCGAAGGACGCCGACATGGTCGTGGAGTGGATGGACATGACGGTGGAGCCGTCGGGAAGGGGGAGCTCGGCGACGACCAAGGCCTCCCTGCCGGAGTACCAGCTGTTGAGGATCCGGCGTCGTCGGCCGGTGTCCGCGAGCACCCCGAACACGATCTTCGCGGTCGCACGGACGCGCAGCAGACCCTCTCCCGCGGGGGTCAGCCCGCCGAGTCGATCGAGGAGGCCGAGGGCGCGGAGCTCGTCGGTCACGCCCGGGGCTCGTCCGACCCGGGCGAAGATGCCGCGTCGCCTGATGAGCCACAACTGATCCCAGGCAGCGCGGCTCATCCGCATCTCGCCGAGCGGGAAAGGCTGCTGGGACGCGACGCCGACGAGCTGCTCGAAGGGCTTGCCCTCGTTCTGGGAGCTCGCCTCGTCATCCAATGCGATGTCGATCATGCGATGCCCTTCAGCTGTGCGGTGCGCGATATCCGGCTGAACACGACCTCGAACTGCAGCGTGTCCATGACGTCGCAGCTGGCGGTGACCTCCATCACCTGGGTTTCGGTGACGAGAGCTCGGCGCGTGACCTCCACGCACACCCCGGACGCCTCGTAGAGGAACTTGACGTAGCGCCCCGTGAGCCCCGGGTACAGCCACTCCTTGTCGGCCACGACATGGGACCAGCCCGGGAGCGCCAGCGCCTCGGCGACCGAACGCGCACCCAGCTGCTCCACCGTCTCGATGGAAGGGCGCACTACCACCACGATGTTCGCCCGGAAGGTGCTCTTCCGGCCGGTGCGCTCGGCGACCGTGAGCACACGGTCGTCCTCGGAGGGCAGAGCCTCCCAGAAGTCGGGGATCTCGACCGTCGCCAGCGCGCTCTCGACCGTCGCCCAATCCGGCGTCAGGGCTTCATCGTGGGTGGACATCCGGTTCCCCTCACCTTGTGCACTCACTCCGACCTGCAACGTCATGGATGCCCGAGTCGCGATGCCGCCGCCAGCGCGAATGAACCGGCCTCCGTCAGCGCGTCGCGCGCACCGCCTGCAGGAACAGGCCGACGACGTCGCGCATGACGTCGAGGGGTGACTCGGGTGCCAGCCTGACGCGGCCGTCCGGCAGCTCCTCCGGCTTGAACCAGCCGACCTCTCCGGTCCGGATCCGGTGGAACGCCATGTCCGCGGCGGGAGACCCGACGTAGTAGCTGGTCCACTCGCCCGCGCGCCATGCTCGCGTCGTGCTCTGGCTGGCATCCGAGGGAAGCGGGATCTCGTCATCCGGCGCCGCATCGATGCGCTGCTTCACCGCAGCGGCATCGTGCGTGCCGTCGCCGATGTCATGGCCGAAGGTCCATGCCGGCCCGATCCGGAGCCACGAGATGAGCAGGCCCAGCGACGCGGAGAAGGTCGTGCGGTGGATGGACATGACCGTCGATCCGTCTTCTTGAGGGATCTCCGCGGCGACGAGCGCTTCACGGCCGACGTACCACCCGGTGAAGGTGCGCCGCTTGCCGTGCGCGTCTGCCGTGCCGCCGAAGTTGAGGACCGCGGTTGCGCGGACACGCAAGAGGTCCTCGCTCGCCACCGACAGGCCACCCCTCCGGTCGAGCAGACCCGCACGGGACAGCTCCGCCACCTCCGCGGGGTCGCCGCCGAGACGCGCGAAGATCCCGCGCCTGCGGATCGACCACAGCTTCTCCCAGGCCGCCGGGCTGAGCAGGATCGAGCTGGCCGGGTACGGCTGCATCCCGGCGACGCGGGTGACCAGCTCGAACGGCCTGCCGTCGCCGCGCGCCACGGCCTCTTCGTCCAGCCTGATGTCGGTCATGCCTGCACCGCCACTCGCGCAGTGCGCGCGATCGTCTTGAACAGATCCTCGAAGCGCAAGCGGTCGACGATGTCGCAGCTCGCCGTCACCTCGAGGACGTGCGAGCCGGTGACCAGCGCGGAGCGCGTCACGGCGACGCACCTCCCGGCGGTCTCATGGACGAAGTTCACCACGCGCCCGGTCGTGTCGGGACGCCGCCATTCGGAGTCCGAGACCACGTGCGACCAGCCCGGGTACACCAGGCCCTCCGCGATGCTCCGCGCGCCGAGCTGGATCACGGTCTCCGTCGAGGCGCGCACCACGACGATGACGTTCGCCCGGAATCCCTCGTCGGGCGTGCTCGGGTTCGCGATGGCGACGGCGCGGTCATCATCTGACGGCAGCCTCTCCCACGTCGGGGGCATCTCCATGTGCAGCCACGGGGTCTCGATGCCCGTCCAGTCCTCTGTCATTTCATCGCTTTCTCAGTACTCAAGTAGCCGTATCGCCTCGCGCGCGTCATCCGAAGAAGTGATCAACGAAGTTGGTGAAGCCCTCTCCTGAAGTCGATCCTATTTTATCGCCGATATATCCTCCGGCAAGGCCGCCGAGGAAACCACCGATCTCCGCACCGACCACGGTACCCAGCGGAGGAAAGACTGCACTGCCGACCACAGCGCCCAGGCCTTCTCCGGCGACTGTGCCTATCTCGCCGCCGACTATGCTGCCCGCCACTCCTCCTACCGCAACTACCGCAGCATGCGTCGTCGCGTGTGTGGCCCGCTCGGTAGGATTCCAGTCGGGATGTTCCGCCTCATCGTGGTCGTACGTATTGGCGAATGCCGCCGCACCCGATACCAGCACGCCTGCGGCCCCTAAGCCTCGGGCGATTCCTTCCCCCGCAGCACCGACTTCGGCGACACGCCTACCCAGGGCCTCGTCGCCCGCCGCAGTCAGACGCTCAGAGGCAGGTTGCGCGCCGTCGACGACTGGCTCCGCAGTGTGGTTGCCGTCTTGTTCCGTGATCCCCAATAAGTCCGTCACGGCGTGAAATGCGTCTTTGACCTTCGGCGAATCCTTAATGAGGTCCGTACCACCATCGATCCCGAGCTTCAGGGCCGGCTGCTCCAGCGTCTCGCCGATCCCCTGCACCGCATCCACGAGCGCATCGCCTGCGTATCGCGTCAGCTTGAGCAGAGCCTCTGCACATTCCTCGTCGGCATGGTCGACTTCGTTGTTGAATCCGTCGATGATGCCCGGGGCGAGCGGAATCGCGGTGGCAACCTCGGATGATTTGTCCGCCGCCAGGGAATCCGCCGCCTCCTTGCGCTTGGCCGGCAGGTCGGCGAGAGACGTCGAATAGGCGAGGAGCGCCGCTTTCGCCGCGGCAGCATCCTCACCAAGGGTCCTCGAGAGCGTCTGCGCGGAGGAGAGGGCATCGAATAGTCGTGCGGAGTCAGGGGTGTCGAATACGTCGACAGCCGAGAGGCCTGACCATGAGCGGGTGATTGACTGCATGGCCTCGTCCATCGCCGCGCCGATCTTGTCGAAGGCGGCAGCCGCAGTCTCGACATCGGCCGCGCTCGGTATGTCCGACAGCCGGTCCGCGGGGTCGGATGACGTCATCGGCCCGCCCCCTGGGAGAGGTTGGTGGCCATCTCGTCGTCGCCTTGGGTGTAGGCGTCAAGGGCGAGCTGCGTCTGGTCGATGACCTTGCCCACTGCGGAGTCGACCGCGGCGATCTGGGACAGGAGAGGATTCCCGCTGATGAGGGCGAGCGCTGCCGCTGTCTTGGGTCCGACGACAGCAGAGGCACCTTCGATGGCCTTCGTGACTGCCGCCTTGGCGGTGTCCAGCCCGGACAGGTCATTGCGCGTGGCGGTGAGGACGGTCCTCACCGTGTCGGGATCGATCCTCCAGCCGTTGCCGCTGGTCTGCCCGGTCATGCCGCGCGGCCTTCCCAGGAGGACGAGTTCGTCACAGTGGGCCGGTGTCCCGCCGCGAAGTGACGACGACCGCTGACGGACGCGACGATAGGAGAGACGGTAGCAATCGAGGCAAGCATGATCGGCGAGATTCTGGACACGGGCGGAGCCTTACACGCGGTAGGAGTTCGGCACCGCTCTTGTGCACAGGGGAGGCGTCGAGCTACTTCCGCTCTGGGGGGGGGAGCCGGAACGTGAGGCAGTCCGCTCAGCGCCCTGAGCGGCCGAATCCCGCACGTAGGGCCGCCGCACCCTTCGCGAGGACTCGATCAGTCAGCTGAGCCGAACGTCTTCCTCATCACTTCTTCCAAGGGGACGCCGTCTCGTGTCCCCTTCGGCGACGGGGCGTCCTGCTCCGAACCCGCGACGGTCGACCGCACAGCGGACGCATCGCGTGAGACAGCAGCACCTCGAGATGACTCCGACGCTCGGCGGTCGAGGCCCTTCGCGGCCCTGTACCACCGAGGCAGGAGCACGCGGGGCATGAACCCCATGCCGATCAGGCCTAGCACCACGATGGCTACTACGAGGAATGCAACCGGCATCTGAGCCGGAGGAGGCAGGACGAGCGCCACAGCCCCGAGGAGAAGGCCCACTCCCGTCCAGCCGATGCCCAACGGTAGGTACGGGAAGTAGTAGATGCTCACCACAGGTGGCTTCCACCGAGCCCACGACCTCCAAAGTCCAGAGTAGGCGAGAGCACCCACAGTGAGGAAGACGATCGCCGGGACGAGCAACCGGGCCGCTATGCCAAGGGAAGACGCGTCCTGGCTCGAGGCACTCGTCATGCCGACGATCGCGGTCGAGGATGACGAAGCGGAGATCGGGAGCAGAAGCAGCAGCACCTGCCGAGTCTCACAAATCGGGGAAACCCCGTCGGCCGTCCCCCACACCCCCTGCCCTCGAGAGCCGGCGGTCGCTCAGGAGCACAACCCTCGTGCGCGCCTCCTCCGACCCCGGAAAAGGTGTCGACATCGGGCTCGGCTCCGAGCCATCACCTCGACGAACGGGCCCCACCGGAGAGTCATCGATGTAGGCGTCTCGCCGCCGCTCGATGTCCCTTCCGAAGCGACGCACGCATGGGCGCCTCCCGGGCGCGAGAGGAGCGACACCTCGACTCAGTCGGATGACCCGAAGGCCTTCCTCATCACTTCTTCCATCGCGACGCCGTCTCGTGTCCCCGTCGGCGACTCAGCACCCGGGCATGCGCGCTCGTCGCCCGCCCGCCCGTTGGGCGAGTCGCGTGAGAATGTGGCGCCTAGAGACGCATCCGCCGCTCGGCGGTCGAGGCCCTTCGCGGCCCTGTACCACCGAGGCAGGAGTGCCCGGGGCATGAAGCGCATACCGATCAAGCCGAGAAACACGATCGCCACGCCGAGGTAGATGACCGGCATCTCGATCGCCGGAGGCAGGAACAACCCTGGAGCCATGACCGCGTAGCCCACCCCCATCCACCCGATGCCGAGCGGCAGATACGGGAAGTAGTAGATGCTCACCACAGGGGGCTTCAAGCGAGCCCACCACCTCCACAGTCCGGAGAATGCCAGCAGCCCGATGGCGAGAAACACGATGGCCATCACGAGTCCTTCAGCCGCGATGCCGAGGGAGGACATGCCTCCGCTCGCGCCGCTCGTCTCGCTCAGCATCGCTCTGAATGAATACGCAGGAGACGACCGGAACGGGAGCACCTGCTGAGCCTCGCAGATGGTGGGAATTGCGCCGGCTGTCGCCCACAGCCTGAGCACCTTTCCACCTCACCTGCTGAGGCGAGAGGGCATTCGCCAGCAATAGGGTCCAGGTGATCGACTCGACCGAGCTTCCACACTTGCCAGCGCATGTCACGTCGATCGCCGGGGCCGTTCAGGGCCGATCGACCGGGTCCTCACCGTTCCGATCAGAGTCCATGTCCATCCGCGCTCGGTACCACGCAGGGAGCAGGACCCTCGGGACCCCGATCATCGACATGGCACCCACCACGCCGATGCCCAGCCCGAGGTACAGGAAGACCGAGCTGAGGAAGGGTGGGAGCACTCTGCCGGCGGATACGGCGAGGGCTCCCACTCCCATGACACCGATTCCCAAAGGATAGGTATATCGGTTCCTCGACCACGCACGCCACAGCCCGGTGTACGCGACCGCCCCGATCGCCACCATCACCACACCGACGAGGAAGGACTCGACGTAGATCGAAGCAGACGTGTCGCCGCTCGGGGCACCTCCCGCGACGACGAGGGCGTGGACTACTCCTGCGGCCGACCGCATCACGACAGCGTCCGTGAGCAGACGATCTCCTCCACGTCAGCCTCGGCTCAGTCCGCCGAGCCGAACGTCCGGCTGACCGCGTCATTGACAGCGGTCTCGTCTTTCCCGGACGCGCCGCCCTGAGCGGCCGGTCCAGCCCCCGCTTGCGTCGGCGACGGGCTGCCCGCCGAGATCGGGTAGCGACGATCGCTCGACGTGCTTCCGTCCAGCCCCTTCGCGGCCCGGTACCACCGAGGCAGGAGCGCACGAGGCATCCACATGGCGCTGCACACCGCGAGGATCTCCACGAAGATCCCGAGGTAGATGACGGGCAAGCGAGCGGCTGGCGGGAAGAGGATGAAAGCACCGATGATCAGAAGACCCACGCCCATCCAGCCGATCGCCAAGGGCAAGTACGGGAAGTAGAACATGGTGACGATGGGGCGCTTCATGCGGGCCCACCATCGCCACACACCGGAATACGCCAGAGCACCCACTCCGAGGAAGACCAGGCCCATGAGGGCCGCGGTGACAGCGGAGGCCAGCAGGCTGCGGCTCGCTGAGTCGTCGGAGGCGAGGGCGAGTAGAGCGGAGGTGGCGAGGATCGGGACGGCATGCACTCGACGAGTGTCACAGATCCCAGGCACCCGGTCGGTGTTCCCCCACAGCTGCGGGATCCCATTGAGGGCATCGGCGTGCGACCGTCGGCCCCGCACGCACGAGAGCCCGGCCGAACGTGTCGGCCGGGCTCTCGCGTGGTGCGTGGTGCGGTGTCGCTACGTGGGGAGCGTCAGCGCTCGATGACGGCGAGCACGTCGCGCGCGGAGAGGACGAGGAGGTCCTTGCCGTCGTACTTGACCTCGGTGCCGCCGTACTTGGAGTAGATGACCTTGTCGCCGACGGCGACGTCGAGGGGGACGCGGTTGCCGTTGTCGTCGATGCGGCCGGGGCCCACGGCCACGACCTCGCCCTCCTGGGGCTTCTCCTTGGCGGTGTCGGGGATGACCAGACCAGACGCGGTGGTCTGCTCGGCTTCGACCTGCTGGATGACGATGCGATCCTCGAGCGGCTTGATGGAGACCGACACGGTTGACCTCTTCCTTCGTGACTAAGGGACAAGACTTCATTGGCAATCTCCGGGGGAGAGTGCCAGGTGAGATTCTACGGGCCGCGCTTGCACTCGCGCAACGCGAGTGCCAATCGGTGGGGAGCGGCCCCGATACGGTGGGCGGATGGATCAGACCGACCTCCGCGAGGTCCTCTCCCTCGAGGGGCTCCGCCTGCTCGACTCCCTGCCCCAGCCTCAGCCCGGCGATGACGCCGTGCGGATCGTGAGCGCCCTGCGCGCCGAGGGCCACTCCCCCGAGCGGGTGCGCGCGGTGCTCACGCAGTCCCGCCTGCGCGCGAAGGCGCGGGGGAAGTTCGGCGACTTCGCCGAGCGCATGCTGTTCACGGAGGCCGGGCTCGAGCAGGCCACCCGGCTGCCGGTCGCCGCGCAGCACGCGGGCCGCTTCCAGCAGGCCGGCGTCGCGCACGTCGCCGACCTCGGCTGCGGGATCGGCGGGGACGCGATGGCGATGGCGGCCATCGGGATCCGCGTCACAGCGGTCGAGCGCGACGAGGTGACCGCGGCGATCGCCGGCTGGAACCTCGCGCCGTTCCCCGAGGCGGTCGTCGAGCAGGGCACAGCCGAGGCGTTCGACGCGGGTCGCGTGGACGGCGTCTACCTCGACCCGGCGCGGCGCACGGAGGGGCACTCGTCGACGCGGCGCATCTCGGATCCGGACGCCTACTCCCCCACGCTCACCGCCGCGTTCGAGCGGGCGTCGGGGCGCGCCGCCGGCATCAAGCTCGGCCCGGGCCTCGACCGCGACCTCATCCCGGCGGAGGCGGAGGCGCAGTGGGTGTCGGTCGACGGGCAGGCCGTGGAGATGGGCCTGTGGTTCGGGCCGACGCGGCGCGACGGCGTGCGACGGGCGGCGCTCGTGATCAGCGGCGGGTCGCACGCGGAGCTCACCGCGGCGGCCGACAGCGCGGACGCGGAGCTCGGCGAGCTCGGCGAGCACCTGTACGAGCCGGACGGCGCCGTGATCCGCGCGCGCCTCATCGGCGACCTGGCGCGCTCGCTCGACGGGCGGATGGTGGGCGAGGGGATCGCCTGGATCACCGCGGACCGGGAGCAGGCCACGCCGTTCGCGCGCGGCTTCCGGGTGCGCGAGGTGCTCCCGCTCGACGAGCAGCGGCTGAAGCGCGAGCTGCGGGCGCGCGGCATCGGGACGCTCGAGATCAAGAAGCGCGGAGTCGACGTGGATCCGGCGCGGCTGCGGACGCGACTCCAGCTGAAGGGCGACGCGTCGGCGACGCTCATCGCGACGCGCGTGGGCGGGCGGCGCGTGGCGATCCTCGCGGACCGGCACGGGGTGCACGCGGGCTGACGCCCGACCGCCGGGCCGCTGCCCGGACACGACGACGCGGCCGCCCCGAGGGGACGGCCGCGCGTGTGATGCGGTGGTGCGTGCTAGCGCCCGGACGGCATCGGGATCGGCGTGCCGTTGATCTGGCCGGTGCTGATGGCGTTGAGGACCACGAGCGCGAAGATGCCGATCAGCACGCTGACCAGCACGCCGACGATGCCGAGGATGAGGCCGGTGAGCCAGAAGCCCTTGGTGCCGGGGTTGCGCTTGCGCGCGAGAACGCCCGTGACGATCGCCGCGATGCCCACGAAGAACGTGAGGAACCAAAGGGGGATCGAGAGCACCAGCGACACGATGCCGAGCACCAGCGAGGTGATGGCGAGGCCCTTCTTGGGCGCACCGCCCTGGCCGGGCTGGTAGGGGGCCGCGTAGGGCGAGCCGGATCCGGCCGCGGGCGCCGCCGGGTAGGAGGGCTGGCTCGGTGCGGGCGGGAAGTCGTCGGAGGAGCGGTCCGGATTCTGCGGATCGGTCATGGTGGTTCCTTTCGTCCCTGGGAACATACCGTGTTCCGGGCCCGGCGCGAGAGGACGCGCGCAATGGATGCAATGCGCACGGCGCGTCGCTGCAGTGCGCCGGCTCAGCCGACCTGCACGACGGTGACGGGGAGCGTGGAGTCGGCGCCGAACGCGAGGCCGGACGGCGCACGCCCGGAGGTGATGAGGCGGGCGCCGAGGGCCGCGATCATCGCGCCGTTGTCGGTGCAGAGGGACAGCGGCGGGATGCGCAGCTCGATGCCCGCGGCCGCGCACCGCTCCGCCGCGAGCTCCCGCACGCGCGCGTTCGCGACGACGCCGCCGCCCAGCAGCAGGCGCGGGATCCCGTGGTCGACGCACGCGGCGACGGCCTTCGTGAGCAGCACATCGACCACGGCCTCGCGGAAGCTCGCGGCGACGTCGGCGACCGGCACGGGCTCGCCCGCGTCCTGGCGCTTCTCGACCCAGCGGGCGACCGCGGTCTTGAGACCGGAGAACGAGAAGTCGTAGCGGTGGCGCTCCATGTCCTTGGGGAGGGAGAGGCCGCGGGGGAAGCGGATCGCCCTCGGGTCGCCGTCGGCCGCGACCCGGTCGATGTGCGGGCCGCCGGGGTACGGCAGGCCGAGGATGCGGGCGACCTTGTCGAACGCCTCGCCCGCGGCGTCGTCGATGGTCTCGCCGAGGAGCTCGACGTCGTCGACCAGGTCGCGCACGAGCAGCAGCGAGGTGTGTCCGCCGGAGACGAGGAGCGCGATGGACGGGGTCTCGAGCGGGCGGCCGGATCCGCCGTCGAGGCTGAGCAGGTCGGCGCCGACGTGGCCGACGAGGTGGTTGACGCCGTGCAGCGGGATGTCGAGGGCCACGGCGAGCGCCTTCGCCGCGCCGACGCCCACCATCAGCGCGCCCGAGAGGCCGGGGCCTGCGGTGACCGCGATCGCGTCGAGCTCGCGGAGCGTGACGCCGGCGTCCTCGAGGGCCGCGTCGATGGCCGGGGTCAGCGCCTCGAGGTGCGCGCGGGCCGCGACCTCGGGCACGACGCCGCCGTAGCGCGCGTGCTCGTCCATGGAGCTGGAGATGACGTTGGCGAGGAGGGTCTGGCCGCGGACGATGCCGATGCCCGTCTCGTCGCAGGAGGTCTCGATGCCGAGGACGAGGGGGCCGGCGGTCGCGTCGCACTCGTCCTCGTCGACGCAGGCGTCGTCGTCGGCTCGCGCCTCCGTGCCGACTCCGGGGCCGCCGGTGGCGGGGGCCGTGGCCTCGCGGGGCTCGGAGACGGACGGCGGGGTGCCGCCGAGGGCGACGCGCATCACGACCGCGTCCACGTCGTCGGGCTGGTAGTAGTGCGGGCGGACGGCGATGGGCTCGAAGCCGAGCGAGGTGTAGAGCGCCTGGGCGACAGGGTTGTCCGCGCGCACCTCCAGCAGCACCTCGCGCGCGCCGCGGGCGTGGGCCTCGGCGACGAGGCGCGTGAGCAGCGCGCGGCCGATGCCGCGGCCCCGGGCGGACTCGGCGACGGCGATGGTCTGCACGTCGGCCGCCTGCGCCCCCCGCGGGCAGGACAAGCCGGCGTAGCCGAGGATCCCGCCGTCGGCCTCGTCGGCAGCCACGACGTACCAGCCGTGACGGGAGGTGAGCTCGCCGCGCATCGCGTCGGACGACCACGCGTCGGTGACGAACGTGGTCGTCTCCAGGTGCATGAGCGCGGCGAGGTCGTCGATGGTCGCCGGGCGGAACAGGACGGTCACGACGTGACCCGCTTCGGGCCGGTCGACACCGTGACGTCGGGCGAGCGGAGGTACAGGGCCTCGTCGACGGCGAAGGGCAGGTCGAGCTCGTCCATGCGGCGGGCGACCTGCGCGAGGGAGGCGGCGCGGATCCCGGCGGCGTCGATGCGGTGGTCCGCGGCCGGCACGTCGTCCGGCTTGCTGAGGCCGGGACCCGCGGTGCGCTCGGCGACGCCGCCGTCGACGGGGGCGCGGTAGACCGACCAGTACAGCTCCCGGCGGCGGGCGTCGGTGACGACGACGAGCGATCCGGTGGCGCCCGCCGCGTAGTGGTCGTGCGCCACGGCGTCGTGGCTGACGACCGGGATCACGCGGACGTCGAGGCCGGTCGCGAGCACGCGGGCCGCGGCGATGCCGACGCGGAGGCCCGTGAAGGGACCCGGGCCCATGCCGGCGACGACGGCGCGGATGTCGCAGCGCTCGACGCCGGACGCGGAGAGGCACTCGTCGAGGAGGGTGCCGATGACCTCGGCGTGCCGCATGGTGTCGGCCTCCTGGCGCTCGGCGAGCACGCGGCCGTCGGGGTCGATCACGGCGACGCCCGTTCCGGCGGAGGTGTCGATCGCGAGGAGCACTGGATGAGTCTAGGCGCGGGGGCGCGCGCGCAGACGGCGGACCCGGACGGTGCGCGGCTCCTCGGGGGCGTCGTCGGGATCCGCGGGCTCCTCGCCGTCGTCCGCGGCGTCGTCCGCGTGGACGTCGCCGGCGCCCGTGGGCCGCGCGATGCGGAGGTCCCACCACTCCTCGGCGACGCCGTCGAGCTTGCCCTCGCCCCACTCGACCACCACGACGGAGCGCGCGAAGTCGATGTCGAGGTCGTCGAGCTCGCGGGCGTCGGCGAGGCGGTAGGCGTCGACGTGCACGAGCGGCGGCCCGTCGACGAGGCTCGGGTGCGTGCGGGCGAGCACGAACGTGGGGCTCGTGACCGGACCGCGGACGCCGAGGCCCGCGCCGAGCCCCCGCGTGAAGGTGGTCTTGCCTGCGCCGAGCGGGCCGGAGAGGACGACGAGGTCGCCCGCGCCGAGCTCGCCGGCGAAGGCGCGACCGAGCTCCTCCATCGCGTCCGGGGTGGGGACGGGGACGAGCTCGTCGGAGAGGACCTCGTCGGCGGAGGCCGCTCCGGTCGCGGCCGATGCGTCGCGCTCGTGCAGGTGGACCCGGTCCGCGCGCGGCCCGACGCGCGTCACGATCTCGTCGCCGATGGTCTCGGCCCAGCCGGCCCACTCCTCGGCCGTGGGCTCGCCGCGGTCGCCCGTGCCGAGGATCACGGCGGTGTCGCCCACCTCGACGGGCAGGTCGCCCACGTCGAGCACGAGCTGGTCCATGGCGATGCGCCCGGCGATCGGGAAGCGGCGGCCGTTCAGGAGCACCGAGGCGCGGGGGCCGGCGATGCGCGGGATCCCGTCGGCGTAGCCCAGCGGCACGAGCGCCAGCGTCGAGGGGCCGGCGGTGCGATAGTCGAGGCCGTACGAGACGCCCTGCCCCGCCTCGACGCGCTTCACGGAGACGACGTCGGCCTCGAGCGTCATCGCCGGGATCAGGCCGAGGTCGCGGCCCGAGCGGTCGTCGAACGGGGAGATGCCGTAGACGGCGATGCCGAAGCGCACCATGTCGAAGCGGGCGGCGGGCAGGCGGATCCCGGCGGAGCTCGCCGCCAGGTGCTTCTCGACCGGGCGCGCGCCCAGCTCCTCGGCCACGCGCACCGCCTCGTGGAAGCGGGCGAGCGCGGCGTCGTCGTCCTCGGGCGAGGCGTCGGCGAGGTGCGACCAGAGCGCGTGCAGCGTGAGCTCGCCCGCGGCGTCGGCCGCCACGGCGGCGCGCACGAGGTCGGGCCAAGCTTCCGGGGTCGCGCCGTTGCGGCTGAGCCCGGTGTCGGCCTTGAGGTGCACGCGCGCGCGGATCCCCGTGGCGCGGCCGGCCGCGGCGATGCGCTCCAGCTCCCACAGCGCCGAGACGCCGAGGTCGATGCCCTCCTCGACCGCGACGCGGAAGTCGGTGTCCACCCCGTGCAGCCAGGCGAGGAGGCGGGCGGTGATCCCGGCGCGACGCAGCTCGACCGCGGACGCGACGTCGAGCACCGCGAGGCTCTCGGCCCCGGCCTCGAGCGCGGCGCGGGCGACCTGCAGGGCGCCGTGGCCGTACGCGTCGGCCTTCACCGCGACCATCGTGCGCGCGGGCGCCGCGAGCGCGGCGAGCGTGCGGACGTTGTGGCGGATCGCATCGAGGTCGACCACGGCGCGGCGGCCGGGGGCCTGCGGGGCGGCGGGAGCGAGCGGGGCGGCAGCGGAAGCAGCCGCGGCGGCGTGCGCGGATCCGGTCATGGGACGAGCCTCCGGGTCACGCGGCCGGCGACGCGCGTGACGATCTCGTAGCCGATGGTGCCGGTCGCCTCGGCCCACTCCTCCACCGAGGGGGCGCCGGTGGCCGGATCCCCGAACAGCACGGCGTCGTCGCCCACGGCCACCTGCCGCCCGTCGATCAGGCCGTCGCCCACGTCGACCACGAACTGGTCCATGGCGATCCGGCCGCTCACCCGGAAGCGGGCGCCGTGGATCGCGACGGGCGCGCGGTTGCTGGCGAGGCGCGGCACGCCGTCGGCGAAGCCGAGCGAGACGAGCGCCAGGGTCGTGGCCCGGGTGGTGCGGTACGTGTAGCCGTAGGAGACGCCCGTGTCGGCGGGCACGCGCTTGACCGCGACGACGCTGCCGACGAGGGTCATCGCGGGCACGAGGCCGAGGTCGGCCGAGGTGACGCCGTCGAGCGGGGAGATGCCGTAGATCCCGATGCCGAGACGCACCATGTCGAACCGCGCCTCGGGCACGCGCAGTGCTCCCGCGGTGGCGGCGAGGTGGCGGATGCCGGGCTCGAGCCCCGCGGACCGCACCCTGTCGAGGGCCGCCTCGAACGCGCGCACCTGCGCGAGGTCCTCCTCGGCGCCGGCGTTGGCGAGGTGGCTGAAGACGCCGCCCAGCCGCAGCGCGCCCTCGTCGACGAGCCGCGCGACCTCCGCGACGACGCCCGGCCACTCCGCCGGCGTGACGCCGTTGCGGCCGAGCCCGGTGTCGACCTTGACGTGGATCTCGGCGGGCCGGCCGATCGCGCGCGCGGCCGCGGCGGCCTCCCGCACCTGACGGAGGCTGCTGAGGCCGAGGTCGACGCCCTGCGCGATCGCGGCGGCGAAGTCGGCGCCGGGCGCGTGCATCCAGGTGAGGATCGGCGCCTCGATGCCCGCCGCCCGCAGCGCGAGCGCCTCGCGGATGTCGACGACGCCGAGCCGGTCGGCCCCGCCCGCCAGCGCCGCGCGCGCGGACGCGACCGCGCCGTGCCCGTAGCCGTCGGCCTTGACCACGGCCATGACGAGCGGCGCGCCCGTGGTGGCGCGCAGGGTGCGGACGTTCGCGGAGATGGCGCCGGCGTCGATGCGCGCCTCGCGGCGGAGGGCCGCGGGGAGCTGGACGGTGGCCTCGTCGGTCATGCGCCCTCCCCCTCGGTCACCACGAACGCGGTCGCGAGGCCGGCGTCGTGGCTCATGCTCAGGTGGATGCGCGTCACGCCGCGCGCGGCCGCGACCTCTGCCACGGCGCCGCGCACCCGGAACGACGGATCGCCGTGGTCGTCGCGCACGACCTCCATGTCCTGCCAGCTGATGCCGCCCGGTCCGCCGAGCGCCTTGATCAGCGCCTCCTTGGCCGCGAACCGCGCCGCCAGCGAGCGCGCGGGCAGGGGACGCTCGGCCGGCGCGAACAGGCGCGGCACGAGACCCGGCGTGCGCTCGGCGCTCCGGGCGAAGCGCACGACGTCGACGACGTCGACGCCGATGCCCCTGATCACGCGCGGCCGGTCACTCGACGGTGACGGACTTCGCGAGGTTGCGCGGCTGGTCGACGTCGAGGCCCTTGGCCGCCGCGAGCTCCATCGCGAAGATCTGGAGCGGCGTGACCGCGAGCAGCGGCTCGAACAGCGGCGCGGCGAGCGGGATCGGGATGACCTCGTCGGCGTGCGGGAGGACGAACGCGTCACCCTGCTCGGCGATCGCGATGACCCGGGCGCCGCGCGCGCGGATCTCCTCGATGTTGGAGATGACCTTCTTGTGCAGCGCGAGCTGGTGCACCGGGCTCGGGACGATGACGAACACGGGCTGGCCCGGCTCGATGAGCGCGATGGGCCCGTGCTTGAGCTCGCCCGCGGCGAAGCCCTCCGCGTGGATGTACGCGAGCTCCTTGAGCTTCAGCGCGCCCTCGAGCGCGACGGGGAAGCCCACGTTGCGACCGAGGAAGAGGACGGCGCGCGTGTCCGCCATCCACCCGGCGAGCTGGCTGATCTTCTCGCCCTGCTCCACGACGGCCTGGAGCTTCTCGGGGACCGCGAGCAGCTCCTCGGTGTTCTCGACGATCTCGTCGGCCGACAGCGTGCCGCGGATGCGCGCGAGGTGCAGGCCGAAGAGGTAGAGCGCGGCGACCTGCGCGACGAACGCCTTGGTCGACGCGACCGCCACCTCGGGACCGGCGTGCGTGTAGACGACCGCCTCGGACTCGCGCGGGATCGTGGCGCCCTGCGTGTTGCAGATGGACAGCACGCGCGCCCCGGCCTCGCGGGCGTAGCGGACGGCGAGCAGCGTGTCCATGGTCTCGCCGGACTGGCTGATGGAGATGACGAGCGTCGTGCTGTCGAGCACCGGGTCGCGGTAGCGGAACTCGTGCGCGAGCTCCACCTCGACGGGGACGCGGGCCCACTTCTCGATGGCGTACTTGCCGAGGATGCCGGAGTACGCGGCCGTGCCGCACGCGACGATGACGATGCGCGAGATGTCGGCGAGGTCGACCTCGCCGATCGCGTCGAGGTCGGGGAGCACGACGACGCCGTCGACGATGCGGCCGCGCAGCGTGTTCGCCACGGCGTCCGGGCCCTCGCTGATCTCCTTCGCCATGAAGCTCGACCAGCCGCCCTTCTCGGAGGCGGAGGCGTCCCAGGCGATCTCGAACTCGTGCGTCTCGACGGGCGCGCCGTGGAAGTCGGTGACCGTGACGGAGTCGGGTCGGATGGCGACCATCTGGTCCTGGCCGATGGCGACCGCGCGGCGCGTGAACTCCACGAAGGCCGCGACGTCGGATCCGAGGAAGTTCTCGCCCTCGCCCAGGCCGATGACGAGCGGCGAGTTGCGACGCGCGCCGACCACGAGGCCGGGCTGGTCGCGGTGCACCGCGAGGAGCGTGAACGCGCCCTCGAGGCGGCTCACGGTGTTGCGGAACGCCTGCTCGAGGTCGTGCGTGATGCCGTACTCGCGGCCGAGCAGCTGCGCGGCGACCTCGGTGTCGGTGTCGCTGTGGAACTCGTAGCCGTCCGCGAGGAGGTCGTCCTTGAGCTCCGCGAAGTTCTCGATGATGCCGTTGTGGATGAGGGCGAGCTTGCCGTCGTCGCCCAGGTGCGGGTGCGCGTTGCGGTCGGTCGGGCCGCCGTGGGTCGCCCAGCGGGTGTGGCCGATGCCGGTGGATCCGTTCGGCAGCGGCGACGCCTCGAGGTCCTCCAGGAGGCGGTCGAGCTTGCCGGCGCGCTTGCGGACGCCGAGCGTGCCGTCGGCGTCGAGGACCGCGACCCCCGCGGAGTCGTAACCCCGGTACTCGAGCCTCCGCAGCCCCCCGAGGAGCACCTCGAGGCTCTTGGACTCACCGACGTATCCCACGATTCCGCACATGGGGCACCACTTTAGTCGTCCGGATCGGGTTCCCCTGCGCGCCCGGCGCCGCGGCGCGCCCCCGCGGCCCGGACGCCGCCCGAGCCCCGCCGTAGGATGGGATCGCCATGCCAGACACCGCGACGGGACACCCGACGAGCCATGGCAACGTCTCCCCGTTCGTGGAGATCGCCCGGGCCGACTGGGCCGCCCTCGCCCCCGCCACGCACCTCCCGCTCCGGGAGACGGAGGTCGTGCAGCTGCGCGGGATCGGCGACCGGCTCGACATGCGCGAGGTCGGCGACGTCTACCTCCCGCTCAGCCGGCTGCTCAACCTCTACGTCTCCGGCACCAAGAAGCTCCACCGCGAGACGAGCGCGTTCCTCGGCGAGCGCGCCAAGAGCACGCCGTTCGTCATCGGCGTCGCGGGATCCGTGGCCGTCGGCAAGTCCACGGTCGCGCGCCTTCTGCGCGAGATGCTCGCCCGCTGGGACGACACCCCGCGCGTCGAGCTCGTGACCACCGACGGCTTCCTGCACCCGAACGCCGAGCTCGAGCGCCGCGGCCTCATGGAGCGGAAGGGCTTCCCGGAGTCGTACGACCGGCGTGCGCTGCTGCGGTTCGTCACGCAGGTGAAGAGCGGCGTCCCCGAGGTGCGCGCGCCGTTCTACTCGCACCTCGCCTACGACATCGTGCCGGGCGCCGAGGTCGTCGTGCGGCAGCCGGACGTGCTCATCATCGAGGGCCTGAACGTCCTGCAGCCCTCGGCCTCGGGCGCGAAGCTCGCCGTCAGCGACCTCTTCGACTTCTCCATCTACGTGGACGCCCGCACGCACGACATCGCGCAGTGGTACGAGGAGCGCTTCCTGAGCCTCCAACGCGGCGCCTTCAGCAACCCGCGCTCGTACTTCCACCGCTACGCCGACCTCAGCGTGGACGAGGCGGTGGCGCACGCGCGGCGGATCTGGTCGAGCATCAACGAGCCGAACCTCGAGCAGAACATCCGCCCGACCCGCTCGCGCGCGACGCTCGTGCTGCGCAAGGGCGCGGACCACTCCGTGACGAGCGTGGCGCTCCGCAAGCTCTGACCTACTCGCGGCCCCGCTGGTCGAGGATGTCGTCGACGTCGAGGCACGTGAACGACACGGACCAGCGGTCGCCGTCGCTCAGACGAAAGGCGCGCGTGAGGTCCACCTCGTAGGGCCATCGGAAGATCCAGTCGATGACGCCGGTGAGCGGCTCCCCGCCACCGCTCAGCACCCGTTCCGCGACGACACGATGCCCTCGACCGTCCTCCAGCGAGGGCAAGACCGCGACAGAGGTCGAACGCTCCGTCGCATGGGGGCCTTGTGGAGCGGTGGTCGTCTCCGCGCGGATGCAGACCCACGCTCCGGGTCGGGCATCCAGGGTCCGCAACCTGAGGTCAGGGGTGCGGCTCGTCGACCTGATGATGCAGAACACGCGACTCATTGCGTTATGCCGTCTGCATTATCAAAGTAATCCACGTTGTTCACATGAACGAACGCCTCTACTTCGAATAGGAGACCCGGGAAAGGGCAATACTGATTCGTACGAGTTCGCAATTCGGACCCGGACCCCGAGGCAGCTCCACAGTCTTGCCAAGCTCCATGGTCGATACGCCACTCGCAGGTCAGTGTCTTGTATGGGCCCACCGGCATACCACCCACTGTCGCCAGCCACGTGACCTGACCCGGCTGAATGTCGAGATTCGCTACCGGGTAGTAGCCGTCCGAGTCAGCGTGCACGGCCTCAGCTGAGGATGACGTCGCGGTTCGACCTCGGGATGCCAACCCAGGCTGATTACAGCGAAATTCCGCATGATCTCGAAGGCTCTGCTGCCGTTCGACTGGCAGCGGCGAGCCGTTCGCATCATCAAGATCAATGGCTTGACCAGCGCATATCTGGACGACGTTTCCGTCCCGTGCGTCCCCCGACGCGTCAGCGAACGCTGGGGACGGACTTGCCACCGCAATGACTACGGCTACGAGAATCGTGTTTCGCGCCAGGCGGTTCATGTTGTTCATAAAATGGCCCTCCTCGATCGAGGATGAGGACATGTCGGAGGAACTCGGTATACGCCGCCGACTTCCTCCACAGCAGCTGCCGTCAGGCGCAGCCGCGTGCGTCGATCAGATGGCGAGGCGCTCCGTGACGAGCGCGGCGAGCTGCTGCGCGTGACGCTCGGCGGTCACCTGGTCGGCGGCCTCCACCATCACGCGGATCATCGGCTCGGTGCCCGACGCGCGCAGGAGGATGCGCCCGGTGTCGCCGAGCTCCGCCTCCGCGCGCGCGACCGCGGCGGCGAGCTCCGCGTCGTCGCCCACGCGCTCGCGGTCGACGCCGCGGACGTTGATCATCACCTGCGGGTACACGGTCATGACGGACGCGAGCTCGCGGAGGGTCTTGCCCGTGGCCGCCATCTCGCCGAGCAGCTGGATGCCCGTGAGGATGCCGTCGCCGGTCGTCGCGTGCTCCGCGATGACGAGGTGGCCCGACTGCTCGCCGCCGAGGGAGTAGCCGCCCTCGTTCATGGCCTCGAGCACGTAGCGGTCGCCCACGCGCGTCTGCAGGACGGTGACGTCGTTCTCGGCCATGGCGATGCGGAGGCCGAGGTTGCTCATGACCGTGGCCACCAGCGTGCGCTCCGCGAGCAGTCCGCGGCGGGCCATGGAGAGCGCGAGGACGGCCATGATCTGGTCGCCGTCGATGATCTGGCCGGTGTGGTCGACCGCGAGGCAGCGGTCGGCGTCGCCGTCGTGCGCGATGCCCACGTCGGCGCCGTGCGCGAGGACGGCGTCCGCGAGCAGGTCGAGGTGCGTGGATCCGACCCGGTCGTTGATGTTCATGCCGTCGGGGTCGTTGCCGATGACGGTCACGCGGGCGCCCGCGTCCGTGAAGACCTCGGGGCTGATGCCCGCGGCGGCGCCGTGCGCGCAGTCGAGGACCACGTGGATCCCGTCGAGCCGGTGCTGCAGCGTGCCGAGCAGGTGGAGGACGTAGCGGTCCTCGGCGTCGGCGAAGCGGCGGATGCGGCCGACGTCGGCTCCCGTGGGGAGCAGGACGGGCTGGCTCAGCTGCGCCTCGATGCGGTCCTCGAGCTCGTCCGCGAGCTTGCGGCCGCCGGCGGCGAAGATCTTGATCCCGTTGTCGGGGGCGGGGTTGTGCGACGCGGAGATCATCACGCCGAAGTCGGCGTGGACGTCCGCGATGAGGTAGGCGGCGGCCGGCGTCGGGATGACCCCGGCGTCGAACACGTCGACGCCGGAGCTCGCGAGGCCGGCGGCCACGGCCGCCGCGATGAACTCGCCGGAGACGCGGGGATCCCGGGCGACGACCGCGGTGGGTCGTCGTCCGGAATCCCGCGCGTCCTGGCCGAGCACGTGCGCGGCGGCCTGGGCCAGGCGCAGGGCGAGGTCCGCGGTGATGGTCTCGCCGTTGGCGAGTCCGCGGACGCCGTCGGTGCCGAAGAGCCGGGGCATGGCTGCCGGTGTGCCCGAGCGCCTTAGCGCTTCGAGAACTGGGGCGCCTTGCGGGCCTTCTTGAGTCCGGCCTTCTTGCGCTCCTTGACGCGCGCGTCGCGGCTGAGGAAGCCGTTCTTCTTCAGCGTGGCGCGGTTGTTCTCCTCGTCGATCTCGTTGAGGGCCCGGGCGATGCCGAGGCGCAGCGCGCCGGCCTGGCCGGAGGGGCCGCCGCCGGAGATGCGCGCGACGACGTCGTAGCTGCCGAGCAGGTCGAGGACCTTGAACGGGTCGTTCACGAGCTGCTGGTGCAGCTTGTTGGGGAAGTAGTCCGCGAACTCACGGCCGTTGACCGTGATGGAGC
The DNA here is from genome assembly GCF_027858075.1 of Clavibacter sp. CT19. Classification (NCBI taxonomy): domain Bacteria; kingdom Bacillati; phylum Actinomycetota; class Actinomycetes; order Micrococcales; family Microbacteriaceae; genus Clavibacter; species Clavibacter sp. CT19. The sequence continues at coordinate 71,422 of NZ_JAQHYR010000012.1, read as the reverse complement.
CGGAGCCGGGGACGAGGCGCACGCGGGCGATGGCCTGCTTGCGTCGTCCGACGGCGCCGCCGGACACGTTGAGGACCGCGCGGGGGGCCTTGGGGGCCTCCTCGTTCGGGGTCTCGGTCGAGAAGCTCTCGGGAGCCACGTCGAGGGAGTCTGAGATCTGAGCCACTGGGTTCGATTCCTTCTGAGGTCTTTGGTCGTCGCTGTCGGCAGCCGGAGCTACTGAGCGACCTGGCCGAGGGTGTACGGGGTGGGCTGCTGAGCAGCGTGGGGGTGCTCGGGGCCCGCGTAGACCTTGAGCTTCTTCAGCTGCGCCGCACCCAGCGAGTTCTTCGGCAGCATGCCGCGGATGGCCTTCTCGACCGCGCGCGTGGGGTGCTTCTCGAGCATCTCGACGTAGGTGGTGGCCGTGAGGCCGCCCGGGTAGCCGGAGTGGCGGTAGGCCAGCTTCTTCTCGAGCTTCTGGCCCGTGAGCGCCACCTTCTCGGCGTTGACGATGATCACGAAGTCGCCCATGTCCATGTGCTGGGCGAAGGTGGCCTTGTGCTTGCCGCGCAGGAGCGCGGCGGCGTGGCTGGCGAGACGGCCGAGGACGATGTCCGTGGCGTCGATGACGACCCAGTCGTGCTGGACCTCACTGGCCTTGGGGGAATAGGTGCGCGTCATTGATCTGACTGCCTTCTTTTCGAGGTGAGATGGTCGTGGATCCCGCTCCGTGGGCGTTCTGACGAGAACGCATCCGGTGGAGGGCTCAACCTTGTACGTGCCGCACGCAGACGTGCAGACAACCGGTTCAGAGTACGCGATCGGAGCGGATCAGGCAATCCCGGGCGTGTCGCCGAACCGGGCGAGGGCGCGTGCGGCCCCCGCGGCGCCCTCCGCGGCCGGGTCCACCTCGTGCGCCCGGCGCCTGTTCCGGGTGATCGCGTTGCGCGCCTCGAGCTCGTCGTCGGCCGGATAGCCCACGCGCTCGAGCACGAGGCCGCGGGCGGGCATGACGCTGAACTCGCTGGTCCGCTCGCGGATCTCCAGCAGCTCCCGGAGCCGCGCGACCGTCGCGCGGCCGGATGCGGCGGCGACGCACGCGCCGACGAGCGCGCGCACCATGCTGTGGCAGAAGGCGTCCGCCCGCACGACGGCCTCGAGCGCGCCGTCGGGAGCGCGCGTCCAGGTGAGCTCCTGCAGCGTGCGGATGGTCGACGCCCCCTCGCGCGGCTTGCAGTAGGCCGCGAAGTCGTGGAGGCCGAGCAGCGCGTCGGCCGCCTGCTGGAGCACGGCCGCGTCGAGCTCCACCGGCACCTCGACCGTGCGGTGCCGCTGCAGCGGGTCGCGGGGGCCGGACGCGTCGGAGATCCGGTACCGGTAGGCGCGCCAGGTGGCGGAGAAGCGCGCGTCGAAGCCGGCCGGCGCCGGGGAGGAGCCGGTGACGACCACGTCGGAGCGCGCGCCGAGCACGCCGTTCATCCGCCGGGCGAGCGCGGCCGCCGCCCGCTCGGCGGAGGGGACGTGCCCCGCTCCCCCGGCGGGGCCGGCGGCCTCCCTCCCCCGCGGCGGGCGGTCGAGGGACGCGACCTGCGCGTCCGTCAGGTCGAGGTGCGCGACCTGGCCCGTGGCGTGCACCCCGGCGTCGGTCCGGCCCGCGACGACGAGCCCCGGCGCGGGCGGCGTGCGGGCGAGGAGCTGCGCGATCGCGTCCTCGAGCGCGCCCTGCACCGTCCGGAGGCCGGGTTGCTTCGCCCAGCCCGCGAAGCCCGTGCCGTCGTACGCGACGTCGAGGCGGATGCGCGCGCCGCCGGTCTCCGCCGCGTCCCCGGTCATCGGTCGGCGGATCCCCGCGGACGCGTCATGCCGACCTCGCGCTCGTACACGGCCGAGCGGCTCGCCTCCGTGAAGCCGAGGTGCTCGTACAGGCCGAGCGCGCCCGTGGGGCTGTCGGAGTCCACGTCGAGCACCGCGCGCTGGAGCCCCTCGGCGCGGAACCCCGCGAGCGCGGTGGAGAGCAGCGCCTGCGCGAGCCGACGTCCGCGGAACTCGCGGCGCACGCCGACGAGGGCGATGTACGCGGAGCTGTAGCCCGCGGCATCCCAGTTGTCCGGGTACACCTCGGCCAGCGCGAACCCGGCGACGACGGCGTCCTCGCCGTCCCCCGTCACCGCGATGACGGACAGGTCGTGGCGCGCGGTCGGCAGCGACGCGTACGCCTCCCAGCGCTCGACGCTGACGGGCTCGGAGCCCCAGTGGTCGCGGAACACCTCGTTCTTGGCGAGCCGCGTGCGCTCCGACCACTCGGGCGTGACGGGCACGAGCCGGAGCCCCTCGGGCGCGGCCACGTCGGGCAGCTCCTCGGCCAGGTCGCGGTGCATCTCGATGAAGTAGCGACCCGGCGTGAACCCGCGCGACTCGAGGAGCGCGACCGCGCCGGCGGAGTCCACCGACACCTCCGAGCCCATGCGCGTCGGCACGGGCTCCCGGACGTGCGGGGCCGGCTGCGCGGTCTCGAGGGTGCGCGTGGCGCGGGCGACCTGCCAGTCGAGCAGCCGACCGCCGATGCCGCGACGCCGGGCGTCGGGGCGGACGGATCCGGACACGTTCGCGCGGACGACGGCCTCGTCGTCCGGCTTCACGACGGCGACGCCCTCGGCCACGAGGCGCCCGTCGACGTCGACGGCCACGATCGTGTCCCGCGCGAGGTCGACGAAGGAGAAGCCCTGCGCCATCGCGATCTCCTCGCGGGTGGCGCGGTGCTCGGGGTGGTCGGCGTCGGCCACGTCGCCCATGAGCTCGACGAGCGCGTCGACGTCGTCCGGGGACATGGGGCGCCAGGTGATCCCGTCGGGCCCCTCGGGGAGCGGGACCGGCGCGGTGGAGGAGGGGGCGTCCGGCATGGTCGTGCTGCTGTCGGTCATGCTCCCAGGCTACCGGGGCCGGATCCGCGCCCCGCGGCCGGATCCGCCCTCCTCGCCTCCCGGGCGCCCCGGCGGCCCCGGACGCACGAGGACCCCCGTCGCGCAGGGCGACGGGGGTCCTCGTGTGGTGCGGTGGAGCGTCCTACTTGTCGGACTTCTCCGCGGCGTCGGCCTCGACCTCGGCGGCGGCCGCATCGGTCGACTCCTCGGCGGGAGCGTCGGTGTGCTCGACGGCGTCGGTCTCCTCGACCGGCACGTCGGACTCCTCGGCGACCGGCGCCGCGGCGGGAGCCGTCGCGGTCGCGGTGCGCGTGGAGCGGACCTTCGGGGTCACCGGCTCGAGCACGAGCTCGATCTGCACCATGGGGGCGTTGTCGCCCTTGCGGAAGCCGAGCTTCGTGATGCGGGTGTAGCCGCCGTCGCGCTCGGCGACGAGGGGCGCGATCTCCGTGAAGAGCTCGTGGACGACGCTCTTCGAGGGGATGATCCCCATGACGCGGCGACGGGCGTGCAGGTCGCCGCGCTTGGCGAAGGTCACCAGGCGCTCGGCGACGGGACGCAGGCGCTTGGCCTTCGTCTCGGTCGTCTTGATGGACTTGTGCTCGAAGAGGCTCTGGGCCAGGTTCGCGAGCATCAGGCGCTCGTGCGCCGGGCCGCCTCCGAGGCGGGGACCCTTGGTGGGCTTGGGCATGGTCTATGTCTCCGTAATGGTCGAAAGGAAGTCGGGCCGGGGCCGGACGATCAGGTGGTGGTGGTCTCGTCCTCGTCGTAGCTGTAGTAGTGCGCGCCATCGAAGCCGGGGACGGCGTCCTTCAGCGACAGACCCAGCTCGACCAGCTTGTCCTTGACCTCATCCACGGACTTCTGACCGAAGTTGCGGATGTTCATGAGCTGCGTCTCCGAGAGGGCGACGAGCTCGCTGACGTTGTTGATGCCCTCGCGCTTGAGGCAGTTGTACGACCGCACCGAGAGGTCGAGGTCCTCGATGGGCATCGACAGCTCGGAGCTGAGGACGGCGTCGACCGGCGCGGGGCCGATCTCGATGCCCTCGGCGGCCGAGTTGAGCTCGCGCGCCAGGCCGAAGAGCTCGGTGAGCGTGCGGCCGGCGGACGCGATGGCGTCGCGCGGCGTGATGGCCGACTTGGTCTCGACGTCGACCACGAGGCGGTCGAAGTCGGTGCGCTCGCCGGCGCGGGTGGCCTCGACGCGGTAGGTGACCTTGAGCACGGGCGAGTAGATCGAGTCGACCGGGATCTGGCCGGCCTCGCTGAACTCGCTGCGGTTCTGGGTCGCCGAGACGTAGCCGCGGCCGCGCTCGATCGTCAGCTCCAGCTCGAACTTCGCCTTCTCGTTGAGCGTGGCGATGACGAGCTCGGGGTTGTGGATCTCGACGCCCGCGGGAGCGGAGATGTCGGCGGCCGTGACCTGGCCCGCACCCTGCTTGCGCAGGTACGCGGTGATCGGCTCGTCGTGCTCGCTGGAGACGACGAGGCCCTTGATGTTGAGGATGATCTCGGTCACGTCCTCCTTCACGCCGGGGACGGTGCTGAACTCGTGCAGCACCCCGTCGATCCGGATGCTGGTGACGGCCGCGCCGGGGATGGACGACAGGAGGGTGCGGCGGAGGGAGTTGCCGAGCGTGTAGCCGAAGCCGGGCTCCAGCGGCTCGATGACGAACCGCGAGCGGAACTCCGAGATGGTCTCCTCGGTGAGCGTGGGGCGCTGTGCAATGAGCACTGTGTTGTTTCCTTTCGGCGAGGCGTCCGCTATATGACGTCTGCGATGCCCCCCGGGTGGCGGCCCGGGCGGGTGGTGGAGGTGGTCGAACGGACACACGGCGGATCGGCCGACGCCGTCCCCTCCTGGTGGAGCGGGACGGCAGCGGCCGATCAGCGCGAGCTAGACGCGGCGGCGCTTGGGGGGACGGCAGCCGTTGTGCGCCTGCGGGGTGACGTCGTTGATCGAGCCCACCTCGAGGCCGGCGGCCTGGAGCGAGCGGATCGCGGTCTCGCGGCCGGAGCCCGGTCCCTTGACGAACACGTCGACCTTCTTCATGCCGTGCTCCTGCGCCTGGCGGGCGGCCGACTCGGCGGCGAGCTGCGCGGCGAACGGCGTGGACTTGCGCGAGCCGTTGTAGCCCACGACGCCCGACGACGCCCAGCTGATGACGGCACCGGTGGGGTCCGTGATCGAGACGATGGTGTTGTTGAAGGTGCTCTTGATGTGGGCCTGGCCCACGGCGATGTTCTTCTTGTCCTTGCGGCGCGGCTTGCGAACAGCCGACTTGGGTGCTGCCATGGAATTCTCCTGAATCTACGGGTGGCGAGGCGCGGGCCGGAGGCCTAGCGCGCCTTCTTCTTGCCGGCTACGGTGCGCTTCGGGCCCTTGCGGGTGCGAGCGTTGGTCTTCGTGCGCTGCCCGTGGACAGGGAGGCCGCGGCGGTGGCGGATGCCCTCGTAGCTGCCGATCTCGACCTTGCGGCGGATGTCGGCGGCGACCTCGCGGCGGAGGTCTCCCTCCACCTTGAAGTTGCCCTCGATGTAGTCGCGGAGCGCGATGAGCTGGTCGTCGCTGAGGTCCTTGACGCGGATGTTCTTGTCGATGCCGGTGTCCGCGAGCGTCTTGACGCTCGAGGTGCGGCCGACGCCGTAGATGTACGTGAGTGCGATCTCGACGCGCTTGTCGCGCGGGAGGTCGACGCCTGCTAGACGTGCCATTGAGGCTTCTCCTGGTGGTGGATGGAGGTCTGCAGCAGAGCCTGTGCATCGGCCTCCGACCGATGGTGTCCCCCGGACCCTCGCGGGTCCCGGCTTCCGGCGCTGCTGTCGTGCTTCTTATGGGTGGTGCGGGTGGTGCCGTGCGATGGGTCTGATCAGCCCTGGCGCTGCTTGTGGCGTGGGTTCTCGCAGATGACCATCACGTTGCCGCTGCGTCGGATGACCTTGCACTTCTCGCAGATCGGCTTGACGCTCGGGTTGACCTTCATGACGCTTCCTTATGTGTTCTTCGCTGGCCTCGTACCCCGCGGATGCGGGGCCGTTCCTTGTGCAGCAGGCCTACTTGTAGCGGTAGACGATCCGGCCGCGCGTGAGGTCGTACGGGCTCAGCTCCACGATCACGCGGTCCTCGGGGAGGATGCGGATGTAGTGCTGACGCATCTTGCCCGAGATGTGGGCGAGGACCTTGTGCCCGTTGCTCAGCTCAACGCGGAACATCGCGTTCGGCAGAGCTTCGACAACTCCGCCTTCGATCTCGATGACGCCGTCTTTCTTGGCCATATACTCACTGTCGCTAGAGGTGGTGTCTGCTGGTCGTGCGGATGCGCATCAGGTGGAGCGCGCATGGTGGGGACGGCTCGCCGGGAGGCGGCCGCGCACCAAGGGTCGAGAGTACGGCATCCCCGGGCGTGTCGCAATTCTCCCCGCGTGTCGCGGTCGGATCCGCGGATCCTGCGCTAGCGGCGGCGCCTGCGCCCACGGAGCGCCACCGCCGTCGGGAGCATGCGCACGGGCCGGGCGGTCGCCCGCCCGGCCCGTGCCCATGCCGTCGTGCGGCTCCCGCCCGGCTACTCCGCGCGGTGGCGCGGCGCGCTGCGGCGGTCGGCCTGGGCGGCGTCCACCACGGCGACCAGGTCCGCGGTGAGCGGGTGCACGTCGTCGAGCCCGGTGACGCGTCGGACGAGGTCGGCCGCGGTGTCCGTCTGCAGGAGCTCCTGGAGCTCGAGCGCCTGCGGGTCGCCCGCGGGGTCGAAGCGGAGCGCCTGGCCCATCGCCCGGACGAGCGCCTCGTGCGGCAGGCCGCGCTCGGCGAGCTGCGACGCGGGACCCACGAAGCGCTCCTCGCGGGAGAGCTTGCGCAGCGGCTGGCGGCCGACGCGCTCGACCGTGTCGGCGAGGGCGGCGTTGGCGAAGCGCGCGAGGTTCTTCTCGCGGTACGCCGCCTGCTCGGCCTCGTCGAGCCCGTGCTTGGCGACCAGCAGCGCGCTGGTCTCCTCCAGGACCTGGCGGACCTCGTCGGCGACCTCGGGGATCGCCATCGCGTCCGACTGGCTCACGGCGCCGCGCGCGTAGCCGTGGTACGCCACGGTCGCGTGCCCGGTGTTCACCGTGAAGAGCTTCCGCTCGATGTAGGGCGCGAGGTCGTCGACGAACGTGGCGCCCGCGATCTCCGGGACGGCGTCGCCGAACGGGCCGCGCTCCACGACCCACTCCGAGAAGTCCTCGACGGTGACGTCGAGGCCCGCGGCGGGGTCCTGGTTCGGCACGATGCGGTCGACGGCCGTGTTCGCGAAGATCGCGCGGCCGATCGCGTCGGGCTCGTCGACGAGGGCCGCCCGGATCTCGGCGCGGAGCGCGTCCGTGGCGTTGATCGCGTTCTCGCACGCCATGACGGCGACGGGACCGAGGTCGGCCGAGCGCGCGCGGAGGCCGGCGGCGATGGCCGGGGCGACGAAGCGGAGGATGTTCGGCCCCACGGCCGTGGTGACGACGTCCGCGGTCGCGAGCTCGGCGATGAGCGCCTCGCCGTCGGCGGCGCTGTCGATCGCGCGGAAGCCCGTCACGGTCCAGTCGCGCGCATGCGGCCCGACCTCGGTGACGCGGTACGAGTCCGCGGCGGCGAGGTGCCCGATGAGCTCGGCGTTGACGTCGGCGAAGACGACCTCGTACCCGGCCTCGTGCAGGATCAGCCCCACGAAGCCGCGCCCGATGTTGCCGGCGCCGAAGTGGACGGCCTTCACGCCTCGTTCACCTCGGCCAGGAGCGCGTACAGCGCGGCGGCGTCGGGGGCGTCGAGGAGCTTCTGCACCTCGTCGTCGTCGCTGAAGATGATGGCGATCTTGCTGAGGATGTCGAGGTGCCCGTTGTCCTTGCCGGCGATGCCGACGACGAACCGGACCTCGTTGCCCGCCCAGTCGATGGGGGCGTCGTAGCGGACGAAGGAGAGGGCGGAGTCGAGGATCGTGTCCTTGCCCTCGTTGGTGCCGTGCGGGATGGCGAGCAGGTTGCCCATGTAGGTCGAGACGCTCTTCTCGCGCTCGAGCATGTAGCCCTGGTACTCGGGGGTGACGGCGCCCGCGGCGACGAGGATGCCCGCCGCCTCGGCGATGGCCTCCTCCACGCTCGCGGCGGTGCCGCCGACGCGGATCTGGGCGGGTTCGAGGACGTTCGACATGGTGCTCCTGACGTGTGTGCGTGGTGCGGGGCCGGACCGCGCCTTCCAGCCTGGCCCGGCCCCGCGATTGCGGTGGTGCGGGATCCGCCGCGGGGGCGGACCCGGGTGATCAGCTGTCCGAGCGCTGCCTCTGGACCAGCTCCACGATCTCGTCGTAGCGCGGCGAGTTCATGAAGCTGTCGACCGAGACGTGCTCCGAGGCCGGGCTCTTCTCGCGGGCCCGGTCGGTGAGCTCGCGCTGCGTGATCACGAGGTCGGCCGTGCCGTCGAGGGCCGCGATCGACTTGTTGACGACGGTGACGTCGGTGACGCCGGCCTTCTTCATCTTGTTGCGGAGGACCGAGGCGCCCATGGCGGACGAGCCCATGCCGGCGTCGCAGGCGAAGACGATGTCCTGGATGCGGGTGGCCGTGGCCGTGCCGCCGTCCGTGCCCGCGCCCGTGGCCGTGGCGCCGTCGGCGAGGCCGCCGACCGTGCCCGCGGTGCCGGTCTCGGCGCCGAGACCCGAGAGGATCGAGGACTCCGTGCCCTTGTTGGCCTGCGTCGCGGCGACCGCGGCGCCGAAGTCGCCCTCGGACTTCTTGCCGGTGCGGAGGATGACCGCGGCGACGACGAAGGTGACGGCCGCGGAGATGAGCACCGAGAGGATCACGCCGAGGAAGCTGTTGCGCTCGGTCTGGCCGAGCACGGCGATGATGCTGCCGGGCGAGGCCGGGCCGCGGAGGCCGGAGCCGAACGCGACGTTGGTCGCGACGCCGGACGCGCCACCCGCGATGACCGCGAGGAACAGGAGCGGCTTGGAGAGCACGTACGGGAAGTAGATCTCGTGGATGCCGCCGACGAACTGGATGAGGATCGCGCCGGGGGCCGTGCTGCGGGCGACGCCCGCGCCGAAGATCGTGAACGCGAGGAGCACGCCGAGGCCGGGGCCGGGGTTCGCCTCGAGCAGGAACAGGATGCTCTTGCCGGTGCGGGTCGCCTCCTCGGTGCCGAGCGGCGTGAGGATGCCCTGGTTGATGGCGTTGTTGAGGAACAGCACCTTCGCCGGCTCGATGACGATGCTCGTGAGGGGCAGCAGGTGGTTGTCCACGAGGAAGCCGACGCCACCGCCGAGCACCGACGTGATGCCGCGGATCACCGGGGTGAGGCCGAAGTACGCGCCGATCGCGAAGATCGCGCCGAGGATGCCGGCGGAGAAGTTGTTGACGAGCATCTCGAAGCCGGGGCGGATCCGGTCGATCCAGAGCCGCTCGATGACCTTGAGCAGGTACGCCGCGAGCGGGCCCGTGATCATGGCGCCGAGGAACATCGGGCTGCCGCCGTCGAAGTACGGGGTGCCGATGGTGCCGGCGATGACGCCCATGGTCGCGATGCTCGCCACGACGCCGCCGCGCGCGTCGTAGACCATGCGGCCTCCGGTGTTCGCGATGAGCAGCGGGAGGAGGAAGAACAGCACCGGGTTCACCAGGCTGGCGAGCTCCGCGTTGGGCAGGTAGCCGTCCTTGATGAACAGGGCCGTGAGCAGGCCCCAGGCGATGAACGCCGCGATGTTCGGCATGATCATGCCGCTGAGGAACGTGCCGAACTTCTGCACGCCGATCCGCACGGACTGTCCCGTGCTGCGGGTGGGTGACGTCGTCGTCATGGGGGTGGTGCTCCTGTTCGTGGTGGTGGCGGGCCTGCGGTCGGCTCGCCTGCTGCGGTGGTGGTGGGGGATCTGTGCGGTGAGGGGGCGGGTCAGACGGTGACGGGCGCCGACGCCGCGGTGACCGCGGCACGCGCCTCGACGGCGCTGTCGGCGGCGAGGGCGACGGCGGCCAGGGCCTCCGCCTCCTCGCGCGAGTGGAGGGCGAGCTCGGCGCGCACGTCGGCGAGGGCCGCTGGCGACATCGAGAGGCTGGTGGCGCCGAGGCCGACCAGCACGACGGCGAGCAGCGGGTCGGCCGCGGCCTCGCCGCAGATCCCCACAGGCTTGCCGAGCGCGCGGCCGGCGGCGCCGACCTCCTGCACGAGGCGGAGGACGGCGGGGTGCCACGGGTCCTGGAACGCGGCCACGGATCCCAGCAGCCGGTCGGCCGCGAGCGTGTACTGCGTGAGGTCGTTGGTGCCGATGCTCGCGAAGTCGGCGACGCCGAGGATCCGGTCGGCCAGGAGCGCGGAGGACGGGACCTCCACCATCACGCCGACGGTCTTCAGCCCGAGCTCGCGGCCGAGGGCCGAGAAGTAGCGCGCCTCCTCCACGGTCGAGACCATGGGCGCCATGACCCACAGGTCGGCCTCGGTGGCGGCGTCGGCCTGCGCGAGCGCGGTGAGCTGGTCGCGGAGGATCTGCTCGTTCGCCCTGAGCGCGCGGAGGCCGCGGAGCCCGAGGGCCGGGTTCTCCTCGTCGGCGTCGTTGAGGAAGGCGAGCGGCTTGTCGGCGCCGGCGTCGAGCGCCCGCACCACGACCTTCCGGCCGGGGAACGCCTGGAGCAGGCGCGTGTAGTGCTCCTGCTGCTCGGCGACGGTCGGCGCGCTCGTGGCGTCGAGGAAGAGGAACTCGGTGCGGAAGAGGCCGACGCCCTCGGCGCCCTTCTCGACCGCGTCGGCCGCGCCGTCGGCGGATCCGAGGTTCGCGAGCAGCGGGATCGTCGTGCCGTCGGAGAGCGCGCCGGGGCCGGTGGGCACGGCGACGCGGGCGCCGCGGGCCGCGATGGCGTCACGCGCGGCGGACTCCTCCTCGGGCGTCGGGTCCACGGTGACGGCGCCGGTGAGGGCGTCGACCACGACGGTCTGGCCGTCGGCGAGCTCGGCCGCGGCCGCGACGCCGACGACCGCGACGATCGCCTTCTCGCGGGCGAGGATCGCCGTGTGCGAGGTGGGGCCGCCGTCGGTCGTGATGAGCGCGAGCACCTTGTCGAGGTCGAGGAGGGCGGTGTCGGCGGGCGCGAGGTCGCGGGCGACGAGCACGAAGGCGTGGTCGGGATCCGGCACGCCCGGGGCGGCGACGCCCTGCAGGTGCGCGACGACGCGCTGCGAGACGTCGTCGAGGTCGGTAGCGCGCTCGCCCATGTAGCCGCCCATGCTGAGGAGCAGGTCGCGGAAGCCCGCGAACGCCTCGTGCACGGCGCGCTCGGCGGTGCGGCCGGTCGCGAGGCGCGCGGTGATGTCGTCGACGAGCGTCGGGTCCTCCGCCATGAAGGCCTGCGCCTCGAGCACGTCCTTCGCAGCGCCGCCGGCCTTCTCGCCGCGGATGCGGATGTCGGCGGCGACCGCGGCGAGCGACGCGCTCACGCGGATGCGCTCCTCGTCGGCGGTCAGGGTGCTCGCGGTGTCGGCGGGCTCGGGGAGCGGGTCGGGCATCCGGATGACAGGGCCGACGGCGGATCCCCGGCCGATGCCGATGCCGTTCAGGCTGCGGGAGCTCATGCGGCGTCCAGGTCGGACTCGAGGAGCGTGGCGAGATCGGTGACGACCTGCTCGGCGTTCTCGCCCTCGGCGGAGACGACGACCTCGTCGCCCGTGTCGACGCCCAGCGAGATCACGCCGAGGATGCTGGCGGCGTTGACGCTGCGGTCGCCCTTGGCGAGCTGCACGGGGATCCCGGCCTTCGCGGCGGCCTGCGTGAACAGCGAGGCGGGGCGGGCGTGCAGCCCGTGCGACGAGGCGATGGTGACGGTGCGTTCTGCCATGGTGGCTCCTTCGATCGGCCCCGTCGGCGGGGCCCTGGTGGGCGGTGGTCGTGCGGTGTCGCTGTCGTGCGGGGGGGGATCGGGTGGTGTCGGCGCGGGCGCCGGTGGTCGCGGAGGCGGGCGGGTCGGTCAGGCGGGGTGCGACGCTCCCCCGACGGGACGGCCCGGCGCGGCGCCCAGCCCCATCGCGCGGCCGCCGGCGCGCATGGCGGCGAGGGCCCGGTCGAGGGCGGCGCGGGCGCCCTCGGGACGCGAGGCGGCCGCGTCGAGGAGCACGGCGGTCGCGCCCTCGTCGGCGGCGGCCCGGCGCACGAGGTCGATCCGGTCGGCGAGGTGGGCGCCGAGGAGGACGACGTCCATGCCCGCGGCGTCGAGGCGCACGTCCGCGACGGATCCCGCGACGGCCTCGATCTCGAGCCCGTCGGCCTCGGCGAGGGAGCGGAGGCGGTGGGCGAGGAAGGTGCTGGATGCGCCGGAGCCGCAGACGACGAGGATCCTCCCGGTCATGCTGTGCCTCCTCGCGTCGTCGCTGGTCGTCCCATCGTGCTCCGCGGCGGGGGCGCGCCACCAGCAGATCCGCTTCCGCCCGGTAGGAAGACCGGTGGCGGGGCGGCCGCGAGGACCGCCCTCGGCACCCGGGGATGGTTGACTCGACCGTGCACGCGAGCCGCGCCCGTCCCCTCGATCCCGGGATCCGCCCGGCCGCGGGGAGGACGCGCATGCTCAGCGACAACCAGGAGAGGCTGCTGGACTACCTGTCCACGGCGGATCGCTGGGTCGAGGCCGGGGAGCTCGCCGACCGGCTGGGCGTCACCACCCGCAGCGTCCGGAGCTACGTGGCCGCGGTGCGCGAGCGCTCGGAGGTGGCGATCGCCTCCTCCCCCGACGGCTACCGCATCGACGCCGGCAGCTACGCCCGGCACCGGGGCAGCCGCGCGTCGGGCGACGCGCAGGGCACGCCGCGCGACCGGCTGCACGCGCTCGTGCGCCGCCTGGGCGACGCCCCCGCCGGCCTCGACGTCTTCGCGCTGGCCGACGAGCTGCACGTGAGCGAGTCCACGATCGAGGCCGACCTCCGCAAGGTGCGCGCCCTCGTGGAGGACGCCGGGCTCGCGCTCCGTCGCACCGGATCCCAGGTCGTGCTCGCGGGGTCCGAGCGCGACTTCCGGCGGCTGCTGTCGCGCATGTTCCGCGACGAGAGCGCGCAGGGGTTCCTGCCGCTCGAGAGCGTGCAGCGCGAGTTCGCCTCCGACTCGCTGCGCGCCTTCAAGACCGACCTCATCCGCGAGCTCACGGAGCGCGGCTTCTTCGTCAACGAGTACGGCGTCGACAACGTGCTGCTGCACGTCGCGATCGCGGTGGACCGGCTGGCACGGGCGCCGCGGCGGGCGCACGCGGAACCGGCCGGCGCGGTGTCCGACGCCGAGGCAGTCGACGTGGACGCGGACGCGGCCGACGCAGGCTCCCCCGCCGCGGATCCCACGGCCCTCGCGATCCGCGGCGTGCTCGCCCGGCTCCTCGGCGCCCACTTCGACGTGCCCGTCCCCGCGGGCGACGTCGCCTACCTCGCGCTCCTCGTCCGCACGCGCGTCGTCACGCCCGGGAACGAGCAGCCCCTCGCCACCGTGATGCGCGACCACGTGGTCGAGAGCGACCTCGACGTGGTGCGCGCCATCGTGCGCCGCGTGAAGCAGGAGTACCTGGTCGACCTCGAGGACGAGGACTTCACGGTGCGCTTCTCGCTGCACCTCGGCAACCTCGTCGCCCGCGCCGCCGACCGCTCGTTCTCGCGCAACCCGCTCGCCCGGTCCATCAAGACGTCCTACCCGATGACCTACGAGATCGCGGTCTTCATCGCGAGCGAGGTGCAGCGGCGCCGGGGCATCGCGATCAACGACGACGAGATCGCCTACATCGCGCTGCACGTGGGCTCGCACCGGGAGCGCGTCGCCCGCCGCGACGACCGGGTCGCGTGCGCGCTCGTCTGCCCGAACTACTACGACCTGCACCAGATCATGCGCTCGCGGATCGAGCAGGCGCTCGGCGCGGACATCAGCGTGGACGCGGTGATCACGCGCACCGACGCGGACGCCGACGCGCTCGGGGTCGACCTCGTCATCGACGCCACGGGATCCCGCCCGCCCGGCGACGCCGTCGTGGTGGTGCAGCCGCTGCCGACGCCCGACGACATCGAGGCGATCCGCCGGGCCGTCGCGCGCGTCCGCCGGCTCGCGCGTCGCAGCGCGATGAAGCACGACCTGCTGCGCTTCCTCGACGAGTCGCTCTTCTTCCGCGACCTGCACGCCCCCGACGAGGAGGCGATGATCCGGCTGCTCGGCGGGCGGATGGTCGAGCAGGGCATCATCGAGCCCGAGTACATCGAGGGCGCGATCGAGCGCGAGCGGCTCTCGTCCACGGCCTTCACCGACACGCTCGCCGTGCCGCACTCGCTCGCCATGACCGCCCACCGCACGGCCATCGCCATCGTCGTCAACGACGAGGCGATGCAGTGGGGCGGCAACCGCGTGCACGTGGTCGCGCTCGTGGCCTTCAGCGCGAGCGGGCGCTCGAGCTTCCAGCACGTCTTCGACCAGTTCGTCGAGGTCTTCTCCGACCACCGGGACGTGCAGGCGATCATGCGGGCGTCCGGGTCGCACGGCTCCTTCATCGAGGAGCTCGTGCACGTCATGGACACCTGAGCGGGCGGAGCGGGGGCCCGCCGACGGTCAGCGGATCAGCGTGTCAGGGGGCGACGGGCGTGACGCCGAGCGGCACGAGGCGTGAGGCGCCGCCGTCCGCGAGCGTGAGCACCCAGATGCCGCGCGCGTGCACCGCGACCGAGTGCTCCCAGTGCGACGCCATGCTGCCGTCGACGGTCGCGACGGTCCAGTCGTCGTCGAGCACGCGCGTCTCCGCCTCGCCGTCGGTGATCATGGGCTCGATCGCGACGACGAGCCCCGGCTTCACCGCGGGGCCCTTGCCCCGCACGCGGTAGTTGAACACCGGCGGATCCTCGTGCATGCTGCGGCCGATGCCGTGCCCCGTGTAGTCCATGACGATGCCGAAGGAGCCGGCCGCCTCCACGCTCTCCTCGACGGCCTCGCCCACCTCGTTGAGGTGCGACGCGGTCGCGAGCCGGGCGATGCCGGCCCACAGGGAGTCCTCGGTGACGCGGGACAGGCGCTCGCGCGCCTCCACGACATCCGGGTTCGCGGGGTCCGGCACGACCACGGTCATCGCCGAGTCGCCGTTCCAGCCGTCGATCTCCGCGCCGCTGTCCACCGAGACGATGTCGCCGGGCTGCAGCACGCGGTCGCCCGGGATGCCGTGCACGACCTCGTCGTTCACGGAGACGCACACCGTGTGGCGGTACCCGGGCACGAGCTGGAAGTTCGAGTGCCCGCCGAGCGCGCGGATGGCGGCGTCGGCGGCCGCGTCGAGCTCGCCCGTGGTGACGCCCGGCGCGATGAGCCCGCGCACGGCGTCGAGCGACGCGGCGGTCGCGAGGCCCGGAGCGACCATGCGGCGGATCTCGTCCGGCGTCTTGTAGATGCCGGGCGTGCGGCGGAGCGCTCCCACGGTCTAGGCGCGGCCCGCGTCGGAGACGGGGCGGACGCCGCGCTCGGCGAGGGCCGTGCGGATGCGCGCCGCCACCTCATCGACGTCGCCGAGGCCGTCGATCTCGATCAGCAGACCGCGGTCGCGGTACACGGCGATGAGGGG
The DNA here is from genome assembly GCF_027858075.1 of Clavibacter sp. CT19. NCBI lineage: Bacteria > Bacillati > Actinomycetota > Actinomycetes > Micrococcales > Microbacteriaceae > Clavibacter > Clavibacter sp. CT19. The sequence continues at coordinate 55,953 of NZ_JAQHYR010000012.1, read as the reverse complement.
GCTCGTCTCGCGGACGTACACCTCCTGGCGGTGCCGGATCTCGTCCTCGCCGTCGTCGGCGCGCCCCTGCTCGACCGCGCGCCGGGTGAGCCGGGCCACGACCTCCTCCTCGTCGGCGACGAGCTGGATCACGGCGTCGAGCTGGTGGCCCCAGCCCTGGAGCAGATCCTCGAGGTACGCGACCTGGGCGAGCGTGCGCGGGTAGCCGTCCAGCAGGAAGCCCTCGCGCGCGTCGTCCTCCCGGAGGCGTGCCGTGACGAGGCTGTTGGTCAGCTCGTCCGGCACGTAGTTGCCCGCGTCGACGAGCGCCTGGACCTGCTGCCCGAGCTCGGTGCCGTCCTTGATGTTCTGGCGGAAGATGTCGCCGGTCGAGACGTCCGGGATGCCGTACTCGGCGGCGATGCGCGTGGCCTGCGTGCCCTTGCCGGCCCCGGGAGGGCCGACGATGAGGAGCCGGGTCACTTGAGCAGCCCCTCGTAGTGCCGCTGCTGCAGCTGCGAGTCGATCTGCTTCACCGTCTCGAGGCCGACGCCCACGACGATGAGGATGCTCGCGCCGCCGAACGGGAAGTTCTGGTTGGCGCCGACGAGCGACAGGGCGATGAGCGGCAGGAGCGCGATGAGGCCGAGGTACAGCGAGCCCGGCAGCGTGATGCGCGTGAGCACGTAGTCGAGGTACTCGGCCGTCGGACGCCCGGCGCGGATCCCGGGGATGAAGCCGCCGTACTTCTTCATGTTGTCGGCGACCTCCTCCGGGTTGAAGGTGATGGCGACGTAGAAGTACGTGAACCCGACGATGAGCAGGAAGTACATCGCCATGTAGAGCGGGTGGTCGCCCGTGGTGAGGTTGTCGGTGATCCACTGCACCCACGGTGCCGGCGGCTGGCCGACGGGCGGCTGGTTGAACTGCGCGACGAGCGCGGGCAGATACAGCAGCGACGACGCGAAGATGACGGGCACGACGCCGGCCATGTTCACCTTGATGGGGATGTACGTGTTGTTGCCGCCGTAGGTGCGGCGCCCGACCATGCGCTTGGCGTACTGGACGGGGATGCGGCGCTGCGACTGCTCGACGTAGACGACGGCGGCGACGACCAGCAGGCCGACCAGGATGACGAGGGCGAAGACCTCCCAGCCGCGGCTCTGCTGGATCGCGATGAGCGAGGTCGGGAACGCCGCGGCGACCGACGTGAAGATGAGGAGCGACATGCCGTTGCCGATGCCGCGCTCGGTGATGAGCTCGCCCATCCACATGATGAGGCCGGTGCCGGCGGTCATGGTGATGACCATGAGCATGATCGCGTACCAGGCGTCGTTCGTGACGAGCTGCGTGCAGGCGCTGACGTTGGTCTGGCCGAACAGCGCGCCGCTGCGCGCGACGGTGATGAGCGTCGTGGACTGGAGCACCGCGAGCGCAATCGTGAGGTAGCGCGTGTACTGCGTGAGCTTGGCCTGGCCGGACTGGCCCTCCTTGTAGAGGGTGTCGAAGTGCGGGATGACCACGCGGAGCAGCTGGACGATGATCGACGCCGTGATGTACGGCATGATCCCCAGCGCGAAGATGGAGAGCTTCAGCAGCGCGCCGCCGCTGAAGAGGTTGACGAGCTCGTAGAGGCCCGACGTGCCCTGGTTGGCGGCGAGGCACGACTGCACGTTGGCGAAGTCGACGAACGGCGCGGGGATGAAGGAGCCCAGGCGGAAGAGGGCGATGATGCCCAGCGTGAACCCGATCTTGCGACGCAGGTCGGGGGTGCGGAAGATCCTGACGACGGCGCTCAACACGGAGGGTGTCCTGCTTTCTGTGGAGGGTCCGCCGGGAGGCGGGGGTCGGGCCGACCCGATGCGGCCCCAGGTGCCAGTAGGGGCGGTCGGTTCCCCGACCGCCCCTCCTGAGCGTCCTGCAGTGCTACTTGACGGAGCCGCCTGCTGCGACGATCTTCTCCGCAGCGGAACCGGAGACCTTGTCGACGGCAACGGTCAGCTTAACCGAGATGTCGCCGTCCCCGAGGACCTTGACCTTCTCGTTCTTGCGGACCGCACCCTTGGCGACCAGGTCGCTCGTGGTGACGTCGCCGCCGTCGGGGTAGAGCGCGGCGAGCTTCTCCAGGTTCACGACCTGGTACTCGACGCGGAACGGGTTCTTGAACCCGCGGAGCTTCGGGGTGCGCATGTGCAGCGGCATCTGCCCACCCTCGAAGCCGACGCGCACCGTGTAGCGGGCCTTCGTGCCCTTGGTGCCGCGACCCGCGGTCTTGCCCTTCGAGCCCTCACCGCGGCCGACACGCTGGCGTGCCTTCTTGGCCCCGGCAGCGGGACGGAGGTGGTGGACCTTGAGGACCTGGTCGCGCTTGACCGTCTCCGTCGAGCCGACCGTGGTCGTCTCGGCGGAAGCGGCGGCGGCCGGGGCCTTCGCGGTCTTCTTGGGTGCGGCCTTGGACGCCTTCACGGGCGTCTCGGCCGACTCGTTCTTCTCAGCCATCAGTCGATCTCCTCCACCTTCACCAGGTGCGCGACGGTGTTGACGTAGCCGCGGTTCTGGGCGTTGTCCTCTCGGACCACCACGGCACCGATGCGACGGAGCCCGAGGCTCCGCAGGGTGTCGCGCTGGTTCTGCTTCTCGCTGATCTTGGACTTGATCTGCGTCACTCGGAGCTGAGCCATCAGACACCTGCCTTCGCGTCGGCCTCGGCACGCTGGGCGCGCAGGATGCGGGCCGGGACGACCTGCTCCAGCTCGAGCCCACGACGGGCGGCGACCGCGCGCGGCTCCTCGAGCTGCTGCAGCGCCTCCACCGTGGCGTGCACGATGTTGATCGTGTTGGACGAGCCGAGCGACTTGCTCAGCACGTCGTGGATGCCGGCGCACTCGAGCACCGCACGGACGGGGCCACCGGCGATGACGCCGGTACCCGCGGACGCGGGACGCAGGAGGACGACTCCGGCGGAGGCCTCACCCTGCACGGCGTGCGGGATGGTCAGGCCGATGCGGGGGACGCGGAAGAAGTTCTTCTTCGCCTCCTCGACGCCCTTGGAGATGGCGGTCGGGACCTCGCGGGCCTTGCCGTAGCCGACGCCCACCAGTCCGTTGCCGTCTCCGACGATCACGAGCGCGGTGAAGCTGAAGCGACGACCGCCCTTGACGACCTTGGACACGCGGTTGATGGTGACGACGCGCTCCAGGAACTGGCTCTTGTCGGCATCACGGCCACCGCGGCTGTCGCGGCCGCCCTGGTTCCGGTCGCGTCCGCCACGACGGCCCTCGCGGCCCTCGTTCTGCGCGGGTGCGGTGGACGCCGCGGTCTCGACGGGCGTCTCCGCCACTGCCACGACCTCGGGCTCCTTGTTGTTGTTCTCGGCTGCGCTCACAGGCTCAGACCACCCTCTCGAGCTCCTTCGGCGATGGCCGCGACGCGTCCTGCGTAGCGGTTGCCACCACGATCGAATACGACGCTCTCCACGCCGGCCGCCTTGGCGCGCTCGGCGACGAGCTCGCCGACCTTGCGCGACTTGGCGGTCTTGTCGCCGTCGAACGTGCGCATGTCGGCCTCGAGGGTCGATGCGGACGCGACGGTGTGACCACGGCTGTCATCGACGACCTGCACGAAGACGTGGCGGGCCGAACGGGTGACGACCAGGCGCGGACGCAGCTCGGTGCCCTCGACCTTCTTGCGCAGGCGTGCGTGCCTGCGGCCGCGGGCGGCGGACTTGCTTTTTCCTCTAACTCCGAGAGCCATGATCACTTACCACTCTTTCCGGCCTTGCGGCGAACGTTCTCGCCGGCGTAGCGGACGCCCTTGCCCTTGTAGGGCTCGGGCTTGCGAATCTTGCGGATGTTGGCGGCCGTCTCGCCGACGAGCTGCTTGTCGATGCCGATGACGGTCATCTTGTTGACGCCCTCGACTGTGAAGCTGATGCCCTCGGGCGCCTCGACGTACACGGGGTGGGAGAAGCCGAGCGCGAACTCGACGCCCTTGTCCTTGACCGCGACGCGGTAACCCGTGCCGACGATCTCGAGGCCCTTGGTGTAGCCGGTGGTGACGCCGATGATGTTGTTCGCGATGAGGCTGCGCGTGAGGCCGTGGAGCGAACGCGACTCGCGCTCGTCGTCCGGACGGGTGACGAGCACCTGCCCGTCCTGGACCTCGGCGCGGATGGGCTGCGCGATGGTGAGGCTGAGCTCGCCCTTCGGGCCCTTCACCGTGACGAGCTGGCCGTCCACGGCGACGTCGACCCCTGCGGGGACGTCGATGGGGAGTCTTCCGATACGTGACATGGCGTTACCACACGTAGGCGAGGACTTCCCCACCCACGCCCTTCTTCGCAGCCTGGCGGTCCGTGAGGAGCCCCGAGGAGGTGGACAGGATGGCGACCCCGAGGCCACCGAGGACCTGGGGGATCTCCGCGGACTTCGCGTACACGCGCAGTCCGGGCTTCGACACGCGCTTGATGCCCCGGATGGAGCGCTGGCGGTCGGGGCCGAACTTGAGGCTGAGCGTCAGCGTCTGGCCGACGCGGGCGTCCGCGACGTCCCAGCCGGCGATGAAGCCCTCGGACTTGAGGATGTCGGCGATGTGCGACTTGAGCTTGGAGTGCGGCATGGAGACCGTGTCGTGGTGCGCGGAGTTCGCGTTCCGGAGTCGGGTCAGCATGTCAGCGACCGGGTCGGTCATTGTCATATCTGGTGGTGCCTCTCTCGCCTGGTTTCGTTCATCCGGACACGGATGACGACCTGTGGTGGTGGCGGCGCCGGGCGGAGGTGCCCGGCGCCGATCGTGCGGTGGTGCTGGTCGTGCGGTGGAGCTGGTGCTGCGTCTCCGAAGAGGCTACGGCGTGTTCTCGGGCGTCTGGAACGGGAAGCCGAGCGCCTTGAGCAGCGCGCGTCCCTCGTCGTCCGTCCGAGCGGTCGTGACGACCGTGATGTCCATGCCGCGGACCCGGTCGATGCGGTCCTGGTCGATCTCGTGGAACATGCTCTGCTCGTTGAGGCCGAACGTGTAGTTGCCGTTGCCGTCGAACTGCTTCGGGCTGAGCCCGCGGAAGTCGCGGATGCGCGGCAGGGCGAGGGACAGCAGGCGGTCGAGGAACTCCCACATGCGGTCGCCGCGCAGCGTCACGTGGGTGCCGATGGCCTGGCCCTCACGCAGCTTGAACTGGGCGATCGACTTGCGGGCCTTCGTGACCTGCGGCTTCTGGCCGGTGATCTTGGTGAGGTCGGCGACCGCGCCGTCGATGATCTTGCCGTCACGGGCCGCGTCGCCGACGCCCATGTTCACGACGATCTTCGTGAGCCCGGGCACCTGGTGCACGTTCGTGAAGCCGAGATCAGCGGTCAGCTGGCTGACGATCTCGGAGCGGTACTTCTGCTTGAGGCGCGGGAGCGGCGTGCTCTCGGCCGTGCCAGCGGTGGCGGTGTCGGTCATTGCTAGAGGTCCTTACCTGACTTCTTGGCGTAGCGCACGCGGACGGTCTTGGAGACCCCGTCCTTCTCGACCGTCTCGGTCCGGAAGCCGACTCGCGTGGGCTTCTTGGACTCGGGGTCGACGAGCGCGACGTTGGAGATGTGGATGGGCGCCTCGACGGTCTCGATGCCGCCCGTCTTGGAGCCGCGCTGCGTCTGGCCGACGCGGACGTGCTTCGTGACGAAGTTCACGCCCTCGACGACGACGCGGTTGCGCTCGACCAGGACGGACAGGACCTTGCCCTGCTTGCCCCGGTCGCCGCCCTTGGCCTGCGTGCGACCCGTGATGACCTGCACGAGGTCACCCTTCTTGATGTTCGCCATGACTAAATGACCTCCGGTGCCAGCGAGATGATCTTCATGAACTTCTTGTCCCGGAGCTCGCGGCCCACCGGTCCGAAGATGCGGGTGCCGCGGGGCTCCCCGTTGCTGTTCAGGATGACGGCCGCGTTCTCGTCGAACTTGATGTACGAGCCGTCGGGACGGCGCGTCTCCTTCTTGGTGCGGACGATGACCGCCTTGACGACCTCGCCCTTCTTGACGTTGCCGCCGGGGATCGCGTCCTTGACGGTCGCGACGATGACATCCCCGAGTCCGGCGTAGCGACGACCCGAGCCACCGAGCACGCGGATGGTCAAGATCTCCTTGGCACCGGTGTTGTCGGCGATCTTCAGGCGGGATTCCTGCTGAATCACTGTTGCTCCTTCATCCAAGCAGCCGGGGCTACTTGGCCTTCTCGAGGATCTCGACCAGGCGCCAGCGCTTGGAGGCGCTGAGGGGACGGGTCTCGTTGATCAGGACCAGGTCGCCGATGCCGGCGGTGTTCGCCTCGTCGTGCGCCTTGACCTTGGAGGTGCGGCGGATGACCTTGCCGTACAGCGGGTGCTTCACGCGGTCCTCGACCTCGACGACGATGGTCTTGTCCATCTTGTCGCTGGTGACGTAGCCACGACGCGACTTGCGGTAGCCGCGGTCGACCGTCGCGGTGTCAGCCGTGTTCTTCTCTTCGGCGTTCGCCATGATCAAGCCTCCTCAGCCTTCTCGGTGACGGCGGCGTCGTCGGCCTTCGCGGCCTTCTTCGTCGCCTTCTTCTTCTCGGGCTTCTCGGGGACCTCGACGGGGGCGGGCGTGGGACGGATGCCCAGCTCGCGCTCGCGGATGACCGTGTAGATCCGAGCGATGTCGCGCTTGACGGCGCGCAGGCGGCCGTGGCTGTCGAGCTGACCGGTGGCCGACTGGAAGCGCAGGTTGAACAGCTCCTCCTTGGCCTTCTTCAGCTCTTCGACGAGTCGCTCGTCCTCGAAAGTGTCCAGCTCGACGGGGGCGAGCTCCTTGGAACCGATCGCCATTATGCGTCGCCTTCCTCGCGCTTGATGATGCGTGCCTTGAGGGGCAGCTTGTGGATGGCCCGGGTGAGCGCCTCGCGCGCCGTGACCTCGTCGACTCCGGAGAGCTCGAAGAGCACGCGGCCCGGCTTGACGTTCGCGACCCACCATTCGACCGAGCCCTTGCCGGAACCCATGCGGGTCTCGGCGGGCTTCTTGGTGATCGGGCGGTCGGGGAAGATGTTGATGTACACCTTGCCGCCGCGCTTGACGTGACGCGTCATGGCGATTCGAGCGGACTCGATCTGCCGGTTCGTGACGTAGGCGGGCGTGAGGGCCTGGATGCCGTACTCGCCGAACGACACCACGGTGCCGCCCGTCGCGTGACCGGTTCGACCCGGGTGGTGCTGCTTGCGGTGCTTGAGCTTGCGGGGGATCAACATGGTTACGCCTCAACTCCTGCTGCGGCGACCGGCGCTGCCTCGGCGGCCGGCGCGGTGCGCGGCGCGTTGGTGCGGCGGTCCCCGGTCCGACCGTCGGAACGGTCGTTACGGCGCTCGGGGCGGGACGACTTCTGGTTCGCCTGCTCGCGAGCGAGATCCTTGTTCGTGATGTCGCCCTTGTAGACCCAGACCTTCACGCCGATGCGGCCGAAGGAGGTGCGGGCCTCGTAGAAGCCGTAGTCGATGTTCGCGCGGAGGGTGTGCAGCGGCACGCGGCCCTCGCGGTAGAACTCCGACCGGCTCATCTCGGCGCCGCCGAGACGGCCGGACACCTGGATGCGGACGCCCTTGGCGCCGGCGCGCTGCGCGCCCTGCAGGCCCTTGCGCATCGCGCGGCGGAAGGCCACGCGACCCGCCAGCTGCTCGGCGATGCCCTGGGCGACCAGCTGAGCCTCGGCCTCGGGGTTCTTCACCTCGAGGATGTTGAGCTGGATCTGCTTGCCCGTGAGCTTCTCGAGGTCGGCGCGGATGCGCTCGGCCTCGACGCCGCGGCGTCCGATGACGATGCCCGGGCGCGCCGTGTAGATGTCCACGCGGACGCGGTCACGGGTGCGCTCGATCTCGATGCGCGCCACACCGGCGCGGTCGAGGCTCGTCTTGAGCATGGTGCGGATGCGCACGTCCTCGGCGACGTAGTCGCTGTAACGCTGCCCCTTCTTCGTGCTGTCCGAGAACCAGCGCGACACGTGGTCGGTGGTGATCCCGAGACGGAACCCGTACGGGTTGACCTTCTGTCCCATTACTTGCTCGCCTTCTTCGTGGTCGTCGCCACGTCCGCCTCATCCGGCGTCGCGAGGACGACCGTGATGTGGCTGGTGCGCTTGTTGATACGGAATGCGCGACCCTGTGCGCGCGGCTGGAACCGCTTGAGGGTGGTGCCCTCGTCCACGAACGCCTTGGCGATGTAGAGGTCCTGCTCGGCCAGGAAGCTGTTGGACGCGTCGGCCTTGACCCGCGCGTTCGCCATGGCCGAGGCCACCAGCTTGTACACCGGCTCGCTCGCGCCCTGGGGCGCGAACTTCAGGATGGCCAGGGCCTCCTCGGCCTGCTTCCCGCGGATCATGTCCACGACACGACGGGCCTTCTGGGGGGTGACGCGGATGTGACGCACGCGTGCGATCGACTCCACCATTTCTCTCCTCCTTCTCGTCGCCGCGTTAGCGACGACGACCCTTCTTGTCGTCCTTCACGTGGCCGCGGAAGGTGCGCGTGAGAGCGAACTCGCCGAGCTTGTGGCCCACCATCGACTCGGTGATGAACACCGGGGTGTGCTTGCGACCGTCGTGCACCGCGATGGTGTGACCCAGCATCGCCGGGATGATCATCGATCGGCGCGACCAGGTCTTGATCACGTTCTTGCTGCTGGCCTCGTTCGCCGAGATCACCTTGCGGAGCAGGTGGTCGTCGACGAAGGGGCCCTTCTTCAGACTGCGTGGCATCTTCTACAACTCCTACTTGCGCTTCTTGCCGGCGTTGCGGCGGCGAACGATGAGCTTGTCGCTGGGCTTGTTGATGTGGCGCGTGCGGCCTTCCTTCTGGCCCCACGGGCTGACCGGGTGGCGTCCACCGGAGGTCTTGCCCTCACCACCACCGTGCGGGTGGTCGACCGGGTTCATGGCGACACCGCGGACGGTCGGGCGGACGCCCTTCCAGCGCATGCGGCCGGCCTTGCCCCAGTTGATGTTCGACTGCTCGGCGTTGCCGACCTCGCCGATGGTCGCGCGGCAGCGCGCATCGACGTTCCGGATCTCGCCGGAGGGCAGGCGCAGCTGGGCGTAGGGGCCGTCCTTCGCCACCAGGCGCACGGAGGCGCCGGCGGAGCGGGCCATCTTCGCGCCGCCACCGGGGCGGAGCTCGATGGCGTGGATGACGGTACCCGTCGGGATGTTGCGCAGCGGCAGGTTGTTGCCCGGCTTGATGTCGGCCAGGGCGCCGGACTCGATCTTGTCGCCCTGCTGCAGCTTGTTCGGCGCGAGGATGTAGCGCTTCGTGCCGTCGATGAAGTGCAGGAGCGCGATGCGCGCCGTGCGGTTGGGGTCGTACTCGATGTGCGCGACGGTGGCGAGGACGCCGTCCTTGTCGTTGCGCTTGAAGTCGATGACCCGGTACTGGCGCTTGTGGCCGCCACCGATGTGACGCGTGGTGATGCGGCCCTGGTTGTTGCGTCCACCGGTCTTGGAGAGGGGGCGCAGCAGCGACTTCTCGGGCGTCGAGCGCGTGATCTCCACGAAGTCGGCGACGGACGAACCGCGACGACCCGGGGTCGTGGGCTTGTACTTGCGAATGGCCATTGGTGTTTTCCTAGTCCCGGTCTCAGCCGACGGTCGTGAAGATGTCGATGGAGCCCGACTTGAGGGAGACGATGGCGCGCTTGGTGTCCTTGCGCTTGCCCATCCCGAACTTGGTCCGGCGGGTCTTGCCCTGCTTGTTGAGCGTGTTGACCGACGCCACCTGCACGCCGAAGATCTTCTCGATCGCGAGCTTGATCTCCGTCTTGTTCGAGCGGGGGTCCACGATGAACGTGTACTTGCCCTGGTCGATCAGGCCGTAGCTCTTCTCGGAGACGACCGGCGCGATGATGATGTCGCGGGGGTCCTTCTGGGTGGCGCTCATGCGGCAACCTCTTCCTTGGCCGTCTTCGACTCGACGAACGCGTCGAACGCGCCCTTCGTGAAGACGATGTCGTCGCTCACGAGCACGTCGTACGCGTTGAGCTGGTCGTAGGACAGCACGTGGACCGTCGGGATGTTGCGCACGCTGCGGAGGCTGACCTCGTCGGTGCGCTCCAGGACGATGAGCACGTGCTTGCTCGTGGCGATGCCCTCGAGCAGCGCGACCACGGTCTTCGTCGAGGGGACGTCTCCGGCGGAGAGGCTCTCGATGACGTGGAGGCGGGCGCCGCGCGCGCGGTCGGAGAGGGCGCCGAGGAGAGCCGCGGCGATCATCTTCTTGGGGGTGCGCTGCGCGTAGCTGCGGGGCGTCGGGCCGTGGACGATGCCACCGCCGGTCATCTGGGGCGCGCGGATGGAGCCCTGACGAGCGCGGCCGGTGCCCTTCTGCTTGAACGGCTTGCGGCCGGCGCCGGAGACCTCGCCGCGGCCCTTGGTCTTGTGCGTTCCCTGGCGCGCCGCGGCGAGCTGGGCGACGACGACCTGGTGGATGAGCGGGACGTTGGTCTGCACGTCGAAGATCGACGCGGGCAGGTCGACGGAGCCGGTGACTGCACCGGTCGCGTCGAGGACGTCGAGCTGGGTGTCGGTAGCCATGACTACTTCCCCTTCACTGCGTTGCGGACGAAGACGATGCGGCCACGCGCGCCGGGCACTGCGCCCTTGACGAGCAGGAGGCCCTTCTCGGCGTCCACGCTGTGGACGACGAGGTTCAGCACGGTGACGCGCTCGCCGCCCATGCGACCGGCCATGCGCATGCCCTTGAAGACACGGCTGGGGGTCGAGGAGGCGCCGATGGAGCCGGCCTTGCGGTGGTTGCGGTGCGCACCGTGCGAGGCGTTGTCGCCCCGGAAGTTGTGGCGCTTCATGACGCCGGCGAAGCCCTTGCCCTTGCTGGTGCCGACGACGTCGACCTTGGCGCCGACCTCGAAAACGCCGACCGTGATCTCCTGGCCGAGCGTGTACTCGGCGAAGTCGGCGGTGCGGACCTCGGTGAGGTGGCGGCGCGGCGTGACGCCGGCCTTGTCGAAGTGGCCGGTGCTCGGCTTGTCGGCCTTGCGCGGGTCGATCTGGCCGTAGGCGATCTGGATCGCGCCGTAGCCGTCGACCTCGGGCGTGCGCACCTGGGTGACGACGTTCGGGGTGATCTGGACGACGGTCACGGGGATGAGCTTGTTGTTCTCGTCCCACACCTGCGTCATGCCCAGCTTCGTGCCGAGCAGACCGGTGAAAGTCCTGTTAGCGGTAGACATGGGTTCCCTTAGAGCTTGATCTCGATGTTGACGTCGGCCGGGAGGTCGAGTCGCATGAGCGAGTCGACCGCCTTCGGCGTCGGGTCGACGATGTCGATCAGACGCTTGTGCGTGCGCATCTCGAAGTGCTCGCGGCTGTCCTTGTACTTGTGGGGGGAACGGATCACGCAGATCACGTTCTTCTCCGTGGGCAGCGGCACCGGGCCGACGACCGTGGCGCCCGCGCGGGTCACCGTGTCGACGATCTTCCGGGCCGAGGAGTCGATGACCGAGTGGTCGTACGACTTAAGTCGGATGCGGATCTTCTGTCCCGCCATGCGTGACTCTCTCTCTTTCGTGCGTCATGCGGCCTCGGACCGTATTGGACGCGTGTGTCCCTCGCTCGGAGCGGTGCGCCTCGTGGCGCGCCGATCCGTGGTGCACCCGGGCGCGCATCGTGGGACGCGGCCTCGGGCAGCTCGTGCACCCGCCCGCATGCGGGCGCGGACGAGCGGTGCTCATCCGGTGGGTGTCGTGTGCCTCTGCTCTGCTGCCCGCGGCCTAACCTGCCCAGGGAGCGACGTGCGCTCCGGGCGGCTATGCACTGCCTGGCAGTGATCCGGTGTCTCGCGCGCAGGGCGGCGTGCACCGGAATGTTGAACTAGACGAGTTTGTCACAGTCCGGCCATGCGTGCAACCCGGGCGTGTCGCGCCCGCTCCCCCGTGATTCCGGGCCTCACGCCGCCTCCGCCCAGCCGGCTCCCGACCGCCGTCGGGTCACCGGAACAGCAGCACCCGGAGCTCCGTCTCGCCCGACGCGGTGCGCTGCGGATCGATGGTCCGGCCGTGCACGTACTCGTCGACGAGACGCGGGTCCACGTAGCTGTTCTTCGCGATGGTCGGGGTGTTGCTCAGCACCTCCGCCGCGTCGCGGTAGGCCTGCGCGAGCGCCCGCTGCCGCTTGCCCTTGGTCGGCTCCGGCCCGTGCTTCGCGAGGCTGATCGCCGCGGCGACCGTGCCGTGCAGGGTGCGGAAGTCCTTCGCGGTGAACTCGCCGCCCGTCCGCTCGCGCACGTAGTCGTTGATGTCCGCGGCCCCCAGCGGGTGCCACGTGCGGCCGTCCTCGTAGGCCAGCAGCCGCGCGTTCGGGCCGCGGCGCTTGAGGCCCCGGATGGCCTTCACGAGGTCGGCGTCCCGGATGTCGCTCGACCACTCCTGCCCGCTCTTCGCGGGGAACTCGAGGTGGACGGTGTCACCGTGGATCGTCACGTGCGAGCAGAGGAGCGTGGACAGCCCGTGGCTGCCGTTCGACTCCGTGTAGCGCTCGCTGCCCACCCGGAGGCTGCCCGTGTCGAGCATCCGGAAGCCGGCGGCCAGCGCGCGCTCGCGCGTGAAGCCGTCCTGACGGAGGTGCATCGTGACCTGGCGGCGCGCGGCCGGGAGCGACTCGGCGAGCTGCAGGGCGCGGTCGAACTTGATCCGGTCCTTCTGCTCGCGCCAGGTCGGGTGGTAGATGTACTGCCGTCGGCCCGCGCTGTCCATTCCCGTGGCCTGCACGTGCCCGTTCTCGTACGGCGCGATCCACACGTCGGTCCACGCGGGCGGGATGCCGAGGTGCTCCATGCGCGCCCGCAGCGCCCGGTCGGTGACGCGGTTCCCGTCGGAGTCGAGGTAGGTCCAGCCCGTGCCGGAGCGCTTGCGCGTGTAGCCCTTGCCGGTGGCGTCGCTGCGCCGGAGTCTGACCATCCCTCGAACCTACGCGCCGGGACACCGTTCGTTAGCCCACGATCGATCAGGCGCCCCCATCCGCAGGAGCCCGTGATCTCCGTCGCCGGTTAACGGCCGACAGGGCCGGGCCATGACGGCCCGACCCTGTCGGAGGTGGTGCTGGTGGTGCGGGGTGCTACTTGATGATCTTCGTGACCGTGCCGGCGCCGACGGTGCGGCCACCCTCGCGGATGGCGAAGCCGAGGCCCTCCTCCATGGCGATCGGCTGGATCAGCGCGACGTTCATGTCGGTGGTGTCGCCGGGCATGACCATCTCGGTGCCCTCGGGCAGCGTGATGACGCCGGTGACGTCGGTGGTGCGGAAGTAGAACTGCGGGCGGTAGTTCGCGTAGAACGGGTTGTGACGCCCGCCCTCCTCCTTGGAGAGGATGTACGCGGTGCCCTCGAAGTCGGTGTGCGGCGTGACCGAACCCGGCTTGACGATGACCTGGCCGCGCTCGACGTCCTCGCGCTTGGTGCCGCGGAGCAGGAGACCGCAGTTCTCGCCGGCCCAGGCCTCGTCGAGCTGCTTGTGGAACATCTCGATGCCCGTGACGGTGGTCTTGACGGTGGGACGGATGCCCACGATCTCGACGTCCGAGTTGATGGCCAGCGTGCCGCGCTCGGCGCGACCCGTGACGACGGTTCCACGACCGGTGATCGTGAAGACGTCCTCGACGGGCATGAGGAACGGCTTGTCCTTGTCGCGGACGGGCTCCGGGATGGACTCGTCGACCGCGTCCATGAGCTTGACGATCTGCTCGACCCACTTCTCGTCGCCCTCGAGCGCCTTGAGGCCGGAGACCTGGACGACGGGGGCGTTGTCGCCGTCGAAGTCCTGGCTGGAGAGCAGCTCGCGGACCTCGAGCTCGACGAGCTCGAGGATCTCCTCGTCGTCGACCATGTCGGACTTGTTGAGCGCGACGAGCAGGTACGGCACGCCGACCTGCTTCGCGAGCAGCACGTGCTCGCGCGTCTGGGCCATGGGGCCGTCGGTGGCGGCGACCACGAGGATCGCGCCGTCCATCTGCGCCGCGCCCGTGATCATGTTCTTGATGTAGTCAGCGTGACCCGGGGCGTCGACGTGAGCGTAGTGACGCTTGGGCGTCTCGTACTCGACGTGCGAGATGTTGATCGTGATGCCACGCTGGCGCTCCTCGGGAGCGGAGTCGATGGACGCGAAGTCGCGCTGCACGTTGGTCGCCGACGGGTACTTGTCCGCCAGGACCTTGGAGATCGCTGCCGTCAGCGTCGTCTTGCCGTGGTCGACGTGACCGATCGTTCCGATGTTGACGTGCGGCTTGGTCCGCTCGAACTTGGCCTTACCCACTGTGGGTCCTCCTCAGGACTCGGTTGCGGGGCGTCCGGTGTTCCCGGACGCCCTGCGTGTTGGAGATCTTGCTTATGGTACTGAAACGGCGGATGCCGCTCGAACTGGAGGGCTACTCGCCCTTGTTCTTCTGGACGATCTCGTCGGCGACAGCCTTCGGGACCTCGGCGTAGCTGCCGAAGCTCATCGAGTACACCGCGCGGCCCGAGGTCTTGCTCCTCAGGTCGCCGACGTAGCCGAACATCTCCGACAGGGGGACGTTCGCGGTGATGACCTTCACACCGCTGGCGTCCTCCATCGCCTGGATCTGCCCGCGCCGCGAGTTCAGGTCGCCGATGACGTCGCCCATGTACTCCTCGGGCGTGCGGACCTCGACGGCCATGAGCGGCTCGAGCAGCACGGGCTTCGCCTTGCGCGCGGCCTCCTTGAAGGCCATCGAGCCGGCGATCTTGAACGCCATCTCCGAGGAGTCGACGTCGTGCGCGGCGCCGTCGAGCAGCGTCGCCTTCACGCCGACCATCGGGTAGCCGGCGAGGACGCCGACCTGGAGCGCGTCCTGGATGCCCGCGTCGACCGAGGGGATGTACTCCCGCGGGACGCGACCGCCGGTGACCTTGTTGTCGAACTCGTAGGTCTTCTCCGCGGTCACCTCCATGGGCTCGATCTTGATCTGGATCTTGGCGAACTGGCCCGATCCACCCGTCTGCTTCTTGTGGGTGAAGTCGTGCTTGTCGACCGTGCCGCGGATGGTCTCGCGGTACGCGACCTGCGGCTTGCCCACGTTCGCCTCGACGTTGAACTCGCGCTTCATGCGGTCGACCAGGATGTCGAGGTGGAGCTCGCCCATGCCCTTGATGACCGTCTGACCGGTCTCCTGGTTCTGCTCGGTGCGGAAGGTCGGGTCCTCCTCGGCGAGCTTCTGGATGGCGACACCCAGCTTCTCCTGGTCGGCCTTCGTCTTCGGCTCGATCGCGACCTCGATGACGGGCTCGGGGAACGTCATGGACTCGAGCACGATCTGCTCGCTCGGGTCGCAGAGCGTGTCGCCCGTGGTCGTGTCCTTGAGGCCGATGACCGCGTAGATGTGACCGGCGGTGACCGAGTCGACCGGGTTCTCCTTGTTGGAGTGCATCTGGAAGATCTTGCCGATGCGCTCCTTCTTGCCCTTGGTCGAGTTGATGACCTGCGAGCCGCCCGCGATGGTGCCCGAGTAGACCCGGACGTACGTGAGGCGGCCGAAGAACGGGTGCACCGCGACCTTGAACGCGAGAGCCGAGAACGGCTCGGTCGCGTCGGGCTTGCGGATGATGATCTTCTCCTCGTCGCGCACGTCGTGGCCCTCCATGGGGGGCACGTCGAGCGGGCTGGGGAGGTAGTCGATCACCGCGTCGAGCATCGGCTGGACGCCGCGGTTCTTGAACGCGGAGCCGCACAGCACGGGGTAGATCTCGCTGTTGACGGTGAGCTTGCGGATGGCGGCCTTGATCTCCGCCACCGTCAGCTCCTCGCCGCCGAAGTACTTCTCGAGCAGCGCGTCGTCGGTCTCGGCGACGGTCTCGAGCAGCTTGGCCCGGTACTCGTCCGCCTTGTCCTTCAGGTCCGCGGGGATCTCCTCGATCTCGTACTTCGCACCGAGCTCGACGTCTCCCTTGGAGTCGCCGCGCCACGTGAGCGCGCGCATCTCGACCAGGTCGATGACGCCCTCGAAGCCGCTCTCGGCGCCGATGGGCAGCTGGATGACCAGCGGCTTGGCGCCGAGGCGGTTCACGATGGTGTCGACCGTGAAGTAGAAGTCCGCACCGAGCTTGTCCATCTTGTTGACGAAGCAGATGCGCGGCACGTCGTACTTGTCGGCCTGGCGCCACACCGTCTCGGACTGGGGCTCGACGCCCTCCTTGCCGTCGAACACGGCGACCGCGCCGTCGAGGACGCGGAGCGAACGCTCCACCTCGACGGTGAAGTCGACGTGCCCGGGGGTGTCGATGATGTTGATCTGGTTCTTGTTCCAGAAGCACGTCGTCGCGGCGGACGTGATCGTGATGCCGCGCTCCTGCTCCTGGGCCATCCAGTCCATCGTGGCGGCGCCGTCGTGGACCTCGCCGATCTTGTGAGTGATGCCCGTGTAGAACAGGATGCGCTCGGTGGTGGTGGTCTTGCCGGCATCGATGTGAGCCATGATGCCGATGTTGCGGACCTTGTTCAGGTCGGTGAGCACGTCCTGTGCCACAGGTTCCTCCGAAAGGGGTTGGTGGTGCTGTCGAACGAGGTGAACGACTACCAGCGGTAGTGCGCGAAGGCCTTGTTCGACTCGGCCATCTTGTGGGTGTCCTCGCGGCGCTTGACCGCGGCACCGAGGCCGTTGGATGCGTCGAGGATCTCGTTGGTGAGACGCTCGGTCATGGTCTTCTCGCGACGCGACTTGGCGTACGTCGTGAGCCAGCGGAGCGCGAGGGTGTTCGCGCGGTGCGGCTTGACCTCGATCGGCACCTGGTAGGTGGAGCCACCCACGCGGCGCGAACGCACCTCGAGGGCCGGACGGACGTTGTCGAGCGCCTTCTTCAGCGTGACGACGGCGTCCTGGCCGTTCTTGGCGGCGACGCCGGCGAGGGCGTCGTACACGATCTTCTCGGCGAGGCCCTTCTTGCCGTCGAGCAGGATCTTGTTGACGAGCTGGCTGACGATCGGCGCACCGTAGACGGGATCTGCGACGACAGGGCGCTTGGGGGCGGGACCCTTGCGAGGCATTACTTCTTCTCCATCTTCGCGCCGTACCGGCTGCGAGCCTGCTTGCGGTTCTTCACGGCCTGGGTGTCGAGCGCGCCGCGGACGATCTTGTAGCGCACGCCGGGGAGGTCCTTCACGCGACCGCCGCGGACGAGCACCATGGAGTGCTCCTGCAGGTTGTGGCCCTCACCGGGGATGTAGGCCGTCACCTCCTGGCCGTTGCTGAGCTTGACGCGGGCGACCTTGCGGAGAGCCGAGTTCGGCTTCTTCGGCGTGGTCGTGTACACGCGGGTGCAGACGCCGCGCTGCTGCGGGTTGGCCTTCAGGGCGGGCGCCTTGGTCTTGACGACCTTGGGCGTGCGGCCCTTGCGGACCAGCTGCTGGATGGTTGGCACTACGGGACTCCTCGATGCTGCACGGTGACAGCGGGTTGATGGTCAGCATTCGACGCCCGCGGACGGGATCGAGTTCAACTGGACCCGCGCGTCCGCCGACCACGGGAGTGGGAGGCGCCGGCGGGTATGCCGTGGGGGCCGGCCGAATGACCGAACCCTGGACGGTGCGCGTATGGCCGGCTCGGGCGCCCCGACTTCACGGCACGACACGAGCGCACGCCTGAGCGCACACCCCCGCAACGATACAGTTCCGCGACTCGCCGGTCAAACGGTGGACGAGGGGCCCCGAGCGGCCAAGGCCACGGCCCCGAGGCCGAGGAGCGCGGATACCCCGAGCACGGCGATCCCGAACGGATCCACCAGATGCCGCCCGGCGAACGCGAGGCTCGCGAACGCGTCGGCCCCGCCGAGGAGGTAGAGCGCGCCGCCGAGGATCCCGTAGGCCAGCCACGACGCCGCAGCCCAGCCGAGCACCCCGGCCGCCGGGATCCGGCGCTCGCGGTCGGCCTCCCGCGTCGTGCGGATCAGCCCGCCGGCGAAGACGAGGGTGGCCGAGACCACCATGACCGGGCCGAGCAGCACGCCGGCATCCCGCTCGGGGATCACGTCGTCGCCTCCGAACAGGGCGACGAAGCCGAAGAGGCAGACGACGAGCGCGACGTGCATCACGGCGGCCAGGAGGGGGATCACTCCCCCAGCCTGTCACGCGTCAGCGGTGGTCCGGCTGCTCCTGCAGCTTGCGGTCGTACTCGGCGCGCGCCTCGGTGTTCTTGGCCTTCACGCGGCGACCGCGGGCGCTGATGCCGAGGCCGAACCAGGTGATGAGCTCGCGCGCGAGCAGGCCCGCGAGGATCCCGTCGGGGAAGGTCACGATGCGCTGCAGCACGAGCGCCTGCTCGGACGGCGCCAGGGCGAGCACGTCGTTCTGCAGGAGGCGCGTCGCGACGTAGGCGACGTAGACGAGGATCGCCATCGGCAGGCCGCCGAGGACGAACGCCCACCAGCCGCCGCGGTTCACGAGGAGCGTCAACAGGACGAACAGGACGAGGAACGCGATCGCCGGGACGTAGAAGACGGGCGACGAGATGTAGCGCGTGAAGGAGTCGCCGAACGCGTTCGGGTCGCGGACCGAGCCGAGGAGCGCTGCGCCGAGCGAGAAGAGCAGGGCGAAGAGGATGCCGGCGACGACGGCGATGAGCACGCCGAAGCCGCGGTTGCCGCGCTTCTCCGGCGGGGTCGGCGCCTGGACGTAGATGGGCTGCGACTGGCGCGCCGTCTCCTCGTCGCGGGCCCGGCGGTCGCGCTCGTCGCGCTCGCGGGCGTCGGCCTCGCGGGCCTCGCGCTCGCGGCGCTCCCGCTCCTCGACGTCGCGCTGGCGCGCCTCCGCCTCGCGCGCCTCGACCTCGCGGGACTCGCGCTCCCGGGCATCGCGCTCGCGGGCCTCGGCGATGCGGGCCTCCGCCTCGCGGGACTCGCGCTCGCGTGCCTCGCGGGACTCGTGGTCCTCGTCGACCGGGGCGGCGAAGGCCGTCTCGTCGAAGGTCGAGGTGTTGTCGGCGCGGGCGTCGTCGACCGTGCGGTCGGCGGGGCCGTCGTCGAAGGCGGCGGCCGTCGACTCGTCGGCGGGGCGGGCGTCCCGCGGCTGGTCGGCCTCGTCGGGCTGTCGGTGCGGGGCGGGCCTGTCGTCGGTCATGGCACGAACCTACCTCGGCGCGGGCCGCGCACCCGGGCGGCGTGCCGGGGATCGGCCAGAACGGACAGGGGGCCTAGAACGGCTCGAGGAGGCGCTGGAGGAAGCGCCGCGTGCGCTCCTCGGCCGGGTGCTGGAGCAGCTGCGACGGATGCCCGCGCTCGACCACGACCCCGCCGTCCATGAAGACGACCTCGTCCGCGACCTGCCGGGCGAACGCGAGCTCGTGCGTCACGATCACCATCGTCCAGGACTCGTCGGCGAGCTCCTTGATCACGCTCAGCACCTCGCCCACGAGCTCCGGGTCGAGCGCGGACGTCGGCTCGTCGAAGAGCAGGATCTGCGGCCGCAGCGCGAGCGCGCGCACGATGCCCACGCGCTGCTGCTGGCCGCCGGAGAGCTGGAACGGGTGCTGGTCGCGTTTGTCGGCGAGGCCGACGCGCGCGAGCAGCTCCTCCGCCTCGCGCGTCGCCTCGGCCACGGGCCGGCGCTGCACGTGGACAGGACCCTCGATGACGTTCTCCAGCACCGTCCGGTGCGGGAACAGGTTGTACTGCTGGAAGACCATCGCGGAGCGGTCGCGGAGGGCGAGGAGCTCGCGGTTCCGCGGCTTCGCGCCGAAGTCCACGCGGAGCGGGCCCGTGGTGCCGGCGCGCGAGTCGGCGTCGGCGGCCGCCACCTCGACGACGCCGGCCTCGGGCACCTCGAGGCCGTTGAGCGAGCGGAGGACGGTGGTCTTGCCGGATCCGCTCGGGCCGATGAGCGCGGTCACGCCGCCGCGGCGCACCTCGAGGTCGATGGAGCGGAGGACCTCGTTGTCGCCGAACGACTTGCGGAGCCCCCGGACGGTGAGGACGGGCTCTCCGGGCGCACGGGGCGCCACGGGCGCGGGATCAGTGGGCGACATACCGGTCGAGCCTCCTCTCGAGGCGGGTCTGCGCGAACGACAGCACGAGGCAGACGAGCCAGTAGATCAGCGCGGCCTCGAGGTAGAGGATCATGAACTCGCCCGTGACGGCCGCGATCTGCTGCGACTGCCGGAAGAGCTCGGTCACGAGGATGGTCGAGGTGAGGGACGTGTCCTTCACGAGGCTGATGAAGGTGTTCGACAGCGGCGGCACGGACACACGCGCGGCCTGCGGCACGATGACGCGCCGCAGCGTCATGGCCCGGGACATGCCGATGGTGTGGCCCGCCTCCCACTGCCCGCGGGGCACGGAGAGGATCGACGCCCGGATGATCTCGGCGGCGTACCCGCCGACGTTCACCGACAGGGCGATGACCGCGCTCGGCCACGGCGGCAGCACGACGCCGATGGCCGGGAGGCCGTAGAAGATGACGAAGAGCTGCACCAGCAGCGGCGTGCCCCGCACGACGGAGATGTAGAACCGGGCGATCGCGGAGACCACGCGGTTGCCGTAGAGGCGCATCAGCGCGATGCCCAGCGCGATCACGAGCCCGAGGACGAACGTGACGAGCGCGAGCGGGATGGTGCCGCGGATCGTCTCGAGCGCGAGCGGCCCGAAGGACGACAGGATCAGCTCCCACTCCCTCGACATGCGTCCCCCTCGTCCCGTCCTCGACCGTCAGCGTACGCGGGCGGCTACTGGGAGACGTCCGCGCCGAAGTACTTCTCGGAGATCTGCGCGAGCGTGCCGTCGGCGCGCAGGTCGGCGAGGGCCTGGTCGACCGCGGTGACGAGGTCGTCGCTGCCCTTGCGGAAGACGAGCGCGCTGAGCGACGGGTCGTCGGTCTCGGCGGCGACCTGCAGGTCGGAGGCGCCCTGCTGCTTCTGGTAGTCGAGGAGCGTGAGGCGGTCGTTGATCGTCGCGTCGACCCGGCCCTGCTGGAGGAGCGCGACGGCCTGCGCGAAGCCCTCGACGGCCTCCACCTTGGCGCCGCTCTTCGTGGCGAGCTCGTTCCAGTTGCTGGTGAGCGACTGCGCGGTGGTCTTGCCGGCGAGGTCGGTGAACGAGGAGATGCCGGAGTCCGAGCCCTTCACGATGATCACGCCCGGCGACACCGTGTACGGCTCGGAGAAGTCGTAGGCCTTCTTCCGGTCGTCGGTGATGGAGATCTGGTTCGCGATGACGTCCCAGCGGCCGGACTCGAGGCCGGCGAAGATCCCGTCGAACTGGGTCTCCTCGAAGACCGGCTTCACGCCGAGCTTCCCCGCGACCGCCGTGGCGACCTCGACGTCGTAGCCGGAGAGCGCGCCGGAGCCGGATCCCTCGTGGAAGGAGAACGGCGAGTAGGTGCCCTCGGTGCCGATGACCAGCTCGCCCGCGGCCTTCACGTCGGAGAGGCTCGAGGCGGCTGCCGGCGTGCCGGAGGTGCCCGTGCCGCCGCCCGTGCCCGCGTCGCCCGAGGCGCAGCCGGCGAGGCCGAGGGCGGCGACGGCGACGAGGCCCGTGAGGGCGAGTGCGGGACGGAGGCGGGAGCGGAGGGTCATGGGGGTCCTTGCGTTCTCGGCGGATCCGCGGGGGATCGGCGCGTGCGGGATGCGGAAGCGGCGGCGGGATGCCCGGGTCTGCCGGGGAGCGCCGTCCGCCATGGTCTCAACGCCGACGCCACGTCGGTATTCCCATGTCGGCGGATGACGCCCGGTCGGCGCGGCGACGCACCCGCCCGTCAGAAGAGCGGCTCGGGATCCGTGCCGTCGCCTTCCCCCACAGGGCCGATCTCGCCCTCGAGCTCCTCGAGCCGCAGGTTCACGATGCGGTCGAGGGCCTGGCGGATGACGGGCGCGAGAGGCGCCAGCTCGCGTGCGAGGGCGGCGTCGACCGCCTGCTGGATCTCCGCGTGGTGCTCGCCGTAGTCGACGAACGCGGGCATGCCGAAGGGATGGTCGCGGTACACGGGGCCGCGGGAGTCGAGGTAGAGGCGCTCGCGTGCGTCCTGGGCGGCCTCGGCGCGGGCCGTCTCGAGGGCGGCCAGCAGCGGGTGCATGGCGGAGTGCGGGGCGTCGCGGGGGATCGCCTCGTGCTGGGCGAACGCGGACGCGTCGCACGCGGCGCAGGATCCGCACGGCCCGGTCGCCGACGAGGCCGCCTCGGTCGCGTGGCGGAGGGCGTGCGCGCGCCAGGCCAGGACCACGTCCTCGAGCATCCGCACGACGCCTCCTCGGGTCCCGGCGCGGGGCCGCCGGTACGCGCCCCACTGTATCGCCGGCCGGGAGAGGGGCCGGGGACGAGGAAGGGCCCCGCCGGAGCGGGGCCCTTCTCATCGTGCGCTCGCGCGCCGGCGGTCCTAGTTGTAGGTGCCGGGCGTGTAGTCGTCCGAGCTGAAGCTGTCGAAGTCGACGAAGCTCAGGTCGGACTCGTTGAACACCGACTCATCCGTGAAGATGCGGTTCGGGTAGCGCTCGGCCTTGGCCTCCTCCGTCGCGGTGACGGTGACGTCGCGGTACTTCGCGAGCCCCGTGCCGGCCGGGATCAGCTTGCCGATGATGACGTTCTCCTTGAGGCCCATCAGCGGGTCGGACTTGCCCTCCATGGCGGCCTGCGTGAGCACGCGGGTCGTCTCCTGGAAGGACGCGGCCGACAGCCACGACTCGGTCGCGAGCGAGGCCTTGGTGATGCCCATGACCTCCTGACGGGCGGAGGCGGTCTTCTTGCCCTCCGTCAGCGTGGCGCGGTTGACCTCGTTGTAGCGGGCCCGGTCGACCAGCTCACCGGGGAGGAGGTCGGTGTCGCCGTGCTCGACGACCGTGACCTTGCGCAGCATCTGCCGCACGATGACCTCGATGTGCTTGTCGTGGATCGGGACGCCCTGCGAGCGGTAGACGCCCTGGACACCGCCCACGAGGTGCTTCTGCACCTCGCGCACGCCCTTGACCCGGAGGACCTCCTTCGGGTCGATGGCGCCGACGTGCAGCTGCTGCCCGAGCTCGACGTGCTGGCCGTCCTCGACGAGGAGGGTCGCGCGCTTGAGCACCGGGTAGATGTGCGGCTCGTCGCCGTTGTCCGGGGTCAGGATCACCTTGCGGCTGCGATCCGTGTCCTCGATCGTGATGCGACCGGCGGCCTCCGCGATGGGCGACGCACCCTTGGGGGTGCGTGCCTCGAAGAGCTCCTGCACGCGGGGCAGACCCTGCGTGATGTCGTCCGCCGATGCCACACCACCGGTGTGGAAGGTGCGCATCGTGAGCTGCGTGCCGGGCTCGCCGATCGACTGGGCCGCGATGATGCCGACGGCCTCACCGATGTCGACGAGCTTGCCGGTGGCGAGCGAGCGGCCGTAGCAGGCCGCGCACACGCCGACGGCGGACTCGCACGTGAGGACCGAGCGCACCTTGATCTCGTGCACGCCGGCCGCGATCAGGTGGTCGATCATGACGTCGCCGACGTCGCTGCCCGCGGGGGCGACGACCTCGCCGGCCTCGTTGACCGCGTCGGCGGCCAGCGAGCGGGCGTACACGGAGTTCTCCACGTTGGAGTCGCGGACCGACGTGCCGTCCGCCGCCGGGGTGGCGATCGGCAGGTCGAGGCCACGGCCGGTGCCGCAGTCGTCCTCGCGGATGATGACGTCCTGCGACACGTCCACCAGACGACGGGTGAGGTACCCGGAGTCGGCGGTGCGCAGCGCGGTGTCGGCCAGTCCCTTGCGGGCGCCGTGGGTGGAGATGAAGTACTCCGCCACCGTCAGGCCCTCGCGGTACGAGTGGACGATCGGGCGGGGGATGATCTCGCCCTTCGGGTTCGACACGAGGCCGCGCATGCCGGCGATCTGGCGGACCTGCATCCAGTTGCCTCGTGCCCCGGAGGACACCATGCGGTTGATGTTGTTGTCGGCGGGGAGGTTGTCCTCCATCGCCTTCGCGACCTCGGCCGTGGCCTTGTTCCAGATCTCGATGAGCTCCTGACGACGCTCGGCGTTCGTCGTGAGGCCCTTCTCGAACTGGCCCTGGACCTTGGCGGCCTGCTTCTCGTAGCCCGACAGGATGGCCGCCTTGGTGGGCGGGGTCAGCACGTCGGAGAGCGCGACCGTGACGCCGGAGCGCGTGGCCCAGTAGAAGCCCGCGTCCTTGATCCGGTCGAGCGCCGCGGCGACCTCGACCTTGGGGTAGCGCTCCGCGAGGTCGTTGACGATCTCGGAGAGCTTGCCCTTGTCGGCGACGGCCTCGATGTAGGGGTAGTCGACCGGCAGGGTCTCGTTGAACAGCGCGCGACCGAGGGTGGTCTCGAGCAGCACGGGACCGACCGTCTTGCCCTTCTCGTCGAGCTCGACGCCCTCGGGCGTCTCGCCCTCGGCGAAGTAGAGGTCGTGCAGGCGGATGCGCACCTTGGCGTTGAGGTCCAGCGAGAGCTGGTCCTTCGCCAGGATGGCCTCGGCCACCGAGCTGAACGCGCGACCCTCACCGGCGACGCCCTCCTTGAGGGTGGTCAGGTGGTGCAGGCCGATGATCATGTCCTGCGTGGGCAGGGTGACCGGGCGTCCGTCCGACGGCTTGAGGATGTTGTTCGAGGCGAGCATCAGGATGCGCGCCTCGGCCTGGGCCTCGACCGACAGGGGCAGGTGGACGGCCATCTGGTCGCCGTCGAAGTCCGCGTTGAACGCGGCGCAGACGAGCGGGTGCAGCTGGATGGCCTTG
Organism: Clavibacter sp. CT19; assembly: GCF_027858075.1. Classification (NCBI taxonomy): domain Bacteria; kingdom Bacillati; phylum Actinomycetota; class Actinomycetes; order Micrococcales; family Microbacteriaceae; genus Clavibacter; species Clavibacter sp. CT19. Next base: position 31,269 of record NZ_JAQHYR010000012.1, on the reverse strand, counting down.
CCCTCCACGAGCTGGGGCTCGAACGCCTGGATGCCCAGGCGGTGGAGCGTGGGCGCGCGGTTGAGCAGCACGGGGCGCTCGCGGATGATCTCCTCGAGCACGTCCCAGACCTGTCCGCGGCTGCGCTCGACCATGCGCTTGGCGGCCTTGATGTTCTGGGCGTGGCTCAGGTCGATCAGGCGCTTGATGACGAACGGCTTGAACAGCTCGAGCGCCATCTGCTTGGGCAGACCGCACTGGTGCAGCTTGAGCTGCGGTCCGACGATGATGACCGAGCGGCCCGAGTAGTCCACGCGCTTGCCGAGCAGGTTCTGGCGGAACCGGCCCTGCTTGCCCTTCAGCATGTCGCTGAGGGACTTGAGCGCGCGGTTGCCGGTGCCCGTGACGGGACGACCGCGGCGGCCGTTGTCGAACAGCGCGTCGACGGCCTCCTGCAGCATGCGCTTCTCGTTGTTCACGATGATCTCGGGGGCGCCGAGATCCAGCAGACGACGGAGGCGGTTGTTGCGGTTGATGACGCGGCGGTAGAGGTCGTTCAGGTCGCTGGTCGCGAAGCGTCCGCCGTCGAGCTGCACCATCGGGCGCAGCTCCGGCGGGATGACCGGGACGACCTGCAGCACCATCGCGGCCGGCGAGTTGCCGGTGGCGAGGAAGGAGCTGACGACGCGCAGGCGCTTGATGGCGCGGATCTTCTTCTGGCCCTTGCCGGTGGCGATCTGCTCGCGGAGCAGCTCCCCCTCGGCCTCGAGGTCGAAGGCCTCCAGGCGCTTCTGGATCGCCTCGGCGCCCATGTGGGCCTCGAAGTAGATGCCGAAGCGGTCCTGCAGCTCGTGGAAGACGGCGTCCTCGGGCTTGAGCTCGCCGACCTTGAGGCTGCGGAACTCCTCCCAGACGCGCTCGAGGCGGGAGATGTCCTCGTCGAACGCCTTGCGCGTCTGACCCATCTCCTTCTCGGCGCCGTCCTTCGCGCGGCGCTTCTGGTCGCTCTTGGCGCCCTCGGCCTCCAGCGCGGCCAGGTCGGTCTCGAGGCGCCCGAGGCGCTCCGCGATCTGGCTGTCGCGCTGGTCCTGCAGGGTCTTGATCTCGAGCCGGAGCTCGTTCTCGAGGCCGGGCATGTCCTCGTGGCGAGCATCCTCGTCCACGCTGATCACCATGTAGGCGGCGAAGTAGATGACCTTCTCGAGGTCCTTCGGCGCCATGTCGAGCAGGTAGCCGAGGCGCGACGGGACGCCCTTGAAGTACCAGATGTGCGTGACGGGCGCGGCGAGCTCGATGTGGCCCATGCGCTCGCGGCGGACCGCGGACTTGGTGACCTCGACGCCGCAGCGCTCGCAGACGATGCCCTTGAAGCGCACCCGCTTGTACTTGCCGCAGGAGCACTCCCAGTCGCGGCTGGGTCCGAAGATCTGCTCTCCGAAGAGGCCGTCCTTCTCGGGCTTCAGCGTGCGGTAGTTGATGGTCTCGGGCTTCTTGACCTCACCGTGCGACCAGCGGCGGATGTCGTCGGCCGTGGCCAGGCCGATCCGCAGCTCATCGAAAGTTGTTACGTCGAGCAATTTTCCTTCTCTCCTTGGAAAGCTTCGAGTCGAAAGTCGTGTCGGGCTTAGATGTCGTCGATGCTGGACGACTCGAAGCGGGTGGAGATGTTGATGCCGAGCTCCTCCGCCGCGCGGAAGACCTCGTCATCCGTGTCGCGCAGGCTGACCGCCTGGCCGTCCGCCGAGAGGACCTCGACGTTCAGGCAGAGGGACTGCATCTCCTTGATCAGGACCTTGAAGGACTCGGGGATACCCGGTTCCTGGATGTTCTCGCCCTTGACGATGGCCTCGTACACCTTCACGCGGCCGAGGATGTCGTCCGACTTGATGGTGAGGAGCTCCTGGAGCGCGTAGGCCGCTCCGTATGCCTCGAGCGCCCACACCTCCATCTCGCCGAACCGCTGGCCGCCGAACTGGGCCTTACCGCCCAGGGGCTGCTGCGTGATCATCGAGTAGGGACCCGTCGAGCGCGCGTGGATCTTGTCGTCCACCAGGTGGTGCAGCTTCAGGATGTACATGTAGCCGACCGAGACGGGCTCGGGGAACGGCTCGCCGGAGCGGCCGTCGAACAGGCGCGTCTTGCCGCTGGACCCGATGAGGCGGTCGCCGTCGCGGGTGACCGTCGTCGAGTCGAGCAGGCCGGCGATCTCCTCCTCGAGCGCTCCGTCGAACACCGGGGTGGCGACCTTCGTGCCGGCCGGGGCCTGGCGCGCGTGGTCGGGCAGGCGCTCGGCCCACTTCGGCTTGCCCTCGACCTCCCAGCCCTGCTTGGCGATCCACCCGAGGTGGGTCTCCAGGACCTGGCCGAAGTTCATGCGGCCGGGGATGCCGAGCGGGTTGAGGATGACGTCGACCGGGGTCCCGTCGGCGAGGAACGGCATGTCCTCGACCGGCAGGATCTTGGAGATGACGCCCTTGTTGCCGTGACGGCCGGCGAGCTTGTCGCCCTCGGTGATCTTGCGCTTCTGCGCGATGAACACCACGACGCGCTGGTTGACGCCCGAGCCGAGCTCGTCGTCGCCGTCCTGCGAGTCGAAGACCTTGACGCCGATGATCGTGCCCTGCTCGCCGTGGGGCACCTTCAGGGACGTGTCGCGGACCTCGCGGCTCTTCTCGTTGAAGATCGCGCGCAGCAGGCGCTCCTCGGCGCTGAGCTCGGTCTCGCCCTTCGGCGTGACCTTGCCCACGAGGATGTCGCCGGGGCGGACCTCGGCGCCGATGCGGATGATGCCGCGCTCGTCGAGGTCGGCGAGCAGCTCCGGGCTGACGTTGGGGAGGTCGCGGGTGATCTCCTCCTTGCCGAGCTTGGTGTCGCGCGCGTCGACCTCGTACTCCTCGATGTGGATGGAGGAGAGGGTGTCGTCCTTGACCAGGTTCTGGCTCAGGATGATGGCGTCCTCGAAGTTGTGGCCCTCCCACGGCATGAACGCGACGAGCAGGTTCTTGCCGAGCGCGAGCTCGCCGTTCTCCGTGGCGGGGCCGTCGGCGATGACCTCGCCGGCCTCGATGCGGTCGCCGGCCGAGACCAGGACGCGGTGGTTGTAGCTCGTGCCCTGGTTGGAGCGGTCGAACTTGCGCAGGTAGTAGGTCTGCGTGCCGCCCGCGTCGAGCTGGATGGTGACGACCTCGGCCGACACCTCCTGGACGACACCCGCGGCGTCGGCGGTGAGGACGTCGCCGGCGTCGATCGCCGCGTAGCCCTCCATGCCGGTGCCGACGAGCGGGCTCTCGCTGCGCAGCAGCGGGACGGCCTGACGCTGCATGTTCGCGCCCATGAGGGCCCGGTTCGCGTCGTCGTGCTCGAGGAACGGGATGAGCGAGGTCGCGACCGACACCATCTGGCGCGGGGAGACGTCCATGTAGTGGACGTTCTCCTTCGCGACGAGCTCCACCTCACCGCCCTTGGGACGGACGAGGACGCGGTCCTCCGCGAAGCGGAAGTCCTTCGTGAGGGGCGCGTTGGCCTGGGCGACGAGGAACTCGTCCTCCTCGCTGGCCGTGAGGTAGTCGATCGTGTCGGTGACCACGCCGTCGACGACGCGACGGTACGGGGTCTCGATGAAGCCGAACGAGTTGATGCGGGCGAACGACGCCAGCGAGCCGATCAGGCCGATGTTCGGGCCTTCCGGGGTCTCGATGGGGCACATGCGGCCGTAGTGCGACGGGTGGACGTCGCGGACCTCGACGCCGGCGCGCTCACGGGACAGACCACCCGGGCCGAGCGCCGAGAGGCGGCGCTTGTGGGTGAGACCCGCGAGCGGGTTGTTCTGGTCCATGAACTGCGACAGCTGGCTCGTGCCGAAGAACTCCTTGATCGCGGCGACGACGGGGCGCACGTTGATCAGGGTCTGCGGCGTGATGGCCTCGATGTCCTGCGTGGTCATGCGCTCGCGGACGACGCGCTCCATGCGGGACAGGCCGGTGCGCACCTGGTTCTGGATGAGCTCGCCGACCGCGCGGATGCGGCGGTTGCCGAAGTGGTCGATGTCGTCCACGTCGAGGCGGAGCTCGACGGGCTTGCCGTCGCGGGTGCCGTTCATCTTCGTCTCGTTGGCGTGCAGCGAGACGAGGTACTTGATGGTCGCGAGGATGTCCTCGACCGTCAGCACCGAGTCGGTGAGCTGCTTGTCGATGCCGAGCTTGCGGTTGATCTTGTAGCGACCCACCTTCGCCAGGTCGTAGCGCTTCGGGTTGAAGTAGAAGTTGTCGAGCAGCGCGCGGGCGGCCTCGGCGGCGACCTGCTCGCCCGGACGGAGCTTGCGGTAGATGTCCTTGAGGGCCTCCTCCTTGGTGAGGATGGAGTCCTTCTCGAGCGTGAGCTCGATGGACGCGACGCCCTTGAACTCCTCGAGGATCTGCTCGCTGGTGAGGCCGAGGGCCTTCAGGAACACGGTGACCGACTGCTTGCGCTTGCGGTCGATGCGGACACCGACCTGGTCGCGCTTGTCGATCTCGAACTCGAGCCAGGCTCCGCGGGACGGGATGACGCGGGCGGAGTAGATGTCCTTGTCGGAGGTCTTCTCCTGCTGGCGCTCGAAGTACACGCCGGGCGAGCGGACGAGCTGGGACACGACGACACGCTCGGTGCCGTTGATGATGAACGTGCCCTTCTCCGTCATGAGGGGGAAGTCGCCCATGAAGACCGTCTGGGTCTTGATCTCACCCGTGAGGTGGTTCATGAACTCGGCCTCGACGTAGAGGGGGGCGGAGTAGGTCTTGCCCCGCTCCTTGCACTCGTCGATGGAGTACTTCTGCTCCTCGAGGTACGGGTTCGTGAACCCGAGCTGCATGGTCTCGCCCAGGTCCTCGATGGGGGAGATCTCCTCGAAGATCTCCTCGAGGCCGGAGTTGAGGGCCAGGTCGGTGCGACCCTGCGCGGTGCCCTCCTCGACCCGGCGCTTCCACGCGTCCGAGCCGACGAGCCAGTCGAAGCTCTCGGTCTGCAGCGCGAGCAGGTCGGGGACGGTGAGGGTGTCAGTGATCTTCGCGAACGAGAGCCGCGATGCGTCGCGACCGTTCTTGGGAGTGGGAGTTGCGTTGCGCGCAGCAGCCAAGGAAATTACCTCCGTGGGCCCCGTCGGGCTCCGATGTCGTCGATACGCCGAGACCGACCCGGGTGGTGACCCGTGCCGATCCTGATGGAGTTGCTCGCCACACCTCGCGGGTGGGGCTCGGGATGGACCCGAGCGCACACGATGACCGACCGCAATATGAAGGCAAAAGGGAGTGGGAGCGCAAAGGATCACCATACGGGTCGCGACGCGCCATGTCCAGCGGAATCTTGCATCCTCGGCGTGTCTCGGTGTATAACGTCCGGTCGCCCTCTCGCCGGGCGTCCCGGCACGCGTAGCGTCGGGGCATGAGCTCCCCCTGGCACGTGACCCCCGGCGGCCCCTCGCACGTGCACCGGGCGGGCGACGTGGAGATCCGGAAGGCCTCCGTCGGGCCGATGGACAACGACGCGTACCTCCTCACCGACCTCGACTCCGGCGAGCGCCTGCTCGTCGACGCGGCGGCCGACGTCGACCGGCTGCTGGCGCTCGTGGCGGAGCCGGATCCCGTCGGCCGGCTCGCGGTCGTCGTCACGACCCACGGCCACGCGGATCACCACGGCGCGCTGGCGGCCGTGCTCGACGCGACCGACGCGACCAGCGCCGTGGGCGCGGCGGACGCGGGCGACCTGCCGGTCGACGCGGACCGGCGCCTCACGGACGGCGACGAGGTCGCGTTCGGCGGCGTCGCGCTCCGCGTCGTCGCCCTCCGCGGACACACCCCGGGGAGCGTCGCGCTCGTCCTCGAGCCGGGCGACGGCAGCACGCACCTCTTCACGGGCGACTCGCTCTTCCCGGGCGGGGTCGGGAACACGCAGGGCGACGCGGATCGCTTCCGGCAGCTGATGGACGACGTGGAGGCGCGCCTGTTCGCCCGCTTCCCCGACGACGCGATCGTGCACCCCGGCCACGGCGACGCGACGACGCTCGGCGCCGAGCGCGGATCCCTCGCCGGCTGGCGGGCGCGCGGCTGGTGACGGGACGCCGGGCCGCCCGGTCGACGCCCGGGGCCTGCGCCTAGGCTGAGGAGATGCCCGAGCACCCGTCGACCGTCCTGTCCCTGAGCGGGCACCGGGCCGTCATCGAGCCCGACCGGTTCGTGCCGGGCGCGTACCAGCTCGTGGTCGACGGCACGCCCCAGTCGCACGTGAACATGGACGACCCGGGTGAGCTGTTCTTCGAGTACGTGCAGCGCATGGGGCACGTCATCGACCTGCTCGGCGACCCCGGCCAGCCCATCACGGCGCTGCACCTCGGCGCCGGCGCCCTCACCATCCCGCGGTACGTCGAGGCCACCCGGCCCGGATCCCGCCAGCAGGTCATCGAGCTGGAGCAGGACCTCGTCGACCTGGTGCGCGAGCACCTGCCGTGGTCGCGGAAGGCCTCCATCCGGCTCCGCTACGGCGACGCGCGCGACGTGCTGGGGCGGCTGCCGCAGGGCCTCCGCGGATCCGTCGACCTCGTCGTGACGGACGTGTTCAGCGGCGCCCGCACGCCCGCCCACATCACGAGCCGCGAGTTCCACGCGGAGGCGGCGTCGTTCCTCGCGCCCGGCGGGATCATGACCGTCAACGTCGCCGACGGCCACGGCCTCGCGTTCGCGCGCGGGCAGGCGGCGACCATCCGGGACGTGCTGCCGCACGTCGCCGCGCTCGCCGAGACGCAGGTGCTCAAGGGCCGCCGCTTCGGCAACGTCGTGTTCGCGGCGTCGGCCACGCCGCTCCCGTTCGACTTCGTCCCGCGCCTGCTCGCGGGCGGGCCGCACCCCGCCAAGGTCGTCGAGGGCCGCGAGCTCGCCGACTTCATCGCGGGCGCGTCCGTCGTCACCGACGCCACCGCCGTGCCGTCCCCCTCCCCCGCCCGCAGCGTCTTCCAGACGAGGCCCTGACCGGTCACCCGGGCGACGTCGCCCGCCGATCCACCGGAGTCCCATGAACCGCCGCTCCCGCACCCGCCCGGCGCGCCTCGCCGCGCTCGGGCTCGCCGCCCTCGTCGCGCTCACGGGCTGCACCACCGACGACGGCTCGCCCGTGGACGTGCGCGCGACCGAGCCGCCGTCGCCCTCCCCCACGAGCACGGACGCGGCGAGCGCCGGCGTCGCCCCCTCCGGCACCCCGACGGCGATCACGACGGGCCTCGTGTCGCCGTGGTCGACCGCGGAGCTGCCGTCGGGCGCGCTGCTCGTCAGCGAGCGGGACACGGCCCGGATCGTCGAGGTGCTCGGCGACGGGACCACGCGCACGGCCGGCACGGTCGCGGGCGTGGGTCCGCTCGGCGAGGGCGGGCTGCTCGGGATCGCGGTGCGCGAGGCCGAGGGCGCCACGCAGCTCTACGCGTACCTGACCAGCGCCGTCGACAACCGCATCGTGCGCATGGACGTCACGGGCGAGCCCGGATCGCTCGGGCTCGGGCCGGCCGAGGACGTCGTCACGGGGATCCCGCGCGACGCGAACCACAACGGCGGCCGCATCGCGTTCGGTCCCGACGGCATGCTCTACGCGACCACGGGCGACGCGAACCTCCGCGACGCCGCGCAGGACCCGATCTCGCTCGCCGGCAAGATCCTCCGCCTCACGCCCGACGGGCAGGGCGCGCCCGACAACCCGACGCCCGGCTCGCCCGTCTACTCGCTCGGGCACCGGAACCCGCAGGGGATCGCGTGGGACGCCGAGGGCAACCTCTGGTCCGCGGAGTTCGGGCAGGACACCTGGGACGAGCTGAACCTCATCCGGCCCGGCGGGAACTACGGCTGGCCGGTCGTGGAGGGCGCGACGGACGACGCCGCGGACGACGGGTACGTCGACCCCGTGCACCAGTGGAGGACCGACGACGCGAGCCCGAGCGGCATCGCGGTCGCGGGCGACACGATCTTCATGGCGGGCCTCGGCGGCCAGCGCCTCTGGGTCATCCGGCCCGGCGCCGTCGTCACCGACCCCATCCCCGACGACCGCGTGACCGAGTTCTACACGCGCGAGTTCGGCCGGATCCGCGACGTGCAGGCCGCACCCGACGGCTCGCTGCGCATGCTCACGAACAACACCGACGGCCGCGGGACGCCGCGCGAGGGCGACGACAAGCTGCTCCGGGTCGAGCTCATGCCGATCCAGGCGGGATAATCTCTTCCTCGTGACAGGCACCGCGATCATCATCGGCTACGACAGGGACACCCTCCGGGAGAAGGTGGACCTGCGGGCGGCCGGCGAGCGCCTGGACGAGCTGGAGAACCTCCGCAGCCTCTCCGCGATCACCGAGAAGGTGGCGCTCCTGCGCATGCTCAGCCGGCTCGACGAGGCGTGGGACATGGCGAACGCCGCGGTCCGCCAGGCGCGCTTCACGGGCGACCGGGAGACGCTGCTCGCCTGCCGCATCCGCCGCGCCCAGGTGCAGCAGTACCAGGGCAAGCTCGACATCGCGCTCCAGGACCTCGGCGGCTGCGTCGACGAGGCCCGCGCGCACGAGTGGTACGCGCTGGAGGCCTTCGCGCTCCAGCACCGCGGCAAGGTGCACTTCGACCGCGGCGACTACCGCCTCGCGCTCAGCGACTTCGAGGACGCGTACACGCTCCGCACCCGCGAGGGCCTGCCCAGCGACCAGCTCGAGAGCTCGGCGCTCGCGATCGACGTCGCCAAGGAGCGCATCGCCGCCCAGCCCGCGTGATGGGCCCCCTCCTCCCCCGGCCGACGGCGGCCGGCCGTGGCTGATCTCGCCCGCGTGCGCATCTGGGCCGAGGCCCTGATCGCGCTGCACCTCGACCCCTCCTGGTCCTTCGCGTTCGACCACGCCCGCACGCGGGCCGGCGCCTGCCACTACGGCGACAAGCGCATCACGGTGTCGCGGCACCTCGCGGGGCGCTTCGAGGACGACGAGATCCACCAGGTGCTGCTGCACGAGGTCGCGCACGCGCTGGCCGGATCCCGCGCCGGGCATGGCCCGAGGTGGAAGAAGGTGGCCGCGGAGCTCGGCTACGAGGGATCGCGGCTGCACTCGGGCGCCGTCGCCGAGGAGCTCGCGCCGTGGGTGGGCGCGTGCCCGGCCGGCCACGCGCACTTCCGCTACCGGAAGCCGACCCGGCCGCTCGCCTGCGGGCTGTGCTCGAAGCGCTTCGACCGGGCGCACCTCATCGCGTGGACCAAGCGCGAGGTGCCGTCGGGGTCCTCGGCGGCCTCCGCGCACCGCGAGGGCGCCGCGTGAGCCGGGCGCCCGGATCCGAGCGGCCGACCGGGCAGTGGATCGACGACCCGGACGGCCTGCGCTGGTTCCTCGACACGGGCGCCGTGAGCCTCGACCTCGCCTACACGGGGGCGCTCGGGGATCCGGAGCCGCGCGAGACGCTGCCCGACGCGGCCGCGCTCGGCGCCTGGCTGAGCGAGCACCTGGCGCCCGTCTCAGAGCCGGGCGAGCGCGACCTCGCGGACGCGCGCACCCTCCGGCAGGCGATCGGCGACATCGCGGCGGCCCTCGCCGACGGCCGGGAGCCCGCGCCGCGCGATGTCGACGTGCTCAACCTGTACGCGGCGACGCCCGACCTCCCGCCGGCGCTCGGCGGCGGATCCCGCCAGGCCGGCCGGGCGCTCGCCCGCCCCGCGCAGGCGCTCGCGTCCGCCGCGCGCGACGCGGTGGCGGTGTTCGGGGCGGGATCCGAGCGCATCCACCGCTGCTCGGCCGACGACTGCACGGTGCTCTACCTCGACACGACCCGTTCGGGCACCCGCCGCTGGTGCTCGATGCGGCGCTGCGGCAACCGCGCGAAGGTGCGCGCCCACCGCGCGCGGCAGCTGCGGGAGCGGCGGACGGGGATCCCGGCCCGCGTGGCGCCCCTGCGGACCGCGACCCCCGCCGCGCCCGTGCCCGTCCGCGGACGCGACGACGGCCCGGGAGCCGGAGCCCCCGAGCCGTCGTGACCGATCCGCGTCACTCGCCGACGCGGACCTCCTTCCAGAACGCGAGGTAGCCGCTGTAGTCGCGGCCCACGCGGTCGAACGAGGAGGGGATGGGCGTCGGGTACGACCAGGCGCGGTCCTGCAGGACGGTGTCGCCGTCCTTCACGGAGTAGTACTGCGTGTCGCCCTTCCACGGGCAGTGGTACGGGGTGGCGGTCTCCGCGAGGAGCGACATGTCGACGCTCTGGGGCGGGAAGTACCAGTTGCCCTCGATCTCGATGAGGTCGTCCTTGGGAGCCTCGGCGACGGTGACGCCGTTCAGCAGTGCCTTCATGGGGTGCCTTTCCTGACGATGCGTGCGTCGCGCGGGCGGCGGCGCCTGGAACAGGGGAACACGCGCGACCGGGAGCCTGTTCCCGCAGGCGGGGACGGCGTCGCAATCCGGCCAGGGCGGGTCGGGCGTCGCGGCGGCTCGGCGGATCAGGCGTCGCGGTGGGTCAGGCGTCGCGGTGGAGGCGGTGCACGACCACGTCGGCGGGACCCGCGGCGAGCGCCTCGGCGACCGCCCCGTCGTGTCCGGCGGCGTCGAGGCGGCGGGCGGAGACGCTCGCGGTCACGAGGTGCCCGACGGCCGGTCGGAGCTGCTGGTACGCCGCGCACGCGACGGCGGCCTCGGGCGACGTCGCGTCGATCCCGAGGGCGGCGAGCGCGTCGACCACGGCGCCCGCGGCGAGCTGGTCCTCGGCGCAGGCGCGCCAGGACCCGTCGGCCTCCACCGCGCCCGCGGCCACCACGGCCACGTACGCGCGGCGGCCGAGCGCGGTCTGGAGGGCGAGGATCCAGTCGGCGACGGCGGGGGCGTCGGCGAGCCCGGCGCTCACGACGGCCGGGCGCGCGGGCATGGTCGCGAGGACCTCGTCGCGCCGGGCGGCGGTGGGCGGCGGGACGGACGGCAGGGCGTCGACCCAGACGATGACGTCGGCGCCGGTCGCGATGCGGCGGGCGCCGGCCACGCCGCCGTCGAGCCGCACCTGGTAGCGGGCCTGCGTCGACGGGTCCGGGTCCGGGTGCGCGGCGTCAGCGGAGGAGGTCACGATCCGATGCTACGGGCGTCCACGGCCCGGACCCTCCGCGGATGACGCGGCGCGACGGCTCGGGCGCCCCGCGGCGCATGGCCTGCCGGATCACCTCGAAGTCGTCGCGCGTGATCTCGAGCAGCCCCGGCGCGAGCTTCCGGCCCCACTCGAGCGAGTCGCGCGTGAAGTCGAGCACGGGGACGAGCGGGCGGATGGGCGCGTCGACCGCGCCGAGGTCCCACTCCATCCGGCGCCGCCACGGCCGCCACTCGCCGACGCGGCCCTGGTACGGCGCGGCGTCGGCGACCCGGCCGATCGCCGTGAAGGAGCGGAGGAGCTGCCCGTCGGGGTACGACTCGCGCGGCGAGTAGTAGACGAAGCCGTCGGCCTCGCCGAGTCGCTCGACGGGTTCGCGGGCGCCGCGGTTGACCTGCGCGATGCCGAGGTCCAGGCCGTCGAGCACGCGGTCGCGCGAGACGACGCCCACCCAGTACCTGATCATGTCCGTCCCATCCTGTCCCACGGCGGCCGGGCGGCGGGCGCGCCCAGCCGCGCGGAGCACACTGGGGGCATGCGCGTGCTGCTGAAGACCATCCTCGACTGCGATCCCGACGCCGCCTGGCGCGCGCTCCACTCGCCCACCGTGATGCGCGAGGTCGCGGGCCCGCTCGTGGACTTCGTGCCGGTGGAGGACGGCGGCTTCCCCTCGAGCTGGGACGGCCGCGAGCACGTCGCCGCGATGCAGACCGGGCCGTTCACGGCCGGTCGCCAGAGCATCCGCCTGCGCGACATGAAGCCGCGCGTCGAGGGCGTGCGCATCGTGCGCGACGACGGTCACGGGATCTCCGGGCTCATGGCGATCCCCACGAGCATGCGGCACAGCATGGCCGTCTCCGCGGATCCCGCGGGCCCGGACGCCGACGGCCGCGTGAAGACCCTCTTCCGCGACCAGCTCGAGTTCGAGGCTGGGCTCCTCGGCCCGGCCATGTGGCCGACCTTCTGGGCCTTCTGGCAGTGGCGCGCGTTCCGGCTGCGCCAGCTCGCGCCGACGTGGGCGTACGACTGGGAGCCCACGGCGGACGACGCCGGCGCCGACTCATCCGCCGCCTGACGAGCGCCCGACGCGGGCTGTCCTCCGGATGATGTCCGGCACCGCGTCCCCGCGCCCCGCGGCGCCTGACGCGTACGGTGTCCCCATGCCCTCCGCCGAGACCGCCCTCCACGTCGCCGACTGGCGCCGCCGCACGCACGAGATGTACGCGGAGGTGCGCTGGGTCGCGCAGACGGATCCCGCGGCCGCGCACGCGATCTGGCGGCGGACGCGCGACGACCTGTTCCGCAGCCACCCGGCGACGCCGCTCCTCCCCGAGCACCGCGCGGACTTCGACCGTCTCGACGTGGCGGACTACGACCCGGCGTGGCGGTTCGAGCTGGAGATCCACGACGACCGCGGCGAGGAGCGCCACGAGGTCGAGACGGGCACCGACGGCGTCGTCCCGTTCGAGCTGCTCGGATCCGTGCACCTCCCCGCGGCCGACGGACGTGAGGCCGGCACCCTCGACGTCTGGCGCCTCGCCAGCTACGGCGGCGGCCTGCACCTGCCGGTGAAGGACGCCTCGCACCGGCGCGAGGGCGGCACCTACGGGGGCGGCCGGTACCTGCTCGACACGGTGAAGGGATCCGACCTCGGCCCGGGTGCGCCCGGTTCGATCGTGGTCGACCTCAACTTCGCCTACAACCCCTCCTGCGCCTACGACCCCGAGTGGGCCTGCCCCCTCGCGCCCGCCGGGAACGTGCTCGGATTCGAGGTGCCCGTGGGCGAGATGGGCTTCTCCCCGAGCTGACCTGCTACGGTGGGAGGACTTGCGAGCACACCATCGTGCTCCCTGCGTCGAGAGAACGCGTTCCCTCCTCGCCCCGATCAGATCGCCGCACAGGCCGACGGGGTCGAGTGACATCTTTCTTTTGGCGAACGGATGCGCCCATCGGCGCCTTCGCCATCCTCCGCTTCCGTGCGTCATCGCACATCCCGAGAACGCACACCGGGGCGGACCCCTGCCTGGAAGGCAACTCCCCCGCATGTCCACTGACACCTTCGGCGCGCTCGGCGTGCCCGCACCCCTCGTCCAGGCCCTCACGGCGAACGGCATCACGACGCCGTTCCCCATCCAGGTCGACACGCTCCCCGACACCCTGAACGGCCGCGACGTGCTCGGCCGCGGCAAGACGGGCTCCGGCAAGACGCTGGCGTTCGCCATCCCGATGATCGCGCGCCTCGGCGGCGGTCTCGCCGGCGGCCGTCGTCGCCCGGGCCGCCCGCTCGGCCTCATCCTCGCGCCGACCCGCGAGCTCGCCACGCAGATCACGGCCGCCATGGCGCCGCTCGCGGAGGCGTACAACCTCACCACCACGACGATCTTCGGCGGCGTCTCGCAGCAGCGCCAGGTCGCGGCCCTCAAGGCCGGCGTCGACGTGGTCGTGGCCTGCCCCGGCCGCCTCGAGGACCTCATGAAGCAGGGCTTCGTGAACCTCGACGCCGTGGAGATCACCGTCCTCGACGAGGCCGACCACATGGCCGACCTGGGCTTCCTGCCCGTCGTGACGCGGATCCTCGACAAGACCCCGAACACCGGCCAGCGCATGCTGTTCTCCGCCACGCTCGACAACGGCGTGGACAAGCTCGTGCGCCGCTACCTGCACGACCAGGTGCTGCACTCCGTCGACGAGGCGAACTCGCCCGTCGCGGCCATGACGCACCACGTGTTCGAGGCGACCGACGTCGAGGCCAAGCGCCTCCTCGTGCAGAAGCTCGCGTCCGGCTCCGGCCGCCGCATCCTCTTCATGCGCACGAAGCACCACGCGAAGAAGCTCGCGAAGCAGCTCACCGACGCGGGCATCCCGTCGGTGGACCTGCACGGCAACCTCTCGCAGGTCGCCCGCGACCGCAACCTCGCGGCGTTCTCCGCGGGCGACGTCAAGGTCCTCGTGGCCACCGACGTCGCGGCGCGCGGCGTGCACGTCGACGACATCGAGCTCGTGATCCACGTCGACCCGCCGGCCGAGCACAAGGCGTACCTGCACCGCTCGGGCCGCACGGCGCGCGCGGGCTCCGCGGGCGACGTCGTCACGATCATGCTGCCGGCGCAGCGCAAGGACGTGCAGCTCCTGATGCGCAAGGCCGACATCCACGTCACGCCGCAGCAGGTCACCGAGTCCTCCCCCGCCGTGGCCGAGCTGACGGGCGCCGTCGCGGCGTACGTGAAGCCCGCGCCCCGCGAGACGAAGTCGGTCCGCGAGACCACCCAGCGCCAGTCGCAGGGCGGCCGCGCCAACGGCGCCGGACGCTCGCAGGGCGCCAACGCGCAGCGCAAGCGCGCGGCCCGCGACGGCGCGCCCGTCGGCGGCGGTCGCCGTGAGGGCGCCGCGTCCGGTCGTCGCGACGGCGCCGCCTCGGGCGGACAGCGCGGCGGCGGCACGCCCCGCACCTTCAGCACCTCCTCCGAGGGCTTCGGCGGCGGCTCGTCCGTCGGCACCGCGCGTCCCCGCCAGGACCGCCCCGCGGCCTCCGGCGGCGCCGCGGCCGGCGGTCGTGCGCGCACGCACCGCCGCGTCTCCAGCGGACGCTAGAACCGCGCGGCGTGCAGCGCACGCCGGCATGACGCCGAGGGCCCCCGTCGACGACGGGGGCCCTCCGTCGTCCCCGCGCCGCCGATCCGGGACGGCCCGCACCCGCGCCGACGACGCGTCCGTGCCCCGATCCTCCACAGTCGAGGCACGACCTGGGGACGGTCGCGCGGGATCCCAGGCGCATGCGGCTACGGTGTGCCAATGACTCGCGCCGCCCTCGCCACCCGTGGCCCCTACCGCAAGGGCCTGGAGCGCAGGGAGCTCCTCATCCGCACGGCCATCGAGGTCTTCGCCGAGCAGGGATACCGCGGCAGCTCGCTGCGCGAGATCGCCTCCCGCGCCGAGATCACGCCGGCCGGCCTGCTGCACCACTTCACCGGCAAGGAGGAGCTGCTCCTCGCCGTGCTGGCGCGCCGCGAGGAGCG
This sequence comes from Clavibacter sp. CT19, assembly GCF_027858075.1. Lineage (NCBI taxonomy): Bacteria > Bacillati > Actinomycetota > Actinomycetes > Micrococcales > Microbacteriaceae > Clavibacter > Clavibacter sp. CT19. The sequence goes on along the minus strand of NZ_JAQHYR010000012.1, from coordinate 16,172 downwards.
CCTCGCCGCCGCCATCGAGCTGCACCGCCCGCGCAGCGTCGCGGAGCACGCGGCCGTCGTCATCGCCGACGGCGAGCAGAGCGCGTGCCTCACGCGCGTCATCGCCGTCGTGTCGTCGGAGGCGTCCGCCGCCGGTCACCCGCTGCACCTGCTCTTCCGCGAGCGCCGCGCCCGCGAGCTCGAGCGCATCACGGCCGGCGTCGTCGTCGACCAGGCGCGCGGCCTCATCGATCCCGGGCTCGACCCGGAGGCGGCGGCAGCCGTCGTGCTCTCCGCCATGGACGGGCTGCACGTGCAGCGCTGCTACGGCGTCGGCGCGGGTGCGAGCGAGGCCTTCGAGGACCTGCGCCGCCACTACCTCGAGCCGCCGGCCTTCGCGGAGCGCGCGGCAGCCGTCTGATCCCGGTCGCTCCGCTCCACCCCTCGGCCCGCGCCCTCGGCGCGGGCCGATCGCCGTCCCGGCGGTGCCCGCGCTCGGGGCGTCGACCAGCTAGGGCAGCACGCCCACCGAGGCGAGGGCCGCGCGGAGCAGCGCGCCGCGGCCGCCCTCCATGTCGGCGGAGACGGCGTCGGACGCGGCCTCCTCGGGCGTCATCCACGTGATCTCGAGCGCGTCCTGGCGCGGATCGCACGTGCCGGTCACGGGCACCACGTAGGCGAGCGACACGGCGTGCTGCCGGTCGTCCGTGTACGGGCTCGCACCGGGGAAGGGGAAGTACTCGGCGACCGAGAACGGCGTCGGGTTCGCGGGGAGCTGCGGGAACGCCATCGGCCCGAGGTCCTTCTCGAGGTGGCGGAACAGCGCGTCGCGCAGGGTCTCGCCGTACATGACGCGGCCGGAGACGAGCATCCGGGTCATCTGGCCGGTGACCGTGGCGCGCAGGAGCACGCCGATGTCCTTCACCCGGCCCATGCCGTCGACCCGCACGGGCACGGCCTCCACGTAGAGGAGGGGCAGCCGCTGCCGGATCTGCGCGAGCTCCACGTCCGACAGCCAGCCGGAGTTCGGGTCGGGGATGTTCGGGTCCGGGGTGCGAACGGTCATGGTCCATTGTGACCCACGGCCGGAGCGCGGCGACCACCCGGCGCGCTGGCGGACGGGTGCCGGCGTCCGCGCGCCCGTGCTCGTGGCTGTCGTAGTGGACACCGCCGGCCCGGCGCCGCCCAGGGGCGGATGCGAGGATGGGCGCGCCGGCCGATCCCCGCGTCCGCGCATCCGCCGCCGCCCGGCCCGTCGACGAGGACATCCGTGACCGCTCTCCCGCTGGATCCCGACGCCGTCCTCTGGTCGGCCTCCACCGCCGAGCTCGCCGATCGACCGCTGCTCCTGCTGCTGCACGGCTACGGATCGCACGAGGGCGACCTCTTCGGGCTGTCGCCGTACCTGCCGCTCGGGCCGGTGGTCGCGTCGCTCCGCGCGCCCCTCCCCCTGCAGGGCGGGTTCGCGTGGTTCCCGATCGTGCCCGGATCCACCGGCGACCCGGATCCGGAGGCCGCCGACGCCGCCGCGCAGGGCGTGCTCGACTGGCTCGACGCGCTGCCCGTGCCGCCGCGATCCGTGGGCCTGCTCGGCTTCAGCCAGGGCGGCGCGACCGCGCTCCAGCTGCTGCGGCTCGCGCCCGGACGGTTCTCGTACGCGGTGCAGCTCAGCGGGTTCTCCGTGCGCGGCGAGCACGCGGGCGATGCGGCGCTGGCAGCCGGGCCGACGCCGGTCTTCTGGGGCCGCGGCACGGCCGACCAGGTGATCCCGGACGCGGCCGTCGCCCGCACGAGCGCGTGGATCGGCGCCCACACCGACCTCACCGAGCGGATCTACGAGGACCTCCCGCACTCGGTCTCGGCGCCGGAGCTGCGGGACGTGTCGGCGTTCATCCGGGAGCACGCGGGCTGACGCGGGACCAGGCCGCGCGGCCTTCGTCCGGCGAGAGCCCGGCGAGCATCCGGCCGGGCGCCGATGTCGGTGGTCCGGAGGAGGATGAGCAGATGGATCCCGTCCTCGCGCGCTTCTCCCCGGCCACCCGGGAGTGGTTCCAGGGCGCGTTCCCCGGCCCGACCGCCGCGCAGGTGGGCGCGTGGGAGGCCGTGCAGAAGGGGTCGCACGCGCTCGTCGTGGCGCCCACCGGATCCGGCAAGACGCTCGCGGCGTTCCTGTGGTCCATCGACCGGCTGGCCTCGCGGCCCGCGCCGGAGGATCCGATGCGCCGCACGCGCGTCCTCTACATCTCGCCGCTCAAGGCGCTCGCGGTCGACGTGGAGCGCAACCTCCGCTCGCCGCTCGTGGGCATCGTGCAGACCGCGAAGCGGCTGGGCGCCGAGCCGCCCGAGGTCACGGTGGGCGTGCGCTCCGGCGACACCCCGGCCGGCGACCGGCGCGCGCTCGCGAAGACGCCGCCGGACATCCTCATCACCACGCCCGAGTCGCTGTTCCTCATGCTCACCTCGGCCGCGCGCGAGACGCTCGCGGGGGTCGAGACGGTCATCGTCGACGAGGTGCATGCGGTCGCGGCCACCAAGCGCGGCAGCCACCTCGCGCTCTCGCTCGAGCGGCTCGACGCGCTGCTCGAGAAGCCCGCCCAGCGGATCGGGCTGTCAGCCACCGTGCGGCCGCCCGAGGAGGTGGCGCGGTTCCTCGGCGGGCGCTCGCCCGTGTCGATCGTGTCGCCGAAGAACACCAAGGAGTTCGACCTCCGGGTCATCGTGCCGGTGGACGACATGACGGAGCTCGGCACCACGGCGCCGCTCGAGGGGTCGGCGGCGCAGGGCGACGCGCCGCAGCAGGGGTCCATCTGGCCGCACGTGGAGGAGGGCATCGTCGACCTCGTGCTCCAGCACACGTCGTCCATCGTCTTCACGAACAGCAGGCGGCTGGCGGAGCGGCTCACGGCGCGGCTCAACGAGATCTACACCGGGCGCATCGAGGAGGGGCGGATCGACGCGGAGGGGCGGGTGATCGCGTCCGGCTCGGCGGAGGCCACCGCGGATGCCGTGCCCGTGCTCGCGGGGGCCGCGGCGCTGACGTCGTCGACCTCCACGGCGTCGGGCGGCGGCGCGGACGCCACCGCGTTCTCCGCCACGCGCCGCACGGCCGCGCGCCCGCCCGCCGAGGTCATGGCGCAGGCGGGGAGCACCGAGGGCGCGGATCCGGTGCTCGCCAAGGCGCACCACGGATCCGTCTCCAAGGAGCAGCGCGCCCTCATCGAGGACGACCTGAAGTCGGGGCGCCTGCGCTGCGTGGTCGCCACCTCGAGCCTCGAGCTCGGCATCGACATGGGCGACGTCGACCTGGTCGTGCAGGTCGAGGCGCCGCCGTCGGTCGCGAGCGGCCTGCAGCGCGTCGGCCGCGCCGGGCACCAGGTGGGGGAGGTCTCGCGCGGCGTCATCTTCCCCAAGCACCGGGCCGACCTCATCCACTCGGCCGTCGCCGCCGAGCGCATGGCGAGCGGGCAGATCGAGTCGTTGCGCGTGCCCGCGAACCCGCTCGACGTGCTCGCGCAGCAGACGGTGGCGGCCGTCGCGCTCGAGTCGGTGGGCGTCGAGGAGTGGTTCGACATCGTGCGGCGGAGCGCGCCGTTCGCGACCCTGCCGCGCTCCGCGTACGAGGCCACGCTCGACCTGCTGAGCGGCCGCTACCCGTCCGACGAGTTCGCGGAGCTGCGACCGCGCATCGTGTGGGACCGCGACGAGGGCACCATCGAGGGGCGGCCGGGCGCGCAGCGGCTCGCGGTCACCTCCGGAGGCACCATCCCCGACCGCGGCCTGTTCGGCGTGTTCATGGTGGGCGAGAAGGCGTCGCGCGTGGGCGAGCTCGACGAGGAGATGGTCTACGAGTCGCGCGTCGGCGACGTGTTCGCGCTGGGGGCCACGAGCTGGCGGATCCAGGAGATCACGCACGACCGCGTGCTCGTGACGCCCGCGTTCGGCGAACCCGGCAAGCTCCCGTTCTGGAAGGGCGACGGGCTCGGCCGGCCGCTGGAGCTCGGCCGCGCCATCGGGGCGTTCGTGCGCGAGCTGTCCGGATCCGCGGTGGACGACGCCCGGGCCCGGGCCGGCCGCGTGGGTCTCGACGACCGCGCCGTCAACAACCTCCTCGCATTCCTCGACGACCAGAAGAAGGCCACGGGCCACGTGCCGAACGACCGCACCCTCGTGGTCGAGCGCTTCCGCGACGAGCTGGGCGACTGGCGCGTGGTGCTGCACTCCCCCTACGGGATGCAGGTGCACGCGCCGTGGGCGCTCGCGGTCGGGGCGCGGGTCACCGAGCTGTACGGCATCGACGGCGCCACCATGGCCAACGACGACGGCATCGTCGTGCGCATCCCCGAGACCGACGGCGAGCCGCCGGGGGCCGACCTGTTCGTGTTCGAGCCGGACGAGCTCGACGCCATCGTCACGCGCGAGGTGGGCGGATCGGCCCTCTTCGCGTCGCGCTTCCGGGAGTGCGCCGCCCGCGCGCTGCTGCTTCCGCGCTACAACCCCGGCCGCCGCTCTCCGCTCTGGCAGCAGCGCCAGCGCGCGTCGCAGCTGCTCGACGTGGCGCGGAAGTTCCCCGCGTTCCCGATCGTGCTGGAGACCGTGCGCGAGGTGCTGCAGGACGTCTACGACCTGCCCGCGCTCACGTCGCTCGCGAAGGACATCGAGGCCCGGCGCATCAAGATCGTCGAGACCACCACGGAGGACGCGTCGCCGTTCGCGCGCAGCCTCCTGTTCAGCTACGTCGGCGCCTTCATGTACGAGGGCGACAGCCCGCTCGCCGAGCGCCGGGCCGCCGCGCTCTCGCTCGACGCCGGGCTGCTCTCGGAGCTCCTGGGCCGGGCGGAGCTGCGCGAGCTGCTCGATCCGGCGGTCATCGCGCGCACCGAGCTGGAGCTGCAGCGGCTCGCGCCCGACCGGCGCGCGAAGGGGCTCGAGGGCGTGGCCGACCTGCTGCGGATCCTCGGGCCGCTCGACGCCGAGGAGGTCGCGGCGCGCCTGGAGCCCGAGGAGGCCGGATCCGCCGCCGACCACCTCGACGCGCTCGTCGCCGGCAAGCGCGCGCTCCGCGTGTCGTTCGGAGGGCAGCCGCGCGTCGCCGCCATCGAGGACGCGAGCCGCCTCCGCGACGCCCTCGGGGTGCCGCTCCCCATCGGCACGCCGCTCGCGTTCGTCGAGCCCGTGGCCGATCCGCTGGGCGACCTCGTCGGCCGGTACGCGCGCACGCACGGCCCGTTCACCATCGCGGACGCGGCCACCGGCATCGGCCTCGGATCCGCCGTCATCGCCGACACGCTCGCCCGGCTCGGCGCTCAGCGGCGCGTGGTCGAGGGCGAGTTCCGGCCGGGCGCCTCCGGCAGCGAGTGGTGCGACGTCGAGGTGCTGCGTCGCCTCCGCAGCCGGTCGCTCGCAGCGCTCCGCAGCGAGGTCGAGCCGGTCGAACGGGCCGCGTACGCCAGGTTCCTCCCGGCGTGGCAGCACGTGGCGGGAGCGGATCGCGAACGCGGGCTCCGCGGTGTCGACGGCGTCCTGCAGGTCATCGAGCAGCTCGCGGGCGCGCCCGTACCCGCCTCCGCGTGGGAGACGCTCGTGCTGCCCGCCCGGGTGCGCGACTACAGCCCTGCGTTCCTCGACGAGCTCACGTCCACGGGCGAGGTCATCTGGTCGGGCGCCGGCACGCTCGCGGGCGCCGACGGCTGGGTCAGCCTGCACCTCGCCGACCAGGTGGCGCTGACGCTCCCCGAGCCCGACGCGCACGACACCGACGAGCTGCAGCGCGAGATCCTCACCACGCTCGGCACGGGCGGCGGCTACTTCTTCCGGCAGCTGAGCGACGCCGTCGGATCCACGGACGACAAGGCGCTCGTCACCGCGCTGTGGGACCTCGTGTGGGCGGGCCTCGTCACGAACGACACGCTGTCGCCGCTGCGGGCGCTGCTCGCGGGCGGATCCACCGCGCACAAGACGCCGCAGCGGGCGCCGCGCGGGCGCATGTACCGCGGCGGGCGGATGCCGCGGCCCGACATGCCCACACGCACCGGGCCGCCGACGGCGGCCGGGCGCTGGTCGATCGTGCCGCTCGCCGAGACCGACGCCACCGTGCGCGCCGCGGGCACGGCCGAGCTGCTGCTGGAGCGGTACGGGGTGGTCACGCGCGGGTCCGTCATGACCGAGCGCGTGCCCGGCGGCTTCGCGCTCACGTACAAGGTGCTCGCGGGCTTCGAGGACACGGGTCGTGCGCGCCGCGGGTACTTCATCGAGACGCTGGGCGCGGCGCAGTTCTCCACCGGCGGCACGGTCGACCGGCTGCGCGGGTTCACGCGGGATCCGGATGCGGGCGAGCGGCCGTTGAACGCGCTGACGCTCGCGGCCACGGATCCGGCCAACGCCTACGGGGCGGCGCTGCCGTGGCCGCAGCTCGACGGGTCGTCGGCCGAGGGGCACGACGGCGCGGGCGCGAGCCGGGACGCCGAGGCAGAGGCAGGCGGCGCGAGCGGCAGCGGCAGCGGCAGCACCGTCGCGCTCGCCGGCAGCGTCGACGCGCGGGGCGAGCGGCCCACCGGCCACCGCGCCGGCCGGAAGGCGGGCGCGCTCGTGGTGCTGGTCGACGGCGAGCTCGTGCTCTACGTGGAGCGCGGCGGCAAGACCGTGCTGCAGTTCGACGACGACGAGGCGGTCCTGCGCGCGGCGGCCGAGTCGCTCGGCGGGATCGTGCGGCGCGGCGGGGTCGCGAAGCTCGCGATCGAGAGGGTCAACGGCGCGTTCATCCTGGGCACGCCGCTCGGGGCGGCGCTGCAGGAGCACGGCTTCTCGGCGACGCCGCGCGGGCTGCGGATGCGGTCGTGAGCGGGCGCGGGCGCGGGCGCGCGGGCACGGTGGCGCGCCCGGCTGCGAGCGCCGACGCCGGCGCGATCGCGACCCCCGTCGCGGGACGCGCCCGTGCCTGAGGGCGACACCGTCTACCGCACCGCCGCGCACCTGCACGAGGCGATCGGCGGGCAGGTGCTCACGCGCAGCGACTTCCGCGTGCCGAAGTACGCGACGCTCGACCTCGCCGGGCAGGAGGTCGACGAGGTGGTGAGCGTCGGGAAGCACATCCTGCATCGGATCGGCGACGTCACGATCCACAGCCACCTCAAGATGGAGGGCTCCTGGCACATCTACCAGCACGGCACCGCGTGGCGGCGGCCGGCGTTCGAGGCGCGCGTCGTGCTCGAGACGGCGGAGCGCGTCACGGTGGGGTTCTCGCTGGGCGTGCTGGAGGTGATCCCGCGCGACCAGGAGCACACGGTCGTCGGGCACCTCGGGCCGGACATCCTCGGGCCGGACTGGGGCGAGGAGGCGGCGGCGGAGGTCGTGCGGCGCATCGAGGCGCAGCCCGACCGGCCCATCGGCCTGGCGCTGCTCGACCAGCGGAACGCCGCGGGCATCGGCAACGTCTACCGGGCCGAGCTCTGCTTCCTGCGCGGCGTGCTGCCCACGCGGCCGGTGCGCGAGGTGGCCGACCTGCCCGCGATGATCGCCCTCGCCCGCCGCACCATGCGCGCCAACCGCGACCGCATCGAGCGCACCACCACGGGCGACCTCCGCCGCGGCCGCACCGACTGGGTCTACGGGCGCAAGGGCAAGCCGTGCCTCCGCTGCGGCACCAGGATCCAGCAGGGCCAGCTCGGCGATCCGGTCCGCCCCGGGATGGGCTCGCAGGACCGGGTCACCTACTGGTGCCCGCGCTGCCAGACCTGACGCGCGCCGCCGACGCACGCGCCACGCATGGCGCCTGCACCCCGCACGGTGCCCGCACCACGCACGACGACCGCACCACGCACGGCGCCCGCCGCGTGCGGGAGGACACGGCGGCCGCGAGGGGCGTCGCGGGGGCGACCGGGATCAGTCCCGCGGCGTCGCCGCCGACGGCAGCTCGGGCGCGGGCTCCCCGCCCGCGGCGATCCGCGCCTCCTCCTTGCCGACGAGCGAGTGGCGGCGTCCGTAGAGGAAGTACACGGCGAAGCCGAGCGCGAGCCAGACGAGGAAGCGCACCCAGGTGAGCGTCGTGAGGTTGAGCATCAGCCACACGCAGAGCACGGCCGAGAGGATCGGCAGCCACGGCATGAAGGGCACGCGGAACGACGCGCGGATGTCGGGGCGCTTGCGCCGCAGCACGATCACGCCGATGCTCACGAGCACGAACGCGGACAGCGTGCCGATGTTGATCATCTCCTCGAGCACGCCGACGTCGGTGAACCCGGCGAGGGCCGCGACCACGACGCCCGCGATGATCTGCACCCGCACCGGCGTGCGGCGCTTCGCCGAGGTGCGGCTGAGGCCGCGCGGCAGGAGGCCGTCGCGGCTCATCGCGAAGACCACGCGCGCGAGGCCGAGCAGCAGCACCATGAGCACGGTGGTGAGGCCGAGCAGCGTGCCGATGGAGATGACCTGCGCCGCCCATCCGGCGCCCACCGCGGTGAACGCGGTCGTGAGCGACGGCTCCTTCGCATCGGCCAGCACCGTGTACGGCACCATGCCGGTGAGCACGAGGGTCACGAGCACGTAGAGCACGGTGACGACCGCGAGGCCCGCGAAGATGCCGCGCGGCAGGGTGCGCTGCGGGTCCTTGACCTCCTCGGCGCTCGTGGCGACGACGTCGAAGCCGATGAACGCGAAGAACACGAGCGAGGCGCCGGCGAGCAGGCCGTAGAGGCCGTACTGCGTGGGCTCCTGGCCGCTCGCCCAGGAGAAGAGCGACTGGGTCCAGACGTCGGCCGATGCGCCCTCGGCGGGGCGCTGCGGCGGGATGAACGGCGAGTAGTTCTCGGCCTTCACGTAGAAGGCGCCGACCACGATCACGAACAGCACGACCGCGACCTTGAGCACGGTGAAGACGCTCGAGACGCGGCTGGAGAGCTTGGTGCCGAGCACGAGCAGCACCGTGAAGATCGCGGTGATGAGCACGGCGCCCCAGCTGATGCCGACGCCGGCGACCGTGATGGTGGACGGGATGTCGAGCCCCGCGAGCTTCAGCGCCGACTCCAGGTAGATGCCCCAGTACTTCGCGATGACCGCGGCCGCCGTGAGCATCTCGAGGATGAGGTCCCAGCCGATGATCCACGCGAGCAGCTCGCCCATGGTCGCGTAGGTGAACGTGTACGCGCTGCCCGCGACGGGCACGGCTGAGGCGAACTCGGCGTAGCACATGATGGCGAGGCCGCACGTGACGGCGGCGAGCACGAACGCGAGCGTGACGGACGGTCCGGCGTAGTTCCCGGCGGCCTTCGCGCCGACGGAGAAGATGCCGGCGCCGACCGCGACGGCCACGCCCATCAGCATGAGGTCCCACGTGCCGAGGGAGCGGGTGAGGCTGCGTTCGCCTCCCGCGGCGTCGGCGAGCGACGACTCGATGCTCTTGGTGCGGAACAGGCTCATGGGGCGTCCGTTCGGTGGGGCGGCGGGGAACGGGGATCGAGCCTACCGGCGGGCGGGCCGAGCCCCCGGCCGGGGGCGCTGCTCCGGACTGGTGCGGATCCGCGCCCGATCGACACGCCCGGCCCACCGGCGGAGCAGGAGAAGCAGGAGGAGAAGTGCTCGGCCGACCTAGGCGCGCCCGAGGAGCAGTGCTTCTCTGGAGGAGCGGTCAAGCAGCGTGCCGCGTCCGACACCCGTCCGGAAGGTCCCGAGTGACCGCATCGCTGCGCTCGCGCGCCCCCGTCGCCACCTCGTCCGCCTCGCCGCGTCCGGCCGCATCCGCGCCGCGGACGACGGCGCCGTCGCGGATGCCGGCGACGCTGCCGCGCACGGCCGCCGTACCCGCCGGCCTCGCCGCCGCGCGCGAGGAGAAGCGCCGGGTGACGCACGACCGGTTCGTGCGCGCCGCCGCCGCGGGCGGGGATCCGACGGGCGAGGCCGAGCGCCGCCGCCTCCACGGCCAGATCGTGCTCGACCACCTCGAGCTCGCCGACCAGCTGGCGCGCCAGCACTCGGGCCGCGCCCACGACTGGAGCGATCTCCGCCAGGTCGGCTACCTCGGCCTCGTGAAGGCCGCCCGCCGCTACGACCCCGGCTTCGGCGCGCCGTTCGTGTCGTTCGCGATCCCCACGATCTCCGGCGAGATCAAGCGCCACCTCCGCGACAACGGCTGGGTCGTGCGACCGCCCCGGCAGATCCAGGAGCTGCGGCACGCGCTCGCCGCGGTCGCGCCCGCGCTCGCGCAGCGGCTCGGCCGGACGCCGACCGACGCGGAGCTCGCCGCGCACACCGGGCACACGCGCGAGGAGGTCGCCGAGGCGCTGGCCGCGCACTCCAGCCTGCGGCCGGCCTCCCTCGACTTCACGGTGCACGAGGAGGAGGGCACGTCGCTCGCCGAGACCCTCGGAGCCGACGACCCCGGCTACGCCCGCACCGAGCGCAGCGTGCTGCTCGACGCGGCGCGCGGGGTGCTCAGCGAGCGCGACCGGCGGATCCTGCACCTCCGCTTCGTCGACGAGTGCAGCCAGAGCGAGATCGCCGCGGAGCTCGGCGTGACGCAGATGCAGGTGTCGCGGCTGCTCGCGCGCATCCTCGGGCGACTGCGCGCCGAGCTCACGCGCGGCGAGCCGGAGGCGCTGCCCGAGGCCGCGCCGCTCGCGGAGGTGTCGCCGATCCGGGCGCGCGTGGCGGACCGCCGCTCGGCCTGACGTCGGGTGCGGCACCGCGCGACGGGAGCACTGCTGAGCGTGATCGCGGCTGCGGCATCGCGTGGCGGGAGCGCCGCCGGGCGTGATCTCGGGTGCGGCATCCCGCGACGGGAGGGCCGCGGCGCGCGGGGATCGGCTCAGGCGGTGGGCAGCGCACCCGTCTCGATCACGCGGCGGGCGACCTCGACGAGCTTGACGTTGCCGTCCTGCGAGTAGCGGCGGAGCACCTGGAAGGCGCGGTCGGCGTCGAGCGAGAACCGCTCCATGAGGATGCCCTGCGCCTGCCCGATGACGGAGCGCGAGGCGAGGCCGCGGGCGAGGTCGTCGGCGGAGTCCCACGCGGCGAGCGCGATGCGCGCGTGCACGGCCACCTCCTCGGCGACCACGCGATCGGCCTCGCCGAGCGGCCCCGACGCGCGGTGCAGCGCGACGGCACCGGCGCCGAGGTCGCTGTCCGTGCCCGGCACCGCGGAGGCGGCATCGTCCATCCCGACGACCACGACGCCGGATCCGCCGGACGGGTCGGGCGAGGACAGCAGCGCCCGCAGGTCCGCCCCGGTCTCCCCCGCGACGGCGACCTCGGCCGCTCGCGGCAGCACGACGGCGGCGCCCGTGGCGGACGAGGAGTCGAGGAGGGCGGCGAGCAGGAGGTCCACCCCGGCGGCGCGGCTCGGGGCGGAGTGGAACGCGGCGACGACGCGCGCGGGCAGGGCCGACCGGTGCTGCTCCATCCGACTCCTCCCGCTGATCGGGGCGTCGGCGGCTCGATGGGCGGCTCCGCCCTGGCCCGCCGCACCGCGAGGAGACGCCGAGCCCCGGCTCGACGCTACGAGTATCGCACCATGGGTTTGTGCCCAAAGCGAGACGCGGGAGAACTCACGGGGAGACGTCCGCTGCTCCGACGGGCGCGCGGCACCGAGCGCTAGCGTCGGGGCGTGACCGAGCCCTCCGCACCGCACACCCTCATCCGTCGCCCCGCCAACGTGGTCATCCACCTCGCCACGCAGGGCTCCGGCCCGCTACGCATCGACACCTTCCCCCGCGCGAGCGGCAGACCCGACCCGGGCGTCTCCCGCCTCGCCGGCACGGAAGCGGTCGGCGGGGTCCTCACGGTGACGACCGACGGACTCCGGTTCCGCGCGCACCCGGTGAACTTCGTGCGGGGCCAGCTGGACGTGCCGATCGCCCGGATCGCGGACGCCCGCGACGCCTCGAGCGGGCTCACCCGCCTTCTCGCGGTGACCCTCGAGACCGGGCAGCGGCTCCTGTTCGTCGTGTGGGGCGGGCAGAAGGTCATCGCGGCGCTCGACGAGGCGCGCGCGCTGTCGGGCTCGGCCGGAGCGTCCGCGAGCGACGACCCCGCCTGATCCGCCGCGGGTCGGATCCGCCCCTCGCCCCACCCGCCGCGCACCCGCGCCTGCCATGCTCGGTGCATGGCCACCCTCATGCGTCCCCGTCGCGGGAAGATCATCGCCGGCGTCTGCGCCGCCCTCGCCAACCGCTTCGGCATGAGCGCGTTCCTCGTGCGGCTGATCTTCGTGATCTCCATCGTGCTGCCCGGTCCGCAGGTGCTGCTGTACCTGATCCTCTGGATCCTGTTCCCCAAGCAGCGCTGACCCGGCCGGCGGGCGCCCCGCCCGCGCGCCGCACCGTAGGCGGCGACCCCGGATCGTCCCGCGCCCGAAACGCCGCCGCAACACCCGGTTCCCAGACTGGGGAGACGCCCCTCCCCCGTCCGGATGGATCCGCATGCCCGCTCGCCGCCGCCCCCGCACGCGGATCAGCGGCGCGTGCGGCCGCGTGGCCCGCGCCCTCGCGGCGGGCGCCCTCGCGACCGCGCTCGCGCTCGGCGGCATCGGGATCGGCCTCGGCCTCGGCTCCCCTGTCGCCCGCGCCGCGACGGACGCGCCCGTGACCGCCCCGGCCGTCGTCGGCCTGACCCTCGCCGACGCCGCCGCGCTCCTCTCCTCCGGCGGCACGACGTCGGTCGAGCTGACCCGCGCCTACCTCGCCCGGATCGCCGCCTACGACGACCCGCAGGGCGACCGGAAGGGGCTGAAGGCCGTCATCACCGTCAACGACGAGGCGCTCGCCACGGCCGCCGAGCGCGACGCGGAGCGCGCCGCCGGCACCGTCCGGGGTCCGCTCCACGGCGTGCCCGTGGTGGTGAAGGACAACCTCGCCACCGCCGACATGCCCACCACCGCGGGCAGCGCCGTGCTCCGCGACTACCGCACGGCCGACGACGCGACCGTCGTGGCCCGGCTCCGGGCGGCCGGCGCGATCATCCTCGCGAAGACGAACATGTCGGAGTTCGCGTGGCACGGCACCCACACGCTCAGCTCCGCGCGCGGCCGCACCGCGAACCCGTACGACCTGTCCTGGAGCGCGAGCGGATCCAGCGGCGGCACGGGCGCGGCGGTCGCGGCCGCGTACGCGCCGGCGGGCCTCGGCACCGACTCGTGCGGATCCGTCCTCGGCCCGGCCGCGCACCAGAGCCTCGTGGGATTCCGGCCGACCATGGGCCTCACGAGCACGGCGGGCGTCGTGCCGCTCTCCCCGCGGCAGGACGTCGTGGGCCCGATGACCACCACCGTCGCCGACGCCGCGCTGCTCATGGAGGTGCTCGCGGGGCGCGACCCGGCGGATCCGCTCACCGAGGTGGCCGACCCGCAGCGCACCGACGCCTACGTCGCGGGCCTCCGCCCGGACGCGCTGGCGGGCAAGCGGATCGGCGTCGTGCGCTGGTCGTTCGAGGAGGACCCGGAGAAGCCGGGCCTCGCGGAGACGACCGCGCTGATCGAGCAGGCCGTGCGCGACCTCGAGGCCCAGGGCGCCGAGGTGGTGGAGGTGCCGCTGACGCGCGAGTTCGTGGAGGGGACGCTGCAGAGCGGCGGCTGGATGGACATGCGCCCGTCCATCGACCGCTTCCTCCGCGAGACGCCCGCCACCTGGCCGGCGCGCGTCGCCGCGCGCACCGCGCCCGCGGACGTGCTCACGTTCGCCGACGTGATGGCCGACCGGCCGAGCGCGCTCACCGACGGTGACATCGCGCACTTCCTCGGCCAGCGCGACATCCCGCACCCCGACTACGAGACGGCGATCGCGGAGCAGGACGCGGGCAGGGCCGCGATGGACGCGTTCTTCGTCGAGCACGGCGTCGACGCGCTCGCGATGCCGACGAGCGCCACCAGCGCGACGCCCGCCTGGGCCGGCACGACCTTCTGCGACATCGGCGCGAACACGGGCATCCCGTCGATCTCGGTGCCCGCGGGCTTCACGTCGACCGGCGCGCCCGTCGGCCTCGAGCTCGCGGCCCCGCGCAGCCGCGACGGCGACCTGCTCGCCATGGCCCACGCGTACGAGCGGGCGACGATGCACCGGGTCGCGCCCGCGTCGACGCCGGAGCTCGCGGCGGCCGCGGATGCGGAACCGCCGGCGCCCGGCGAGCGCGAGGAGGCGGCGGGGGACGACGCGACGGATCCCGGGCCAGCGTCCCCGGCATCCGTCCCGCAGGCCGCCGGCGCCGCGCGCATCGCCGGGGTGGGCGTCAACACGCTCGCGCAGAACGCCGTGATCGCCGCGGGACTCGCGCTCGCGGGCGCCGCGGCCGTGGCCGTCGGCGTCCTGCGCCGCCGCCGGTGGGCCGGGGGCCGCGCGGGCTGACCCCGCGGCCCGCGCCCGGAGCGCCGTCCGCATGCGCTGGGAGTCGGGGCCCGGCGCTGGGCGTGTCGCCGCCCGCTCGGCAGGCTGGGGGGACGACGACGAAAGGACTCCCCATGACCGACGTCTCCTCCCGGGGCCCCGCCGACGGCGACGACCGCGAGGTCCTCACCAACCGCCAGGGCCACCCCGTCTACGACAACCAGAACCAGCGCACCGTGGGCGCCCGCGGCCCCGCGACGCTGGAGAACTACCAGTTCCTCGAGAAGATCAGCCACTTCGACCGCGAGCGGGTCCCGGAGCGCGTCGTGCACGCGCGCGGCGCCGTCGCGTTCGGCTACTTCGAGGCCACCGGCACGTGGGGCGACGAGCCCATCGCGAAGTACACGCGCGCCAAGCTCTTCCAGGAGGCCGGCAAGCGCACCGACGTCGCGATCCGGTTCTCCACCGTGATCGGCGGCCGCGACTCCTCCGAGGCCGCCCGCGACCCGCGCGGGTTCGCCGTGAAGTTCTACACGGAGGACGGCAACTGGGACCTCGTGGGCAACGACCTCGGCGTGTTCTTCATCCGCGACGCGATCAAGTTCCCCGACGTGATCCACGCGTTCAAGCCCGACCCCGTGACGTTCCGCCAGGATCCGGGCCGCATCTTCGACTTCATCTCGCAGACGCCGGAGTCGATGCACCTCATCGTCAACCTGTTCAGCCCGCGCGGCATCCCCGCCGACTACCGCCACATGCAGGGCTTCGGCGTGAACACCTACAAGTGGGTGGACGCCGACGGCGGCACGAAGCTCGTGAAGTACCACTGGATCCCGAAGGCGGGCGTGAGCAGCATGACGGCGGCCGACGCGGCCGTCGTGCAGGGCGGCGACCTCGGCCACGCCTCGAAGGACCTCTACGAGGCCATCGAGCGCGGCGACTTCCCCGAGTGGGAGCTGCGCGTGCAGCTGATGGACGACCACGACCACACGGAGCTCGACTTCGACCCGCTCGACGACACCAAGCTCTGGCCCGAGAACGACTTCCCGCCGAAGACCGTCGGGAAGATGGTGCTCGACCGGAACGTGACCAACCACTTCGCCGAGAACGAGCAGCTCTCGTTCGGCACCGGCGTGCTCGTGGACGGCCTCGACTTCTCCGACGACAAGATGCTCGTCGGCCGCACCTTCTCCTACTCGGACGCGCAGCGCTACCGCGTGGGCCCGAACTACCTCCAGCTGCCGGTGAACGCGCCGCAGCACGCGAAGGTGGCGACGAACCAGCGCGACGGGCAGATGACGTTCCACCAGGATCACGGCGGCCAGAACCCGCACATCAACTACGAGCCGTCCATCGACGGCGGGTTGCGCGAGGGGCAGCACCCGACGCACGACGAGCAGGGTCCGGAGATCACCGGCCGGCTCACGCGCAAGCGGATCCCCCGCACCGACGACTACACGCAGGCCGGCCAGCGCTACCTGCTCATGGAGCAGTGGGAGCGCGACGACCTCGTCGCCAACTTCGTGGAGCTCATCGGGCAGGGCTCGCGCGGCGTGCAGGAGCGCATGGTCTGGCACCTGTACCTGGTGGAGGACGAGCTCGGGCAGCGCGTGGGCGACGGCCTCGGGATCGCCCTCGACGAGGTGAAGGACCTGCCGCCGCTGCGGTCGCAGACGCTCTCGGAGGCGGACCTGGCGCGACTCGCGAACCTCGGGCACAACGGTCCGCGCGACGTCACGGGCCTCGTGCTGACGCACTGCGTGCCGGACGCCCGGCGGAACCTGGTCGACGCGGCGTAGGACGCGGCGCCGCGGATCACGCGGGACGACGGAGAGGGGCGGGTGGCATCGGCCACCCGCCCCTCTGGTGCGTCCGGGACGCGGGGCGTGA
>NZ_JAQHYR010000011.1:0-169672 GCF_027858075.1 Clavibacter sp. CT19 | reverse complement strand
GGAGACGAGGCCCATGGCGATGCCCGCGACGGGCGCGCGCAGCGGCACACCCGCCGACCGGTCGCGGGGCGGGCGACCCGGCCGACGTGGACGGGGCGGGCCCGGATGCCGCCGCGGCCTCCGAGCGCGCCTCCGCGGCCTCGCGCAGCGCGCGGAGCTCGCGGCGGGTCATGGGGGCGCCGGTGCCGATGCCGGGCCCGGCGCCCCGCGGGGCCGGGGTGTCGGCGTCCGCGGAGGAGGCCGTCGATCCGCCGGCGGGAGGGGAGGCCGGGACGGCGGACGCGGAGCCCGGAGTCGCCTCGACCACGTCCCCCACGTCGCCGAAGAGGCTCTCGAAGGGGTCGGCTCCTCCGCCCGAGGCCGTCGTGGCGCGTCGGGCGGGGTCGTGCTCAGGCGTGTCGGTCAGGATCGACTCGGTTCCTCGGGACGAGATCGCCGGGTGGGGAGCCGGCGGCGCGCTCGCTCTCGAGCGCATGTTGAAGGATTATAACGGCCGCCACCTGGTCGATCACGGGCCGCTGCTTACGGGAGCCTCTGCCGGAGGAGCGCAGGGCGCTCTGCGCGGAGACCGTCGAGAGCCGCTCGTCGACCAGCCGGACGGGGATCTCCGTGGCGTCGGCGAGCCGCCGCGCGAAGCCCTCGGCGTCGTCGGTGGAGGCCGTCGCCCGGCCGGAGAGGGCGAGCGGCAGGCCGACGACGAGCTCGACGCAGTCCGCCTCCGCGGCCACCTCCAGGATGCGGCGCACGTCCGCCGAGCCGGCCGCGTCGCGCGGCACGGTCTCGACGGGCGTGGCGATCAGCCCGTGCGGATCCGACCGGGCGAGGCCGATGCGGGCCTTCCCCACGTCGACCGCGATCCGGGCGCCCAGGCGCATCAGGATGCGAGCGCCTGGCGGACGGCCGCGAGCGCGTCGGAGATGGCCGAGACGTCCTGGCCGCCGCCCTGCGCGAGGTCGTCCTTGCCGCCTCCGCCGCCGCCGAGCACGGCCGCCGCGGCGCGGGCGAGCTGCCCCGCCTTGGCGCCGGCGTCGCGCGCGGCCTGGTTCGTGGCGACGATGACGGTCGGCTTGCCGCCCGCGTCGCCCGCGAGGGCGATGACCACGGGCTCGGATCCCGCGCGCTCGCGCACGAGCGTCACGAGCTGGCGCACCTCGTCCGCCGAGCGCACGCTGCCGAGCGAGTCCTGGATCAGCGTGACGGCGCCCACGCGCGCACCCTGCTGGAGGAGGGCCGGCACGCGCTGCTGCAGCGCCTGCGCCTCGAAGTCGGCGATGCGCCGCTCCGCGGTCTTGAGGTTCTGCAGGAGGTCGGCGATGCGGTCGGGCAGCTGCTCCCGCGGCGTCTTGAGGCTCGAGGTGAGCTGCGACACGATGGCGCGCTCGACGGCGAGGTCCTGGAACGCCTCGCGACCCACGAGCGACTCGATGCGGCGGTTCGTGGATCCGACGGACGACTCCCCCACCACGTTGATGAGCCCGATCTGCGCGCTGGAGGACACGTGCGTGCCGGCGCACAGCTCGCGCGACCACGGGCCGCCGATGTCGACGACGCGCACGGTGTCGCCGTACTTCTCGCCGAACAGCGCCATGGCGCCGAGCTGCTTGGCCTCGTCGAGCGGCATCACGCGCGTGACGACCTGCAGGTCGTCGCGCACGGCGCCGTTCGCGATGTCCTCGATCTCGCTGCGCGTCTCGGGGCTCAGCGCCTGGTTCCACGCGAAGTCGAGCCGCATGTAGCCGGCGCGGTTGTAGGAGCCGGACTGGTGCGCGTCCTGGCCGAGCACCTGGCGGAGCGCCGCGTGCACGAGGTGCGTGCCCGAGTGCGCCTGGGTCGCGCCGCGGCGCCAGTCGGCGTCGACGACGGTGGTGGCGGCATCGCCGACGCCCACCTCGCCCGAGCGCACCTGCACGCGGTGGCTGACGAGGCCCTTGACGGGCTTCTGCACGTCGAGCACCTCGAGGTCGAAGCCGTTCCCGACGATGCTGCCCGCGTCGGCCTCCTGGCCGCCGGACTCGGCGTAGAGGCTCGTCTCCGGGAGGATGACCTCCGCGATGTCGCCCGCGACCGCGTGGTCGACGCTGTGTCCGCCCACGATGAGGCCGAGGATGGTCGTCCCGGTCTCGAGCTCGTCGTAGCCCGTGAAGCGCGTCTCGCCGGCTGCGCGGAACTCGCTGTAGACGGTGAGGTCGGCGAGCGCGGTCTTCTTGCTCTTGGCATCCGCCTTGGCGCGCGTGCGCTGCTCCAGCATCAGCCGGTCGAACGCCTCGCGGTCGACCGTGAGGCCGTTCTCCTCCGCCATCTCGAGCGTGAGGTCGATGGGGAAGCCGAACGTGTCGTGCAGGAGGAAGGCGGTGTCGCCCGCGATCCGCTCGCCGCCCTTCGCCTTGGTCTCGCCCACGGCCACGTCGAGGATCGTCGTCCCGCCGGCGAGCGTGCGGAGGAAGGTCTCCTCCTCCGCGTACGCGAGGCGGGAGATGCGGTCGAAGTCGTCGGACACCTCGGGGTACGCCGCCTTCATCGCGTCGCGCGACGCGGGGAACAGCTCGCCGAAGGTGGCGGCGTCGACGCCCATGAGGCGCATGGCGCGCACCGTGCGGCGCATGAGGCGGCGCAGGATGTAGCCGCGTCCCTCGTTGGACGGCCGGACGCCGTCCGACATGAGCATGAGCGACGAGCGCACGTGGTCGGCGACGATGCGCATGCGCACGTCGTCCTCGTGGTCGGCGCCGTAGCGCCGGCCCGAGAGCTCGGACGCGCGGTCGAGGACCGGGCGCACCTGGTCGATCTCGTACATGTTCTCGACGCCCTGCTTGAGGAACGCGACGCGCTCGAGCCCCATGCCGGTGTCGATGTTCCGCTTCGGCAGGTCGCCGAGGATCTCGAAGTCGCTCTTGCCGGTGCCCGCCCCGCGCAGGTACTGCATGAAGACGAGGTTCCAGATCTCCACGTAGCGGTCGTCGTCCGTCGCCGGGCCGCCGTCGGCGCCGTAGGCCGGGCCGCGGTCGAAGAAGATCTCGGAGCAGGGGCCCGCGGGGCCGGGCTGCCCGGTGTGCCAGTAGTTCGTGTCGCGGCCGAGGCCCTGGATCCGCTCGTCCGGGAGCCCCGCGATGCGCTTCCACGCCTGCCGGGCCTCGTCGTCCTCGTGGTAGACGGTGACCCACAGGTCGTCGGGCGAGAAGCCGAGGCCGCCGTCGGCCTCGCTCGTGGTGAGCAGCTCCCACGCGTACGCGATGGCCTGCTCCTTGAAGTAGTCGCCGAAGGAGAAGTTGCCGTTCATCTGGAAGAAGGTGCCGTGGCGGGGCGTGCGGCCGACCTCCTCGATGTCGAGCGTGCGGATGCACTTCTGCACGCTCGTGGCGCGCGGGAACGGCGCGGGCACGACGCCCGTGAGGTACGGCACGAACGGGACCATGCCGGCCACCGTGAACAGGAGCGTCGGGTCGTCGCTCACGAGCGACGCCGACGGCACGACGGTGTGCCCCCGGTCGCCGAAGTACGTCAGCCAGGCGTTGCGGATGTCTGCGGTCTGCATGCGGTCTACTGCTTTCCCAGCTCGGTGATGGTGTCCTCGGCCTCGCCGACGGCGGCGCGGAGCTCGGCCTCGCGGCGGCGGTACCCGTGCTCGACGGCCTCGCCGAAGCGGCGGGCCCGGGCGTCGACGCCCTGGAACAGGCGGTGCCCGGCGGGCGTGCGGTCGACCACGTGGGCGGCGGCGAAGCCGATGGCGACCCCTACGGCGATGAGGACGAGGTTCTTCATGGGGTTCCCCTTCCGGGAGACGTCGTGCCGGGTGCGCGGCCACGGGGCCGAGGGCGATCCTACCGGCCCGGTCTCGGCGTCCCGCGGGCGGGCGGGCGGGCGCGCGGTCGCCGGCGCCCGTGGCCCGGATACGCCGCGAGGCGGGCCGCCCCGGAGGGCGACCCGCCTCGCGGACGGTGGTGCGGGTGGCTAGCGGGCCGCGTAGTACTCGACGACCAGCTGGACCTCGCAGGTCACGGGGACCTCGGCGCGCTTCGGCAGGCGCACGAGGCGGGCCTGCAGCTTGTCGAGCTCGACCTCGAGGTACGAGGGGAGCTTCGGCAGCACGTCGGCGTGACCGCCGGCGGCAGCGACCTGGAAGGGCTCGGTGCCCTCGGAGCGCGGCTTGACGTGGATCATCTGGCCGGCCTTCACGCGGAAGGAGGGGCGGTCGACGATCTTGCCGTCGACCATGATGTGGCGGTGCACGACGAGCTGGCGGGCCTGCGCCGTGGTGCGCGCGAGGCCGGAGCGGACGACGAGCGCGTCGAGGCGCTGCTCGAGGATCTCGACGAGGTTCTCACCGGTCAGGCCCTGGGTGCGACGCGCCTCCTGGAAGGCGATCTTGAGCTGGGCCTCGCGGATGCCGTACTGGGCGCGCAGACGCTGCTTCTCGCGGAGGCGGACGGCGTAGTCGCTGTCCTGCTTGCGCTTGGACCGGCCGTGCTCGCCCGGCGCGTAGGGGCGCTTCTCGAGGTACTTGGCCGCCTTCGGCGTGAGCGGGATGCCCAGCGCGCGGGAGAGGCGGGTCTTGCTGCGGGTGCGTGACTTGGTGGACACGTTTTCCTTCCAGGGAGAAAGTCTCTGACGACGGGTGGTGCAGGGCGTCCGCGCACACGCATGGGCGCGCGACGATCGATCCCGCTGATGCGGGTCCTGCGGAAGTAGAGGGATTCGCCACGGGTCGTCCGGCTACAGGACGTGTCCCTTGGATCTGGATGTCGACGCAGCCGCACGCGACACCCCATCTAGGCGACAGCGAGCTTAGCACGGCATCCGCGCGCTCCCGGGGGTGCGCCGCGCCGGCGTCACCCGCCGCGGACGATGCGCCGCAGCTTCTCCAGGCGCGCCGCGAGGTCGCGCTCGTGCCCGTGCTGCGTGGGCGAGTAGTAGGTGCGGCCCACGAGCTCGTCGGGGAGGTGCTGCTGGGTGACGACGCCGATGTCCGCGTCGTGCGGGTAGCGGTAGCCCTTGCCGTGGCCGAGGCGCTTCGCGCCCGGGTAGTGCGCGTCGCGCAGGTGCAGCGGCACGCGGCCGAACGCGCCGGCCCGCACGTCGGCGATGGCCTGGTCGATGCCGAGGTAGGACGCGTTCGACTTGGGCGCGGTCGCGAGGTGCACGACGGCCTGGGCCAGCGGGATCCGCCCCTCTGGCATGCCGATGAGCTGCACCGCGTCGGCGGCGGCGACCGCGACGACGAGCGCCTGCGGGTCGGCGAGCCCGATGTCCTCGGAGGCCGAGACGATGATCCGCCGGGCGATGAAGCGCGGGTCCTCCCCCGCCTCGATCATGCGGGCCAGGTAGTGCAGCGCGGCGTCCACGTCGGAGCCGCGGATCGACTTGATGAAGGCGCTGATGACGTCGTAGTGCTCGTCGCCGTTGCGGTCGTAGCGGAGGAGCGCCCGGTCGACGGCGAGGGCGACCTGCTCGGTGGAGATGGGGATGGGCGCGGGGTCCTCGGCGGGCGCGGGCGCGGCTGCCTCGTCGTCCTCGTCTTCGTCCTCGTCGTCCTCCGCCGCCGCGCGCGCCTTGCCCGACGCGTCCGCCTGGGCCGACACCGCGGCCGCCTCGAGCGCCGTCAGCGCGCGCCGGGCGTCCCCGGAGGCGAGCCGGATGATCATCGACCGGGCGTCGTCCTCGAGCGCGAACCGGCCGCCCAGTCCCCGGGCGTCCGCGACGGCGCGGTCCACGAGCACGCCGAGGTCGTCGTCGTCGAGCTGCTCGAGGGTGAGGAGGAGGCTGCGCGAGAGCAGCGGCGAGATGACGGAGAAGGACGGGTTCTCCGTGGTCGCCGCGATGAGGATCACCCAGCCGTTCTCCACGCCGGGCAGCAGCGCGTCCTGCTGCGCCTTGGTGAAGCGGTGGATCTCGTCGAGGAACAGCACCGTGGAGACGCCGAAGAGGTCGCGGTCGCTGAGCGCCTTCTCCATCACCTGACGCACGTCGCGGACCCCGGCCGTCACCGCGGACAGCTCGACGAAGCGGCGGCTCGACCCGTGCGCGATGGCCTGCGCGAGCGTCGTCTTGCCCGTGCCGGGCGGGCCCCACAGGATGATCGAGACGGAGCCCTGCTCCCCCGCGACGTCCGAGGCGAGGCTCACGAGCGGCGATCCGGGCGTCAGCAGGTGACGCTGGCCGGTGACCTCGTCGAGGCTCCGCGGACGCATCCGGACGGCCAGGGGCGTGGCCCCCGAGCGGAGGCCCGTTCGCGTGTCGGTCATGACCTCGATGGTAGGCGGGACCGGCTAGTGTTCCCGTACCGCCGACTCGGGCGGCACCGACCGGAGGACGCCGTGGCCCCCAGGAACGACCGCGCAGCCCGTGAGGCGCAGGCCCGGCTCCGCCGCTACGAGGCCCGTCAGGAGCTGCACGCGAGCGGCGTCCGCCGCCGCCGCCGCGACGACCTGGTCGCGGTCGTCGGCGTGATCCTCGTCGCCGCGCTCGCGGTCGGCGCGCAGCTCGCGTACGAGGCCGGCCCCGGAGCCCCGGCTCCCGCGCCGTCCTCCACCCCCGCCTCTCCCGGCGACCCCGCGCCCGCCACGCCGGACGCCACCCCGGCGCCGGACGCCACCCCGGCACCCTGAGCAGCCGGCCCGACCGCACGGTCCTCACGAGCGCCTGCGAGCCCGGGCCGATCGGCGTCCTCCCGCGCAGGCGCGACCCGCGCTGGGGCATGATCGACAGGTCAGCCCGCCGACGCACGCGGCGAACCTGCGCGATGCCCGTGCTCTAGGCTGACGTGCACGTCTCCGCACCGGTCCGGCCGGTCCTACGAACAAGGTGGAATCCGTGGCAGACAACGATCAGACCCCCTGGGGCCGCGTCGACGAGACGGGCACCGTCTTCCTCCGCGAGGGCGACGGCGAGCGCGTCGTCGGCCAGTACCCCGACGGGACCCCCGAGGAGGCGCTGGCGTACTTCCAGCGCAAGTTCACCGACCTCGCGGGTCAGGTCACGCTCCTGGAGCAGCGCGCCAAGCGCGGCGCCCCCGCGGCGGACGTGTCGAAGGCCGTCGCGCACCTCATCGAGGCGGTCGACGGCGCGAACGCCGTCGGCGACCTGCAGGCCCTGCGGGTCCGGCTCGACGTGCTCGCCGCCACGGTCGGCGAGCTCACGGAGAAGCAGGGCGAAGAGCAGCGCCAGGTCGTCCAGGGCGCCGTCGCCGAGCGCACCGCCATCGTCGAGGAGACCGAGCGCCTCGCGCAGCAGGACTTCTCGAAGGTGCAGTGGAAGCAGCTCACGGCCGAGGTCGACGCGCTGTTCGCCCGTTGGCAGCAGCACCAGCAGACGGGGCCGCGCCTCCCCAAGAACGAGGCCAACGAGCTGTGGAAGAGGTTCCGCACCGCGCGCTCCACGATCGACACCGAGCGCAAGGCGTTCTTCGCCGAGCTCGACAACGCGCACAAGGACGCCCGCTCCAAGAAGCAGGCCATCGTCGAGCAGGCGCGCGCCCTCGAGTCGCAGGGCGTCGGCGGCATCCCGGCGTACCGTCGCCTCCTCGACGAGTGGAAGCTCGCCGGCCGCGCCGGCAAGCGCTACGACGACGCGCTGTGGGCGCAGTTCAAGGCCGCGGGCGACGTCCTCTACGGCGCCAAGGCCGAGGTCGACGCGGCGGACGACGAGGAGCAGCAGGCGAACCTGCAGGCGAAGCTCGCCCTGCTCGACGAGGCCGAGCCCATCCTCCAGATCACCGAGCGCACCGCCGCGCGCGACAAGCTCACGGCCGTCCAGCTGCGATGGGATGCCGTCGGCCGCGTGCCGCGCGACAGCGTCAAGACCGTCGAGGACCGGCTCCGCAAGGTCGAGACGCACGTCCGCACTCTCGACGAGGAGTTCTGGCGCAAGAACAACCCGGAGACCAAGGCGCGCTCCGAGGGCCTCGCGTCGCAGCTCGGCGCCGCGATCGACAAGCTCCAGCGCGAGCTCGACGCTGCCAAGGCCGAGGGCGACGCCCGCCGCATCGCCGAGGCCGAGGAGGCGCTCGCCGCCCGCCGGGTCTGGCTGGACGCGCTGGGGTCCTAGCCCTCCTCCTCCGCACGGCGACGACGGGCCGGGATCCTCCACAGGATCCCGGCCCGTGGTCCGTGCGCGGCCGGCACCTGCCATGGTGCGCCGCATGACCCCGCGCCTCGCTCCCGTCCTGTCCGTCCTCGACCTGCCCCTCGCCGAGCTCTGCTCCGCGCGCCTCGACGGCGAGGTCTACGAGGTCGACGCCTGCTACTCCCCCGTGGACGAGCTCGCGTCCCCCTGGCTCCGCGCGGCGGCGCTGGCCGCCCAGGTGCCGAGCCGCCTCATCGCCGAGCGCCTGACCGCGGCGTGGGTCCACGGCGCCACGCGCCAGCCCCCGCGCACGCACGAGTACTGCGTCGACGCCGTCGCGCGGTGCCATCCACCGGAGCTGCGGAACGTCCGCATCCGCGAGGTCGTGCTCGACGAGCGCGACACCGTCGTCATGGCGGGCCTGCGCGTCACCACGCCCGTGCGCACGCTGTGCGACATCGCCCGCACGGTCGCCGACTTCACGCCGCGGCACGAGAGCGCGTGCCTCGGGCTGCTCGCCCTCCCCGACGTCACGGTGCCCGCTGCCCGCGCGCACCTCGAGGCCTCCGGGGCGCTGCCCGACAAGCGCCGCGCGCTCGCGCGCCTCTCGGCCCTCGCCGGTCTCGCGGACGACGCCGCAGAGCACGAGGGCGCCGGCGGCGCCGCTCCGATCAGCCCCCGTTGACCCGGTACACGTCGTACACGGCGTCGATCCGCCGTACGGCGTTGAGCACCCGGTCGAGGTGGGTGACGTCGCCCATCTCAAACACGAAGCGGCTGATGGCCAGCCGGTTCGAGGAGGTGGACACGGACGCGGACAGGATGTTCACGTGGTGCTCCGACAGCACGCGCGTCACGTCGCTGAGCAGACCCGAGCGGTCGAGCGCCTCCACCTGGATGTGCACGAGGAACAGGCTCTTGGACGAGGGCGCCCACTCCACCTCGATCATGCGCTCGGGCTCGGAGCGCAGCGAGCCGACGTTGTGACAGGACGCCTGGTGCACCGAGACGCCGGCACCCCGGGTCACGAAGCCGATGATCTCGTCCCCCGGGACGGGCGTGCAGCACTTGGCGAGCTTGACGAGGATGTCGGGGGCGCCGCGGACCAGCACGCCCGAGTCGCTGTTGCGCGACACCCGGGAGCGCTGCGTGACGGCGAAGACCTCCTCCGCCTCCCCGCCGCTGTCGCCCTGGATGGACGCGAGCACCTTCTCGATCACCGACTGGGTGGAGACGTGGCCCTCGCCTACGGCCGCGTAGAGCGCCGCGACGTCGTCGAACTTCATGCTCTGGGCCACGTCGGAGAACGCGTCCTGGTTCATGAGCTTCTGGAGCGGGAGGTTCTGCTTCCGCATGGCCCGGGCGATGGCGTCCTTGCCCTGCTCGATGGCCTCCTCGCGGCGCTCCTTGGTGAACCACTGCTTGATCTTGTTGCGGGCGCGGGCGCTCTTGACGAACGCGAGCCAGTCCTTGCTCGGGCCGCTGTCCGGGTTCTTCGACGTGAAGACCTCCACGACGTCGCCCGTGGTGAGCGGGTTCTCGAGGGGCACGAGCCGCCCGTTGACCTTCGCCCCCATGGTGCGGTGGCCGACGTCCGTGTGCACCGCGTAGGCGAAGTCCACGGGCGTGCCGCCGGCCGGGAGGCCGATCACCTTGCCGTGCGGCGTGAAGACGTAGACCTCCTTCGCCCCGATCTCGAAGCGCAGGCTGTCGAGGAACTCGCCGGGGTCGGCGGTCTCGGACTGCCAGTCGGAGATGTGGGCGAGCCAGGCGAGGTCGGTGTCCCCCTGCGGCGACACCTCCGTCGTGCGGCCGCCGTTCATGCGCTCCTTGTACTTCCAGTGCGCGGCCACGCCGAACTCGGCGCGCTGGTGCATCTCGTGCGTGCGGATCTGGATCTCGACGGGTCGCCCCTTCGGGCCGATCACCGTCGTGTGGAGCGACTGGTAGAGGTTGAACTTGGGGGTGGCGATGTAGTCCTTGAACCGCCCGGGCACCGGCGTCCAGCGCGCGTGGATGGCACCCAGCACCGCGTAGCAGTCGCGCAGCGAGTCGACGAGCACGCGGATGCCGACGAGGTCGTAGATCTCGTCGAACTCGCGACCGCGCACGACCATCTTCTGGTAGATCGAGTAGTACTGCTTCGGGCGGCCGGCGACCTTGCCCCGGATGCGCGCGGACCGCAGGTCGTCGTTGACGCTGTCGATCACCTGCTGCACGAACTCCTCGCGCTGCGGCGTGCGCTGCTTGACGAGGTTCTCGATCTCGACGTAGATCTTCGGGTAGAGCACCGCGAACGAGAGGTCCTCGAGCTCCCACTTGATGGTCTGGATGCCGAGGCGGTGCGCGAGCGGCGCGTAGATCTCGAGCGTCTCCTTGGCCTTCCGCTCGGCGGAGGCCGACTCGACGAAGCCCCACGTGCGGGCGTTGTGCAGGCGATCGGCGAGCTTGACCACGAGCACGCGGATGTCCTTCGACATGGCGACGACCATCTTGCGCACGGTCTCGGCCTGCGCGCTGTCGCCGTACTTGAGCTTGTCGAGCTTGGTGACGCCGTCGACCAGCATCGCGATCTCGTCGCCGAAGTCGTGCCGGAGCATGTCGAGCGTGTACTCGGTGTCCTCCACCGTGTCGTGCAGCAATGCGGCCGCGAGGGTCTTCGGTCCGATCCCGAGGTCGGCGAGGATCTGCGCCACGGCCACGGGGTGGGTGATGTACGGCTCGCCGCTCTTGCGCTTCTGACCCTCGTGCGCGTTCTCGGCGACCGAGTACGCCCGCTCGATGAGGCCCATGTCTGCCTTGGGGTGGTGCAGCCTGGCGGTGCGGATGAGCTGCTCCACGGCGCCGGCCGGCTGCGCCCGGGAGAAGAGGCGGGGCACGAGGCGCCGGAGGGAAGCCGTGCTCGAGGTCGTCTCCGTCATCGTCCAGCCTCCCAGCCGTCTGCTGGTGACCAAATTATCACCGCAGCACAGCGCTCCCGACCACTGCTCCGGCGGGACGGGCGCGGATCAGGCGACGCGGCCCGCGGACCCGTCGTCCGTGACGACGTCGCCGCCCATCTCCGCCCAGGCCTGCATGCCGCCGGTGATGTTGGAGGCCGCGAAGCCCCCGCGGAGGAGGGCCTGCGTGGCGAGCGACGACCGGTGGCCGGAGCGGCAGACCACGACGATGTGCTCGTCGGACGGCAGCTCGTCGGCGCGGTCCTGGAGCTCGCCCAGGGGGATGTGATGGGCGACCGCGGAATGGCCCGCGGCCCACTCGTCTGCCTCGCGCACGTCGAGGAGCCAGGACTCCCCCGTCGCCGTGCGGGCCTTGGCCGTGGCGGCGTCGATGTCCTCGGGGACGCCCGCTCCGTGTGCGCTGCTCATGCCTCCACCGTAGCCGCGGCGCGCTCGGCCTGGGCCCGGCTGGCGGCCGCGGCCGCGCGGGCGTCGCCCTTCTTCACCTTCGGCTCGTTCTCCCGGAGGTGCGCGTACAGCGGGGCGGCGAGGAAGATCGTGGAGTAGGTGCCCACGATGATGCCGATGAAGAGCGACAGGGCGATGTCTCGCAGGGTGCCCGCTCCGAGCACCACGGCGCCGATGAAGAGGATCGAGCCGACCGGGAGGATCGCGACGATCGAGGTGTTGATCGAGCGCACGAGCGTCTGGTTGACGGCGAGGTTGACGGACTGACCGAACGTGCGCCGCGACTCCTGGCCGTCCTCCGCGGTGTTCTCGCGGATCTTGTCGAAGACCACGACCGTGTCGTACAGCGAGTAGCCGAGGATCGTGAGGAAGCCGATCACCGCTGCCGGCGTGACCTCGAACCCGGTGATCCCGTAGATGCCGGCGGTGAGCACCAGGTCGTGGAGCAGTGCCACGATGGCGGCGACGGACATCTTCCAGGTGCGGAAGTACACCGACATGACGAGGGCGGCCAGCGCGAGGAACACCACGAGCCCCCAGAGCGCCTGGCGCGTGATGTCCTGGCCCCAGGAGGGGCCGATGAACGACTCCGTGACGCTCGCCGGCTCGACGCCGTACGCCGTGGCGAGGGCC
This sequence comes from Clavibacter sp. CT19, assembly GCF_027858075.1. Classification (NCBI taxonomy): domain Bacteria; kingdom Bacillati; phylum Actinomycetota; class Actinomycetes; order Micrococcales; family Microbacteriaceae; genus Clavibacter; species Clavibacter sp. CT19. Next base: position 157,574 of record NZ_JAQHYR010000011.1, on the reverse strand, counting down.
TGGCGGACGGCGGTGCTGTCGGTGGCCTCGAGCTGGTCGGTCTGCACGCGCACCCCGTCGGAGCCGACGCTGGAGACGCGCGCCGGCACGGGGGTCACGGTGGCCACCGCGTCGCTCGCGATGTCCTGCGACTGCGAGGACGCCCCGCTCACCGTGAACTCGGATCCGCCCGTGAACTCGATGCCGAAGGTGAATCCGCCCCGGACCAGCGGCCCGAGGATCGAGATGAGGATGCACACGGCGGCGATGCCGTACCAGAGCTTGCGGCGCCCGACGATGTCGAACGAGCGCTTGCCCGTGTAGAGGTCGTTGCCGAACTCGGAGAAGCCAGCCATCAGTCGTCCCTGCTCGTGTCGTCGGATCGCGGCGCGTCGATCGTCGCGGTCGAGGTGGTGCCGGTTCCCGCGCCCTGGGCGGCCTTGCGCTCGGCGATGGTCTGCCGGCGCGCCGCCTCCTTGGCCGCGGCGGTGCCTCGGCCGGTCGAGACGGTCGGGGTGCGGAAGGTGGCGCGGCCGCGGTAGACCGCGCCGAGCGCCCGCGGGTCGAGCCCGCTGAGGCGGTGGCCCTCGGCGAAGAAGCGGCGCTCGGCGAGCAGCTGCAGGATCGGGTGGGTGAAGAGCGACACGACGATGAGGTCGATGATCGTCGTGAGCCCGAGCGTGAGCGCGAAGCCCTTCACGTTGCCGACGGCGAGGATGAAGAGCACCGCGGCGGCGAGGAAGTTGACCGTGTCGGAGGCGATGATCGTGCGCAGCGCGCGCTTCCACCCCTGCTCGACCGACGAGACGAGGCCGCGGCCGTCCCGGAGCTCGTCCTTGATGCGCTCGAAGTACACGATGAACGAGTCCGCCGTGATGCCGATGGCGACGATGAGCCCCGCCACCCCGGCGAGCGACAGCCGGTACCCCTCCCGCCAGCTGAGGAGCGTGATGAGCAGGTACGTGATGACGGCGGCGATGGCCAGCGACGCCACCGTCACCATGCCGAGCGCCCGGTACTGCACGAGCGAGTAGAGCACCACGAGCACGAGGCCGATGAGTCCCGCGATCAGGCCGCTGGTGAGCTGGGAGGACCCGAGCGTCGCCGAGATGACGTCCGAGCTCTGCAGGGTGAAGCTCAGGGGCAGGGCGCCGAACTTGAGCTGGTCGGCCAGCGCCTTGGCGCTCTCCTGCGTGAAGTTGCCCGTGATGGAGGGCTTGCCGTTGGTGACGACGCCCTGCGTGACCGGTGCGGAGATGACCTCGTTGTCGAGGACGAAGGCGAACTGGTTGCGCGGGGACTCGAGCGTGATGAGGCGGGTCGACATGTCGCCGAACTGCTTCGTGCCGTCTCCGTCGAAGACGAGGTTGACGGCCCACGTGCCGGTGCTGACGCCCTGGCTGGACTGCGTCAGCCCGCTCGTGGCGTCGGAGATCGTGCTGCCGTCGACCTCGACCGGGCCGAGCACGTACTTGGCCGCCTTGTCGTCGGCGCAGGCGATGATCGCGCGGTCGGCGGGTGCGGCCTGGCCGTCGTTCTCCGGCGCGGTGGCGCAGTCGTAGGCGGCGAACTGCGCCTGCAGCCTCGGGGTGATCCAGGCGACATCGCTGGGGCCGGTCGGCTGCGTCGCGGGCTCGTCGGAGAGCGTGGCGGGGTCGGGCGTGGCCTCGGCGGCCGGCGTCTCGGCCGCGGGGGTCGACCCGTCGGCGGGCGCGGATCCGTCCGTGGGCGTCGGCGTCGGCGTGGGCGTGGCGGTGCCGGGGGCGCCGACGAGCACGGGCCGCAGCTCGAGCTTCGCGGACGACTGCAGGCGCTGCATCGTCGCGGCGTCGGGCTCGCCCGGCAGGCTCACCACGATGTTGCTGCCGCCCTGCGTGGTGATCTCCGCCTCGGAGACGCCGCTCGCGTCGACGCGCTGGCGGATGATCGACACCGCCTGGGCGAGCTGCTCGCTCGTGGGCCCGGACGACGAGCCGTCGAGCTGCGGCGCGAGGATGATCTGCGTGCCGCCCTCGAGGTCGAGCGCCAGCTTCGGGGTCCAGGACCCGTTGCTGAAGGCGATGCTCGCCGCGTTGCCGCCGGCGAGGAGGCCGATGATGACGAGCAGCCAGACGAGCTTGCGCCGGGCCTTGCGTACCGGTGTGGGCGACTTGGCCACCTGGACACTCGACTTTCTCCGCGGGACGCCCGCCGCTGCGACGCGGTCCCGGATGGGTGGGGGAGCTGGCCCGGGCGCGATCCCGCCCGGGTGCGGCGGACGGCTCAGCCGCCCGCCCGGTGGATCAGGAGCGCGCGGTGGGCGCGTCGCCGTCGTCGAGGCGACGACCGGCGTCCGTGCTGCCGGTCTCGTCGACGACGTCGGTCGCGGGGGCGTCGTCCACGAGCTCGCTCGCGTCGTCCGCCACGGCCACGGTGGGCTCGACGACCCGGGCGATGGTCTGGCGGTGCAGCTTGAGGACGGTGCCGGGCGAGACCTCGAGGTAGGCGAGGTTGTTCTCGTCGTCGAAGGAGACGAGCGTCCCGTAGATGCCGGATGCGGTCATGACCTCGGCGCCGGGCACCATCTGCGTCTGCAGCGCGGCCAGGTCCTTCTGGCGCTTCCGGCTGTTGCGGAACATGAAGAAGATGAGCAGCGCCAGGACGGCGAACATGATCAGGGTGAACGGGTCCATGCGGGACGGGCCTTTCAGGAGCTGGGGGTGTACGGACGCGACGAACCGGCGACGTTCCGCGGGAGGCCAGCTTGAATCATAGGCCATCGCCGAAGAGCGGCTCCTCGGCCCCGGGAGACGCCGCCCCCGGTCCGGGGGCGCCCGGCCGGACCTGGGCCATCGGTCCCTCGAGCCCGAAGTGCCGCCAGGCGGCGGGGGTCGCCACGCGACCGCGCGGGGTGCGGGTGACCAGCCCGATGCGCACGAGGAACGGCTCGACGACCGACTCGATGGTCTCGGCCTCCTCCCCCACCGAGACGGCCAGGGTGTTGAGCCCGACGGGTCCGCCGTCGAAGCGCGTGAGGATGCCGCGCATCACCGCGCGGTCGAGCCGGTCGAGGCCGAGCGGGTCCACGTCGTAGAGGTCGAGGGCGGCGCGGACGGACGTCACGTCCGCCTCCGTGCCGTGGACGAGCGCGTAGTCGCGCACCCGGCGGAGGAGGCGGTTGGCGATGCGGGGCGTCCCACGGCAGCGTCCCGCGATCTCCGCGACGGCCTCGTGCTCGATCTCGAGGTGCAGCATCCCGGCCGCGCGCTCGATGACCTGCTCGAGCTCGTGCGTCTCGTAGAACTCGAGGTGCGCGGTGAAGCCGAAGCGGTCGCGTAGCGGGCTCGGCAGCATGCCGGAGCGAGTGGTGGCGCCCACGAGCGTGAAGGGCGCGAGCTCCAGCGGGATGGAGGTGGCGCCGGCGCCCTTGCCCACCATGATGTCGATGCGGAAGTCCTCCATCGCGAGGTAGAGCATCTCCTCGGCGGAGCGCGCCATCCGGTGGATCTCGTCGACGAACAGGATCTCGCCCGGCACGAGCGCGGACAGCACCGCCGCGAGGTCGCCCGCGTGCTGGATCGCGGGGCCGCTCGTGAGGCGGAGCGGCCGGCGGCTCTCCTCCGCGACGATCATCGCGAGCGTCGTCTTGCCGAGCCCGGGCGGGCCGGCCAGGAGGATGTGGTCGGGCGAGCGGTTCTGCATCGCGGCCGCCGTCAGCAGCAGCTCCAGCTGCCCACGCACCTTGACCTGCCCGACGAACTCCGACAGGGACCGTGGTCGCAGCGCGCCCTCGAAGGCGAGCTCGGCCTCCGACTCGGGGACGGGGCTCGACACGTCGCCCTGCTCGGGGGCGCTCACCGGTCGGCCGCCGCGCCGGCCGCGGCGGTGCCGGGCGCCTGCTGCGGGCCGAGCATCCCGAGGGCGACGCGGAGGAGGCGCGCCATGTCGGCCGGCGCGCCCTGCTCCTCGGCGGCGGCCACCGCGTCGTCGACCGCCGTGCGGGCGACGCGCTCCGACCAGCCGAGGCCCACGAGCGCGGTGAGGACGTCCGCGGTGACGGACGACGGGGCGGATGCCGCCGAGCGCGACCGCGGCTGCGTGACGACGAGCTTCCCCGCCAGCTGCAGGACGATGAGCTTCGCCGTCTTGGGGCCGATGCCGGAGACGCGGCGGAACACGGCGTCGTCCTCGACGGCGATCGCCTGCGCCATGGCCTCGGGGTCGAGGTGCTCCAGCACCGCGAGGGCGGACTTCGGGCCGACGCCGGTGACGCCGCAGAGCAGCTCGAAGGCGCGCAGCTCGTCCGGCCCGGGGAAGCCGAAGAGGGTGAGGGAGTCCTCGCGGACGACCAGGGACGTGAGGACGGTGGCCTCGGATCCGTGCCGCAGCTCGAGCGCGTGCCGCGGGGTGACGGAGATCCCGTAGCCGACGCCGTGGACCTCCAGCAGGAGGGTCTGACCGGAGACGGACAGCACGGTGCCGCGGAGGGAGGAGATCACGCCCACAACCCTACGAGCTAGCGCCGACCCCGCTGCGCACGCTCGGCGGCGAGCCACGCCGCCTGGGCCGCGGTCGGTCCGGCGGCACCGGGCGCCGCCGACGCGGCGGCGCGCGAGACCGGCGCGGGCGTCCCGGTGATCCCCGCGCGGGACAGCCCCGCCCGCCAGCCGGCGCAGATGGCGAGGGCGAGGGCGTCCGAGGCGTCGGCCGGGGTCGGCAGCTCGTCGAGGCCGAGGATCCGCGCGACCATCGTCGCGACCTGCTTCTTGTCGGCCTGCCCGTAGCCCGTGACGGCCGCCTTCACCTCGCTCGGCGTGTGCATCGCGACGTCGAGCCCGCGCCGCGCGGCGCCGGCGAGGGCCACGCCCGTGATCTGCGCGACGCCCATCACCGTGGAGAGGTTGTCCTGCGCGAAGACGCGCTCGATGGCGACGACCGCCGGGCCGTGCCGCGCCACGAGCTCGTCGATGCCGTCGCCCACCGCGAGCAGCCGGTGGTGCAGCTCGTCCGTGGGGCTCGTCCGCACGACCTGCACGTCGACGATGCGCGCCGAGCGGTCCGCGAACACGTCGACCACCCCGACGCCGCAGCGGGTCAGTCCGGGGTCGATCCCGAGGATCCGGACGGACGGCCCGGTGCCGCCCGCGCCGCTCCCCCGCGCCCCGGCGATGAGGGGCTACTCCTCGTCGTCGTCGTCGAGCGCCGCCTGGACCTCGGCGGGCACGTCGCTGTTGACGTAGATGTTCTGGACGTCGTCCAGGTCCTCCATGGCGTCGATGAGCTTGTTCACCTTGCGCGCGGTCTCGAGGTCGACCTCGACCTTGACCTGCGGCACGAACTCCACGTCGGCGGAGTCGTACTCGATGCCCGCCGCCTGGAGCGCCTGGCGCACGGCGACCATGTCGCTCGGCTCGCACCGGATCTCGAACACCTCGCCGTGGTCGGTGACGTCCTCCGCGCCCGCGTCGAGGACCGCCGTGAGGACGTCGTCCTCCGTCGGCGCCTCGGCATGGGGAACGGCGAGGACGCCCTTGCGGTGGAAGTTGTAGGCGACGCTGCCCGGATCGGCCATGGTGCCGCCGTTGCGGCTCATCGCCGTGCGGACCTCGGCGGCCGCGCGGTTCTTGTTGTCCGTGAGGCACTCCACGAGCATCGCGACGCCGTTGGCCGCGTAGCCCTCGTACATGATCGTCTGGTAGTCGACGACCTCGCCGAGGAGGCCCGCGCCGCGCTTGACGGCGCGGTCGATGTTGTCGTTCGGGACGCTGGTCTTCTTGGCCTTCTGCACCGCGTCGACGAGGGTCGGGTTGCCGGACATGTCGGCGCCGCCGATCTTGGCCGCGACCTCGATGTTCTTGATCAGCTTCGCGAACGACTTGGCGCGACGCGAGTCGATGATCGCCTTCTTGTGCTTCGTGGTCGCCCACTTGGAATGTCCGGACACGGGTGGTTCTCCTTACGCGGCGTCTGCTCGCTGTCAATGATGGACCATCGGGCGGCCGCGCCGATCGACCCCGGGGGTCAGAGGGTGCGGCCGGACTCCTCGACCATGTCGAGGAAGAGGCGGTGGAAGCGGAGGTCGCCCGTCACCTCCGGGTGGAACGAGGTGCCGAGGAGCGCGCCCTGGCGGACGGCGACCACGCGGCCGTCGTCGAGCGACGCGAGAGCCGACGCTGCCGGCCCGACCGACGCGACCACGGGCGCGCGGATGAAGACGGCGTGCACGGGCGGGTCCCCCAGCTCGGGCACGTCGAGGTCCACCTCGAAGGACGCGGTCTGGGATCCGAAGGCGTTGCGGCGGACCGCGACGTCGAGCCCGCCGATGCTCCGCTGGTCGTGGATCGCGTCGACGATCTCGTCGGCCAGCATGATGAGGCCGGCGCAGGTCCCGTACACGGGCAGCCCGTCGTCGATCGCACCGCGGAGCGGCTCGGCGATCCCGAACTGGCGCGACAGCTTGTCCATCACGGTGGACTCGCCGCCCGGGATGACCAGGCCGTTGAGCCCCGGCAGGTCCTTCGGCTGGCGGACGAGCCGCGTGCGCGCACCGAATCCCTCGAGCACCCGCACGTGCTCGCGGACGTCCCCCTGCAGCGCGAGGACGCCGACGAGAGTCCCGTCGGCGTTCGGCGCCGCCGTGCTACCGGCCACGCTGGGCGAGCCGGTGGGCGGCGCTCACGCCGGCGAGCTCGTCGCCGTCAGCCGGGATCGACGTGCCACCACCCCGTGCGGAGCGGGATGCGGAGGACGAGGGCATGGAGGACAGGATATCCCGCGCGCGACGGGTGCCCGGCCCGCGGGCGCGATTATGCGACGGGATGACCGCTTCGTCAACAGATGGCGAACGGGGGATGGACGTCGATACCGTCCTCGCACGAAGCTGACGATGTCGTATCGAACGCGAGGCTCCGTCCACGGACGGGCAGGCGTTCACGAGCTCCCTTCTCGTCGGAGGCGCACAGGTCGTACGCGTGCAGGACGAGACGGGGAGGGATCGATGTCGCATCAGGGCGTACCCGAGGGGTGCAGGCGGAGGCTGCTGGCCGACGCGCCGGCTGCCGTCCGCGAAGGGGTGCAGGGACGGGACCGGGTCCGGTCGCGCGAGGTCGTCGGGGCGTCCGCCGGTCGGGGAGCCGACCGTGGCTGAGACGAGGGCGGTGCTCCTCTGCGCCGGATCCGGCACCCGCGCGCGCGACGTCACGGGCGACGTCCCGAAGTGCCTGCTCGAGATCGACGCCGTGTCGCTGCTCGCCCGCGCCCGCGCCCAGCTCGCACGCGCCGGGGTGCGCGACTCCGTGGTGGTCGCCGGGTTCGAGTGGCGCCAGCTGGCGAGCGCCGTGGGACCGACCGGGACGGTGCGCGTCTGGGACGGCTGGGAGACCGCCAACAACCTCTGGACGCTCGGCGCGAACGTCGACCTCCTCGAGGGGGGAGGCGACCGGGTGATCCTCTTCGGCGACGTGGTCTTCGATCCGGGCATCCTCGACGCGCTGCTCGACTCGCCCGCGGACGTCGCGCTCGCCGTCGACGGCTCCTCCCGCCTCGAGGGCACCATGCGGGTCCGCCTCCGGGACGGTGCGCTCGAGATCGGCAACCGCCTCGCGCCGGCCGAGGCGGACGGCAACTTCGTGGGGATCCTCAAGCTGAGCGAGCGCGCCTGCGCGCCCGTCGCGGCCGAGCTCGCGCGTCGGTTCGCCGAGGGCCGCGATCGCGACGACTACTACACGGCGGTCCTCCCGGACCTCGCGCACACGCTGTCCATCGAGTGCGTCAGCGTCGGGGGGAACCGATGGGCGGAGGTGGACACGCCCGCGGACTACGCCCGCGCGCGCAGCATCTTCGAGACGGGGCGTGGAGGTGCCGGCCCATGTGCGGGGTGACGGGGATCCTGGAGCTCGACGGTCGGCCGTTCGCCGACCTGGAGATGCTCGCCGCCGTCAACGCGTGCCAGGCTCATCGCGGACCCGACGAGTCCGGCTACCACGTCGACGGTCCCGTCGGTCTGGGATTCACGCGGCTCAGCGTCATCGACGTGCCGCACGGGCAGCAGCCGATGGTCGACGCGGACACGCGCGTGTCGCTCGTCTTCAACGGGGAGATCTACAACTTCCGGGAGCTCCGGAGCCAGCTGCGGGCGCGCGGCCACGTGTTCCGGACGTCGAGCGACACGGAGTCGCTCCTCCGCGGGTACCTCGAGTGGGGCTCGGACGTGGTGCACCGGCTGAACGGCATGTTCGCGTTCGGCATCCACGACGGTCGCACGGGCACGCTCCTCCTGGCTCGGGACCGGCTCGGGATCAAGCCCCTGCACTGGGCGGTGGTCGACGGGAGGTTCGTCTTCGCGTCCGAGATGAAGGCGATCCTCGCGGTGCCGGGCTTCCGCAGGCAGGCGAGCCTCGCCGGCATCTCGAGCTACCTCACCTTCCGTCAGGCCGTGTGGGGGAACAGCTACTTCGAGGGGATCGAGAAGGTGCTGCCCGGCCATCTGGTCGAGGTGTCCGGAGGGCGGGTCGTCGACCGCGAGTACTGGCAGCTCCCCGTGCCCCGGCCGGACGGGTCCCGGAGCGGACCGGAGTGGATCGACCTCGCCGACGAGATGCTCGGGAGGGCCGTCGACCGCTGCCTCGTCTCGGAGGTGCCGCTCGGGGCGTACCTGAGCGGGGGCCTCGACTCGAGCCTCGTGGTCGCGATGATGGCGCGGCGCCTCGATCGCCCGGTGCGGACGTTCTCGGTCGGCTACGGGACGGGCGCGTACGACGAGGGCGTGTACGCGCAGCAGGTCGCCGACCACGTCGGCGCCGAGCACACCCATCTCGTCGTCGGCAGGGAGACGTACGAGGAGGGGCTCGTGCCGCTGATCCGGCACCGCGACGCGCCCCTGTCCATCCCGCAGGAGATCGCCGTCCACGCGCTCTCCACCGAGATGAGGCGCCACGTGACGGTCGCGCTCTCGGGGGACGGGGCGGACGAGCTGTTCGGCGGATACGGGCGGGTGATGCGCTCGCCGCTCGACTGGAAGAAGACGGCGGCGCTGCAGAAGGTGGTCCCGCCGGCCCTGGCGAGGAGGATCGCGGCCGCGCACGGCCCGAGCCAGACCTCGCTGGCCGCGAACCTGGACGTGCGCGACCACCTCGAGCACTTCTACCGCATGTACCACTGGGTGCCGTTCGAGGAGAAGTGGGGCCTCTTCTCCCCCGAGGCGCGCGAGGCCCTGCAGGGTGATCGCGCGGTCAGGGCCCCGTTCGAGCGGTCGTTCGCCCGGACCGCGGATGCCGACCCCTACGACCGGGTCCTGCACGCGTTCCAGCACCTCCATATCGGCGCGATCCTCGACAAGGTCGACGCGATCGGCATGTCCGCGAGCCTGGAGGGACGCGTGCCGTTCGTCGACCACGAGCTGGTCGAGGCGTTCGTGCACATGCCCGTCCGCCACAAGATGGCGTGGAACAGCCGCTCCGCGCAGCTCCGCTCGTGGTTCACGCCCGCCTTCCGCGCCTCCGAGACCCTGGACACGACGAAGACCGTGCTGCGGAGGGTCGCCGACAGGTACCTCCCGGGGACGCTGACGTCGCGCAAGAAGATGGGCTTCCCCACGCCGCTGGACGACTGGATGCGCGACGGCATGCTGGTCCGCGCCCGCGAGGTGCTCCTGGACGGGGCCACCCAGCGCGACGGCCTCTTCGATCGGCGGGCGATGGAGGGGTTCCTCCGCCGCCCGCAGGACCTCGACCACGACTTCTACGGGAAGAAGGTCTGGATGTACATGAACGTGGCGATCTGGATGCAGGAGGTGGTGCACTCGTGACCGCCGGGACCGCGACGTCGACGGCCGCCGACCGGGTGCTCGCCGCCCTGCGGCGGGAGGGGGTCGACTTCGCGACCGGCGTCCCGTGCTCCCTGCTCGCGGGGCTGTTCTCCGTCCTGGAGCGCGGAGGGCCAGGCGAGCGCATCCGGTACGTCCCGGCGCCGCGCGAGGACACCGCGATGGGGATGGCGGTCGGGGCACGGCTGGCGGGTGCGATGCCCGTCGTCCTGATGCAGAACTCCGGACTGGGCTACTGCCTGAACGTGCTCACGAGCCTCACCCTCATCTACGACGTCCATCCGCTCATCATCATGAGCTGGCGCGGGCACGACGGGACGGACGCCGTCGAGCACGACGTCATCGGCCGCGAGGTCGTCCGCCTCCTCGACGTCGTCGGGATCGCGCACGCGGTCCTGGACCCCGAGCGGCCGGAGCGGGCCGTGGCGTCGGGCATGGACGCGGTGCGGGACGCTCAGCCGTTCGTCGTGCTCGTCGTGGAGGGGATCTAGCCGTGCGGTACGAGGACGCGTTCCGAGCCCTGCTCGACGCGCACGCGGACGCCGCCGTGGTCGCCACGTGCGGCCACATCTCGCGGGACCTGTTCGGCTTCCACGACAGGGGCGGCACCCTCTACCTCGTCGGGTCGATGGGGATGGCGGGACCGGTGGCGCTCGGCGTCTCGATCCAGCTCCCGTCGACGACGGTGATCGCGATCGACGGCGACGGCTCCGCGGCCATGAACCTCAGCGGAGCGGCCAGCGTCGCGGGGAGCGGCAACCGGATCCTGCACGTCGTGCTCGACAACGGCCAGCACGGCAGCACGGGCGGTCAGCGCGTGTCCCCCTCCGGGGACCTGGCCGCCGTCGCCCGCGGGCTCGGGTACCGCACCGTGCTGGACATCACGACCGAGGACGGGCTCGCGGGGATCGCGGGGATCGCGCGCTTCCCCGCCTTCGCACGGATCCGGGTCGCCCCGAGGTCCGGGCCGATCGGACCCCGCGTGTCGCTCGCACCGCGGGAGCTCCGCGACAGGTTCGCCGCGCATCTGCGGTCGGACGGACACGAGATGAGAGGAGAGGGACGATGACGATGCAACGGACGCTCCGGGACGTGCTGGCCTCAGCGCGCATCGGGAGCGCGGCCGGCGCGCACAACGCGCTGACGGCGCGGCTGGTCGAACAGGCGGGATACGACGTGGTCTGGGCCAGCGGGCTCGAGATCTCCGCGTCGATGGCCGTGCCCGACGCGAACATCCTGACGATGAGCGACGTGCTGGCGGTGGCGGCGTCGATGGCCGCGAAGGTCCGGATCCCGGTCCTCGCGGACTGCGACTCGGGATTCGGCGGCACCGCCAACGTCGCCGCCATGGTGCGGGCCTACGAGGCCGCGGGCATCCAGGGCGTGTGCGTCGAGGACAAGACCTTCCCGAAGCTGAACAGCTTCGTGGCGGGGAACCAGTCGCTGGTGCCGATCGAGGACTTCTGCGGGAAGCTCGCCGCCGCCCGGGAGAACCGGTCCTCGGACGCGTTCGTCGTGATCGCGCGCATCGAGGCCTTCATCGCGGGATTCGGCCTGCACGAGGCGCTGGTCCGGGCCCGTGCGTACGAGGCCGCCGGCGCGGACGCGCTGCTGATCCACTCGAAGCGCGCCGACGCGACCGAGATCGAGGGGTTCCTCGCGGCCTACGACGGCGAGCTGCCCGTGGTCGTCGTCCCCACGACCTACAAGGAGACCACCCTCACGGACCTGCAGCGCATGGGGGCGTCGCTGGCCATCTACGCGAACCAGGGCCTGCGCAGCGCGATCTCCTCCACGCGGACGACGCTCCGCACGATCCTCGAGTGCGGCTCAGCCGCCGCGGTGGACGACTCGATCGCGCCCCTGCAGGAGGTGTTCGACCTCCAGGACATGGCCGATCACGTGAGCCGGGAGGCCCGCTACGAGGCCATCGGCCGCGACGTCGCCATGGCCGCCGAGTCGCCCGCCCCGCGGGTGGGCTGAGCCGGTGTCGGTCATGGACGCCGCGACGGCGACGGCGGGCCCGGCGCTCGTCAAGACGGATCCATCGACCGGGAGGGTGCTCGGCACCTTCCCGGCGGGTCGGGCGGAGCAGGTGCGCGTGGCGGCGGAGCGCGCGGCGTCGGCCTCCCGCGGCTGGGCGGACGCGGGAGCGGTTCGGAGAGGCGACGTCGTGCACCGGCTCGCCGAGCTGATCGAGGCGCACCGCGACGAGCTCGCCGCCAGCATCCGGGCGGAGACCGGCAAACCGGTCCGGGACGCCGTGGGCGAGGTCGAGCGCACGGTGGCCCTCGTGCGCTTCGCCGCCGGCTTCGGCAGGCGCACCGGCGGTGAGACGCTCCCCTCCGACACCCCGCTCACGGCGAGCTCGACGCATCGACGGCCGGTCGGGCCGGTCGCCCTCATCACGCCGTGGAACTTCCCCCTGGCGATCCCGGCCTGGAAGCTCGCCCCGGCGCTCGTGGCCGGGTGCACGGTCGTGCTGAAGCCGTCCCCGCTCGCCCCGCGGACGGCCGAGCTCCTCGTCGACCTCGCCGCGCTCGCCGGGGTCCCCGACGGCGTCGTCTCGGTGGTCCAGGGCGACGGCGTCACCGGGGACCTGCTGGTCTCCCGCGCAGAGATGCGCGCCGTCAGCTTCACGGGGAGCGTCGACGTCGGGCGCTCGATCCACCGGGCCGCCTCGCGGACGATGGCCAGGACCCAGCTCGAGATGGGCGGCAAGAACGCCGTCATCGTCATGGAGGACGCCGACCTCGATCGCGCCGCGACGGCCGTCGTGCGCGGCGCGTTCGGCCAGTCCGGCCAGCGCTGCTCCGCGACGAGCCGCGTCATCGCGCACGCGCCGGTGCACGACGCGCTGGTCGCGAGGATCGTCGAGCACGCCATGCGGCTCCGGCCCGGTCCCCCGGACGACCCGAGCTCGGACCTCGGCCCGCTGATCAGCGAGGACGCCATGCGGCGGTGCCTCGACGCCGTGCAGGCGAGCCGCCTGGATGGCGGCACCGTGCTGTGCGGCGGCGAGCGCATGGGGACCGTGGGGAACTTCGTGCTGCCCACCGTCATCGTCGGGCTGGATCCCACGGCGCCGCTCGCCCGGACGGAGGTGTTCGGGCCCGTCCTCGTCGTCCTCGCGGCATCGTCGCTGGAGGAGGCGATCGCCATCGGCAATTCCGTGGAGTACGGGATGTCCGCGGCCATCTTCACCTCCGACATCCGGAGCGTCGGGCGCTTCGTCGCCGAGACGGAGGCCGGCATGCTGCATGTCAACCGTGCGGGTACGGGAGCGTTCCCGCACATGGCGCACACGGGGGCGAAGTCCTCGCAGTTCGGTCCCGCGGAGTGCTCCGAGGAGGGCCTCGGCTTCTTCCTCGAGACGAGGACGGTGACCATCGATGTGTCGTGACACCCCCGCCGTCGCGTCGGCTCGCGACCGACCCCTCGTGTCCGCGGAGAGGAGTGCGTCATGTGCGGCACCGTAGGCCTGTTCGTCGGCTGCGCGGCCGCGGCCTTCTGCCCCGTCGCCCGGACGCAGGGCACGACGGACGCGGCCGGCGTCCCGCCGGACGCGCCTCCGCCGGACTACCGCTCCGCCTTCAGCAGCTGGGACGCGCGCGCGAGCGTCCGATCGGCGCCCCGGCGCGTGCTGCGGCCGGACGCGGGCCTCGCCCTGTTCCCGGAGGAGCTGGTGCCGGTCGCCGCGCATCCCCTCGTCCGCGCCCTCGGCCCCGAGGTGCTCGTGGGGATGCAGACGCGCCAGCTCTACCGCTACCTGCACTTCACCGCGAAGCTCGAGCACCTGGTGGTCAACCACGTGGCGCTCGGCATCGCCAACGGGGACGTCCGCGTCCCCATCCCCGAGCAGATGCGGTTCGACGCGCTCAAGATCTACTGCGACGAGGCGTACCACGCCTACTTCTCGGTGGACCTCATCCGCCAGGCCGAGCAGCTGACGGGCATCGCCCCGCCGAAGGCGGACGAGGAGCCCTTCTTCCTCGTGCGGCTGCGCGGCCTGCAGGCTCTTCACGAGCCCCGGCTGGCCGGCCTCATCGAGCTGGCCTTCACGATCGTCTCCGAGACGCTGATCTCCTCCACGCTCACGGACGTGGGACGCGGCGTGCGCGTCGATCCCGCCGTCACGGACGCGGTCCACGACCACGCGCTGGACGAGGGCCGCCACCACGCGTACTTCGCCGCGTACCTCGAGCACCTCTGGGGGAGCCTCGATCCCGGGCAGCGCGAGTTCGTCGCGCAGCTGTTCCCCCGGCTCATCGACGTCTTCCTCGACCCCGACCGGCCCTCCGTCGCCGCCGAGCTCGCCGCGTACGGGCTGCCCCCGGACCAGATCGAGCAGGTGCTGGCGGACGTGTTCTCGGACGACATCCGTCACGCGTACAACCGGGCCACGGCGGCCAAGCTGCTCGTGTACCTCGGGGCGCTGGACGTCTTCTCCAGCTCGGCGGCGCACGAGCAGGCGGCATCGCTCGGGCTCGTGGACTAGGAGATGATCGTGGACATGGAGCGCAGCGAGCGGACCACCGCCGGCGTCCGTCGGACCCGTCAGGCGGGGCCGACATGACGGCGGCTCCCCCGCAGGAGCGCGGACGGCTGGTGTGGCCGGTCGCGGCCTGGTTCTGGGCGCTGCAGTTCGCGGTCCTCAATCCCCTGCTGGCCGTGCTGCTCGTCACGCTGTACGACGCGACGCCCTCGCAGGTCGGCTGGGCGCTCGGCGCGTACAACGTGGGCGGCTTCATCGCGTCGCTGGCGATCCCCGTCCTCGCCGACCGGACGGGCGACTACCTCCGGCCGCTGCTCGTGTGCGCGGTCGCCGGGGTCGCGCTGGTGGTGGTCCTGGCGGTGACGACGTCGCTGCCGTGGGCCGTGGCCGCGCTCGTCGTGCTGGGCGGGCCGCCCGGGGTCGGGTCGACCCTGCTGTTCGCGCAGCTCCGACACGAGGGGGCGGCGCCCGCCCAGGTCATCCGCACCCGGGCGATCGTCTCGTTCGCCTGGGTCGTCGGTCCTCCGCTCGCCACCCTCTGGACGGGAGTGACGGGATCGCCGGCGGCGCTGCTGCTCCTCGCTGCGGTCGGCGTCGTCAACGTCGTCACCGCCCTGCTCCTGCTGCGCCGGCGCGGATCCACGGCCCCGGCGGGCGCCGGAGCCGCCCGCCCGAAGCTGCTCGCGCAGCTGCGCGGCTGGTCGCGCTGGACGACGATGACCGCGTTCGTCCTGCTGCAGGCCACCAACATCGCGACGGTCACGATCGCGTCCCTGTTCATCACGCGCGACCTCGACAGCCCGCTCGTCTGGGCCGGCGTCGTCCTCGGCGCGGCCGCGCTCCTGGAGATCCCCGCGCTCCTCGTCATCGGCCGGCTCCACGGACGCGCGAGCACGGCGTCGCTGCTCCTCACCGGCTTCGCCTCCGGCGCCGTCTACTACGGCACCGCCGCGCTCGCCTCCCACCCCTGGCAGCTCCTCGCCCTGCAGCCGCTGAACGCCTGGTTCTTCGCGGTGGTCGCGGGCGTGGGGCTCACCGTGTTCCAGGACGCCTTCGCGAGCCCCGGTCTCGCATCGGGCCTCTTCACGAACACCCGACGGGTCGGCGCCATCCTCGCCGGGGCGCTCATCGCGCTCCTCGCCGCCTTCCCGGCCCCCTACCGCGCGGTCTACGGCGCCTCGGCCGCGATCACCGCGCTCATGGCCATCGGGGCGCTCGTGATCGTGGTCGCCGGAGCCCGCGCCCGGACACGCTCCCGGGCAGCTGACCCGCTCAGGGCGCCGGATCGGGGGCCTCGCCCCGCGACACCACCCGCCACCGCATGCACCGACGACCGGAAGGAACACCGATGAGCAGCACGACGAGCAAGCTCGAGCCGAGCGACGAGTACCTGGTCCGCTTCCTGAGCGACGGGGAGTATCGCAGGGAGGCCTTCGCGGTCGCCGACCGGCTCGTCGACGAGGACGTGACCGACGAGGAGACCGTCCTCGCGTGGACGCACGGGGACGGGATCCTCGCCGAGCTGGTGACGCACCTGGCGGCGTCGAGGCGCGTGGTGAGGAGCCTGGCCGAGCCGGTGAGCGTGGGGATCGTCTTCGCCGTGTGGAAGGAAGCGCGACGCCTCCAGCCCCGGACCGAGCGGAACCCCGCCGGCGAGGACGCCCTGCGCGCGAAGGTCGCCGAGCTGGAGTGGCTGTTCCGCGACGCCCCCGTCAGCTGGCGGCTATACATAGTGGACGACGAGTGCCCCGAGGGGAGCCTGGAGGTCGCGCGCGCGATCGTCGAGGAGGACGGGCTCGAGTCGGTCGAGCTGCTCCGGTTGCGCGACGCGCTGCCCGCCGCGGAGCCGCCGCTGTCGAAGCTGGCCGCGGCCGACCTCTCGGTGAAGGGCGGCGCCCTCCTGCTCGGGCTGCGACGCGCCTCCGCGCGGGGCCACGACTACGTCATGTTCACGGACTGCGACAACAGCAACAACCTGGGTCAGATCGGGCTGCTGCTCGAGCCGTTCCTCACCGGCGGGGTCCGAGCCGCCATCGGGGATCGCCGATCCACGCGCGTCTCGCACTGGCAGGACTCCCGGGACAGCGAGTCGACGGCCAACTACGTCCTGAAGCGGGTGCGGCAACTCCTCGCCTTCGACCTGATCCTCCGCGACGTGACCTGCCCCTTCAAGATGTTCGACCGCGCGTGCCTCGCGGCGATGCTGGAGGAGCTCGACGTCTTCGACTTCTGCGTGGACTACGACATGCTCGGCTACCTGCAGCACGAGGGGACGCCGCTCGCCGTCGTGCCCATCGTCTCGCTCGATTCGGAGACGGAGACGACCTGGGTCCCGCTCGGCAACGCCAGCGTCTGGTGGCAGAAGCTGCGCGGCTTCGTCCACGTGGTGGAGAAGTACGGGCTGCCGCACGACCGGGAGGCGGCCGATCTGGTCCGGAGGCACCTGACGTCCCAGGAGGCCGTCGCGGCGGTGCTCCGCGCCGGAGAGCAGGGCGTCGTCCTCGGCGGGCGGCCGATCAGCCCTGCGGAGCAGCTGCAGATGGACCTGGGCGAGGTGGAGGAGTGGTTGTGTGCCGTGCTGTCGGAGTAGCCACGTGATCGGCGTGGCCCGGTGCCGCCTGGACCCGAGGTGGCGCCGATGAACGGTGACGGGCCCCACCTCGACGAGGTGCGGATCGGTGACGTGGCCCGCGAGCCGTCATCGAGACCGACGACGCGGTACAGCCTGACCGTGACGTCCCCGGTGGCCGAGCGCAGGATGTCGGTGGACTGCATCGACCTTCCCGACCTCGCCGCCGTCATCCCGTACTGCCCCGAGGACGCATCGGTCCACCTCGTGGAGCAGGTGCGGCCGGCGCTGTTCGTCAAGCACGGCTGGAGGACCGACCTCGAGCTGCCCGCGGGCTTCGTGGATCCCGGCGAGAGCCCGCGCGACGCCGCCGTCCGCGAGCTGCGGGAGGAGACCGGCCTCGAGGCCCTCGACATCGCGCATCTCTGCGACTTCGTGATCTCGCCCGGCTTCACCGGGGAGATCACGTCCCTCCACCTCGCCCGCGTCGCACCGCGGGAGGACGACGACCGCTGGACCATGACGGTCGACGAGGAGATGCTGCGGGTCCGCCGGGTGCGACTCGCCGACGTCGCCGCACTCCTCGGAGAGGGCCGGGTGCACAACGCCCTCACCTGCCTCGCCCTCACCTGGTGCCTGGCGCACGGGGATGCGCTGGACGCCGGCCCCGGCCCCGGCGCCGGAGGCTCCGATGCGTAGCCGCCGCGAGGACCGGACGACCATGCCCGGCCGACAGCCCGGAGACGTACGTGGCGATGACGAGGGGCGGGCATCCTGCCGGGCATCCTGCCGGGGATCCTCCGGATCGTCGGCGATCCGGCGGCCGTCGCCGACGCAGGCACCGCCTGCCCACGGTCCGTCAGGCGCCACCGACGGTCCACCAGCACGGCACAGGACCACCGGAGGAAGGAGCCCTCGATGCGACGACGCACGACACCCGGCCGGACGGCCTGCCTCGGCCTGATGGCGGCCGTCTCGGCCGCCACCCTGGGCCTCGCTCCCCCGGCGTCCGCCGGGACCGCCGCGAGCTCCGACCCCGCCGGGCTCCGCTCGCCGGCGATCGCGGCGGACGCCCCGCACACGCGGACGGTCGACTGGCTGGTGAGCCGGATGACGCCCACGGAGGAGCTTGACCTCATGGAGGGCAGCTGGGCGGACAAGACCAACATCGACGGCACCCTCGACCCGGACACCCACGACCAGGCCGGCTACGTGCGCGGCGTGGCCCGGCTCGGCATCCCCGAGACCCGTCACGCGGATGCGCTCGGCATCGAGGCGTCCGCCGCCGCGACGTCGTATCCGAACCGGCTCGGCCTCGCGTCGTCGTTCGACCGGGACGCGTTCTCGCGGTTCGGACAGCGGGTCGGCGAGGACGGCGCTGAGATGGACATGGACCTCATCTACGGTCCCCAGGTCGACATCGTGCGCATGCCCTCGTGGAAGCGCGACATGACGGCGCTCAGCGAGGACCCGTACGTGGCCTCCGAGCTGGGCTCCCGCGAGATCCAGGGGATCCAGAGCACCGGGCTGCTCGCGCAGGTCAAGCACGTCAGCTCCTACGACGGGCAGGACCAGAACATCGCCTCGCTGGTCGAGGGGCAGGCGGCGCACGAGCTGTACCTCGCGCCGATCGAGGCTGCCGCGTCCGCCGGGGTGAGCTCGATGATGTGCTCGTACGCGACGTCCCGGATCGTCGGCGAGGAGGACGAGCCCCGCTACGCCTGCGCGAACTCGGGTCTGCTCCAGCGCATCGTGAAGGACGAGTGGGGGTTCCCCGGCTGGATCACGACGGACTACGGCGGGGGCACGGCCACGTCCGACCTCCTCGCGGGGACCGACCAGGAGTTCACGACCACGAACTTCTCGTCGGACGCGCTTCTGCCGCTCATCGACCCGCAGTCCGACTCGTACGACGAGAGGTACGCGCACGCGGCGCGCGAGTCGGTGAGCCGGATCCTGTACCAGTACGAGCGCTTCGGGCTCCTCGACGACAGCCGCATCCCGGAGGCCGTGCGGTCGCCGGTGCCGCAGCACGGCGACGTCGACGACACGGACCACGCCATCCGGATCGACGAGCAGGCGGGGATCGAGGAGTCGCTCCAGCTCGCGGAGGAGTCCGCCGTCCTGCTGAAGGACGACGGGGGCGCCCTGCCGCTCGACCCGCAGCGGTCCGTCGCGGTGATGGGGCAGTCCGCCACCCTCCTCCCGGCCGGCCCGGGCGGAGAACGCGCCCTCGGGTTCGGGGACCGGACGAACATCACCCCGCTGAAGGCCATGCGTTCCATCGCCGGCGACCGCGTCACCAGCGCCCCCGGCATCGACCTGCTCGGCACCACCGTCCCGGCGGACGCGCTCAGCGCCGACGAGGGCGGCACCACGCGCGGCCTCACCCGCACGACCACGACGGGAACCGTCTCGACCACGTCGACCGACGCGGCCATCGACGGCGACCAGACGGATCTCCGCCCGGGCAGCACGTACTCCTGGACCGGCTACCTCGACGTGCCGGCGGACGGCCAGTACCGTCTGCTCACCCAGCGTCCCTACGGCACCGACAGCGGCGACGACAGCAGGTACAACCAGGACACCCGCCCGGCGAGCAACAGCACCGCCACCCTCGCGGTGGACGGCAGATCCGTCGCGCTGACCGACCCGGACGCCGAGGTGCTGCCCAACGCGTACCCCACGTACTCGACCGAGGCGGGGATCAGGACGACCGCCGGCAACGGCCAGTACCTGGGCTACGAGAACGCCGCGACCGTCCTCGACCTCACCGCGGGCCGGCATCGGGTGACGCTGGGGTACGCGCCGTCCGCGATCGCCGCGACGACGCCGACGTTCCGCTTCGCCTGGTCCCCGATCGAGGACTCGCTGCGGCAGGCCGAGACGGCAGCACGCACGCACGACGTCTCCGCCGTCTTCGTCGACGACGCGAACCAGGTCACCGGCGACGGCGTCTCCCCGACCAGCGACGTCGCGCGTCTCAGCGCCGACCAGGACGCGCTCATCCGGCGCGTCACCGCCGCCGCGCACGGGGCGGGCCACCGCGTGGTGGTGGTCGTGAACTCGGATGCCGCCGTGCAGATGCCGTGGGAGGAGGGCGTCGACGCCGTGCTGGAGATGTGGTACCCGGGCCAGGAGGGGGGCGCCGCGACGGCGGACACCCTCTACGGCGTCTCCGACCCGTCCGGCAAGCTGACGATCTCGTTCCCGAGGAACAGCTCGGAGACCCTGTTCGCCGGTCATCCCGAGCGGGCGGGCGGCACCCAGCCGCAGGGCGAGCCGACGAGGACGATCAAGTGGACCGAGGGGCTGGACGTGGGATACCGCTGGTACGCCTCCGCGGAGAACACGCAGGGCTTCGCGCCGATGTTCGCCTTCGGCCACGGCCTGTCGTACACGCACTACGTCTACGACGACTACTCGGCACGGGCGACCGGGGACGGCGGCATCGACGTCGACCTCCGGATCACCGACGCGGGAGGGGTCGCGGGCTCGGAGATCCCGCAGGTCTACGTCGGTCCGTCCTCGGAGCTGCCGGACGGGATCGCGCAGGCGCCCACGAAGCTCGTCCAGTTCGACCGCGTCGACCTCGCCGCCGGTCAGTCGAAGCGGGTTCGCATGCACGTCACCGCGCGCGAGCTGTCGTCCTGGTCCGAGTCGTCCCAGCGATGGGTGCTGGGGACGGGACCCCGGACGGTGTCCGTCGGCGCGGCGTCCGACGACATCCGCGTCTCCTCGACGGTGGACGTCGCGGCGGCGGACGTCGCGGCGGCGGACGTCGCGGCGGCGGACGCCGGGGGACGAGCCGCGCTCGTCCCCTCGTCGTCGACCGCGCCGGCCGTCGCCGTCCCGGCGGTCCCGTCCCTCGCGGAACCGGAGGCGCTCGGTCCGCCTGCTACCAGCCGCGCTCGGCGAGGCGGTGCGGGGCGGGGACATCGGCGACGTTGATGCCGACCATCGCCTCGCCCAGCCCGCGCGACGCCTGGGCGATGGCGTCGGGGTCCTGGTACAGCGCCGTCGCGGTGACGACGGCCTTCGCGCGGGCGACCGGGTTGCCGGACTTGAAGATGCCGGATCCGACGAACACGCCGTCGGCGCCGAGCTGCATCATCATCGCGGCGTCCGCCGGGGTGGCCACACCGCCCGCGGTGAAGAGCACGACGGGGAGCTGGCCGGTCCGCGCGACCTCGAGCACGAGGTCGTACGGCGCCTGCAGCTCCTTCGCGGCGACGTAGATCTCGTCGTGCGTGAGGGCGCTCAGGGCGCGGATCTCCGACTTGATGGTGCGGATGTGCTTGGTGGCCTCGGACACGTCGCCCGTGCCCGCCTCGCCCTTGGAGCGGATCATGGCCGCGCCCTCGGTGATGCGGCGGAGCGCCTCGCCGAGCGTCGTGGCGCCGCACACGAAGGGCACGGTGAAGCCCCACTTGTCGATGTGGTTCACGTAGTCGGCCGGGCTCAGCACCTCGGACTCGTCGATGTAGTCGACCTCGAGGGACTGCAGCACCTGCGCCTCGACGAAGTGGCCGATGCGCGCCTTCGCCATGACCGGGATGGAGACCTCCGCCTTGATCTGGTCGATGAGGTCGGGGTCGCTCATGCGGGCGACGCCGCCCTGCGAGCGGATGTCCGCCGGGACGCGCTCGAGCGCCATGACGGCGACCGCGCCCGCGTCCTCCGCGATGCGCGCCTGCTCGGCGTTGACGACGTCCATGATGACGCCGCCCTTGAGCATCTCCGCGAGTCCGCGCTTGACGCGGCTCGAGCCGACCTGTCCGGGGGTGTTGGTGTCAGTCATTGTGATCCCTATCCTATTCGCCCGCCGGGGCGGGCCAGGCTGCTGCGATGGATGCCCGGACGTCGCCCAGCAGCTGCGGCAGCGCCTTGGTCTTGGCGATGATCGGCAGGAAGTTCGCGTCCTGCCCCCATCGCGGCACGATGTGCTGGTGCAGGTGCTCGGCGATGCCGGCGCCCGCGACCTGCCCCTGGTTCATGCCGATGTTGTAGCCGTCGTTCCGCGACACCTCGCGCACGACGCGCATCGCGGTCTGCGTGAGCGCGCCGATCTCGGCCACCTCCTCGGGGCCCGCGAGGTCGTACGTCGCGATGTGCCGGTACGGGCAGACGAGCAGGTGCCCGCTGTTGTACGGGAACAGGTTCAGCAGCACGAAGGCGTGCTCGCCGCGGGCCACGATGAGCGCGTCCTCGTCGGACATCGACGGCGCGATGCAGAACGGGCACTCGTCGCGGTCCGGCTGCTGGCCCTTCTGGATGTAGACCATCCGGTGCGGGGTCCACAGGCGCTGGAACTCGTCGGGCACGCCCGCGAGGTGGCCCGGGTCGTCGACGCGCACGTCGGGGCGCTCGTCCTCTCCCCCGGACTCGTGGTCCGACAGGGTCAGACGGGCCACGCGGTCACCACCTGCTCGCGGCGCGCGATGGCGCCCGTGATCCGCTCGACGGCCTCGTCGACCGGCACGCCGTTGACCTGGGTGCCATCGCGGAAGCGGAAGCTCACGGATCCGGCCGCCCGGTCGTCCTCGCCGGCGATGAGCTGGTACGGGACGCGGAGCTTGGTGTGGGTGCGGATCTTCTTCGGCATCCGGTCGTCCGAGGTGTCGAGCTGCGTGCGCACGCCCGCCGCCCGGAGCCGGTCGAGCACGCCGCCGAGGTACTCCTCGTAGTCCTCGGCCACGGGGATCCCGACCACCTGCACGGGCGACAGCCACACCGGGAACGCGCCCGCATAGTGCTCGGTGAGCACGCCGAAGAAGCGCTCGATGGACCCGAACAGCGCGCGGTGGATCATGACGGGCTGCTTGCGCGTGCCGTCGTTCGCCGTGTACTCGAGGCCGAAGCGCTCGGGCAGGTTGAAGTCGAGCTGGATGGTGGACATCTGCCAGGTGCGCCCGATGGCGTCGCGCGCCTGCACGGAGATCTTCGGACCGTAGAACGCGGCGCCCGCGGGATCCGGCACGAGCTCGAGGCCCGTGTCGACCGCGACCTGCCGGAGCGTCTCGGTCGCCTCCTCCCACACCTCGTCGGATCCGACGAACTTCTCCGGGTCCTTCGTGGACAGCTCGAGGTAGAAGTCGTCGAGGCCGTAGTCGCGCAGCAGCGAGAGGACGAACTCGAGCGTGCCCTTCAGCTCGTCGGCCATGCGCTCGCGCGTCGTGAAGATGTGGGCGTCGTCCTGCGTCATGCCGCGCACGCGGGTGAGGCCGTGGATCACGCCGGACTTCTCGTTGCGGTAGACCGTGCCGAACTCGAACAGGCGCAGCGGCAGCTCGCGGTACGAGCGCTGACGCGACCGGTAGATGAGCACGTGCATCGGGCAGTTCATGGGCTTCAGGTAGTAGTCAGCGCCCTGGCGCGTGATCTCGCCCTCGTCGTTCCGCGCCTCGTCGAGGTGCATGGCGGGGAACATGCCGTCCTTGTAGAAGTCGAGGTGCCCGCTCGTCTCGAACAGGTTCGACTTCGTGATGTGCGGCGAGTAGACGAACTCGTAGCCGGCCGTCTCGTGCCGGCGGCGCGAGTAGTCCTCCATCTCCCGGCGGATGATGCCGCCCTTGGGGTGGAAGACCGCGAGGCCGGAGCCGATCTCGTCGGGGAAGGAGAAGAGGTCGAGCTCGGCGCCGAGGCGGCGGTGGTCGCGCTTCAGGGCCTCCTCGATGCGGCCCTGGTACGCGCGCAGCTCGTCCTTGGTGGGCCACGCCGTGCCGTAGATGCGCTGCAGCTGCGGGTTCTTCTCGGATCCGCGCCAGTAGGCGGCCGCGACGCGCGAGAGCGCCCAGCCGTTCCCGACCATGCGCGTGCTCGGCAGGTGCGGGCCGCGGCAGAGGTCGCGCCAGAAGACCTCGCCGGTCTTCCCGTCGACGTTCTCGTAGACCGTGAGCTCCGCGCCGCCGACCTCGACGGACTCGCCGTCCTCGCCGAGCTCCTCGCCGGATCCGCCCTTGAGGCCGATGAGCTCGAGCTTGTAGGGCTCGTCGGCCATGAGCTCGCGGGCCTCCTGCTCGGAGACGACGCGGCGCGTGAAGCGCTGGCCCTGGCGGATGATGCGCTCCATGTTCTTGGAGATCGCCTTCAGGTCCTCGGGCGTGAAGGGCTCGGCCACGTCGAAGTCGAAGTAGAAGCCGTCCGTGACGGGCGGCCCGATGCCGAGCTTCGCCTCGGGGTTGATCTGCTGCACGGCCTGGGCCATGACGTGCGCGGCCGAGTGACGGAGGATCGCGAGGCCGTCGGGCGAGTCGATGCGCACGGGCTCGACGACGTCGCCGGGGGCGACCTCTGCCGCGAGGTCCTTCAGCTCCCCGCCGATGCGCATGGCGACGACCGCGCGGTCGCCGAAGAGCGTGAACCCGGTGCCCGCCTCCGTCGCCTCGACCGGCGCGGTCGTCTCCGCGGGCGCGGCCTCGTCGTGGTTCTCGGGCTGGGCGGCGTCTACCACTGCGGGCTCCTTGCGGGACGGGGAGGGAACCGATCCAGACTACCGGCGCGCGGGAGCCGCCCCTCGCCGGGAGCGGCGGGCGTGCGCGCGCCGGCCGGCCGGAGGAGGCGCCGGGGGGAAAGAAAGAAGGCCCCGGTCTCCCGGGGCCTTCTGGGTGGTGAGCGATACTGGGATCGAACCAGCGACCTCTTCCGTGTCAGGGAAGCGCGCTACCGCTGCGCCAATCGCTCATGCACTTGCTCGAGGTGGGGACGGGATTTGAACCCGCGTGGACGGCTTTGCAGGCCGCTGCCTCGCCTCTCGGCCACCCCACCACCGGTGGTTCCCACCTTGTGAAAGGGGACCCCTCTCGGGGCCCCTGTCGAGCGGATGACGAGATTCGAACTCGCGACCCTCACCTTGGCAAGGTGATGCGCTACCACTGCGCCACATCCGCATTTCACACGATGTCCGCCGGCTTCCCGGCGTCCCTGCGTGCTCGATGACTCTAGCCGATCTCCTGGCGCGGGTGCAAAACGACGCGCGCCCGACCGCTCCGGGCACCCCGTTCACGCGCCCGCTGCCCCGTGTTCACGCGGATCCGGTGGGCGAGCGCTCGGGACCAGCCCGGGCGTGTCGCGCAGCGGACCGTCGTCGCCGGCCCCGCCGGGACCGGCGTGACCGCGACGGCGCCCGCGGTATGGCATCATGGATCCGCACCGTCCGCGGTGCGAGCACGGGCGATTGGCGCAGTTGGTAGCGCGCTTCCTTCACACGGAAGAGGTCATCGGTTCGAGTCCGGTATCGCCCACCGTCATCTCCCTCTCCCCCGCTACTGCAGCAGGGCCCGCGCCGTCCCCTCGTCGAGCACGATGTCGGTCACGAGCCCCGCGGCGAGGGCCCCGCGCACGCTCCGCGCCTTGGACGCCCCCGCCACCACGCACACGCGTCGGGGCGCCTTGCGGATCGTCGCCAGGTCCGGCCCGCTCGCCCGCGCGTTGATCGCGATGTCGGCCGACGACCCGTCTTCGCGGAAGAAGACGGTGGAGACGTCTCCCACGACGCCGTCCGCATCGAGCGCGCGCTGGTCGGACCGCTCGAGGTACCCGCCCGAGTAGACGTGGCTCGGCACGAGGGCGACCGGGGATCCGACGCCGAACAGGACCATGTCCATCCGCTCCTGCAGCTCGAGCACGCGCTTCGTGCTCCTCTCGCGCCAGAGGGCGAGCTTCGTGGCGGGGTCGTCGAAGAACGCCGGCACCGGGAACTGCTGCACGGTCGCGCCGTACGCCTGCCCGAACCGCCGGAGGATCTCGCTGGCGTACATGATCCCGGTGGTGCGCACGTTGCCCGCCCCGTTGAGCTGCACGACGAGCGTGTTGTGGGTGGGCTTCGGCACGAGGTACCGGCTGACGGCGCTCACCGTGGAGCCCCACGCGACGCCGACGACCATGTTCGAGTCGACGTACTGGGTGAGCATCCGTGCAGCCGAGAGCGCCACCCGGTCGACGCGGTCGACGTCGCTCGTCTGGTCGGGCACGGGGACGACGTGCGCGACCACGCCGTACCGGTCGTGCAGCTGCTCCCCGAGCACGGACGCGAGGTCGAGCGGCGAGCGGATCTGGATGTCGACGAGGCCCGACTCCCGGGCGTACGAGAGCAGCCGCGACACCGAGGAGCGGCTGGTGCCGAGCTCCCGGGCGATGGCCTCCATCGTCAGGTCCTGCATGTAGTAGAGGTGCGCCGCGCGCAGGGCGTCCTGGGTGCGCTCGTGCGCGATGCCGTCGACCATCCGACGATGCTTGCACATCCGTGCACGGGCTTCGCGGGATCCGTTCGCGGGCGGATGATGGACGGACAGCACGCGCACCACGCACGCATCGAACAGAGAGAAGCCTCCTCGTGACCACGTCGAAGAAGACCGACCTGCGGGACAACGTCGCCCGCATCCACGACCGCCCGAGCGCGCAGGTGCTCGTCATCGGCGGCGGCATCAACGGCATCGCGACGTTCCGCGACCTGGCGCTGCAGGGCGTCGACGTCGTCCTCGTCGAGCGCGCCGACTACGGCTCGGGCGCCTCGGCCGCCAGCTCGCACATGATCCACGGCGGCATCCGCTACCTCGAGAACGGCGAGTTCCGCCTCGTCCGCGAGTCCGTCGAGGAGCGCAACGGCCTCATCCGCATCGCGCCCCACTACGTGAAGCCGCTGCAGACGACCATGCCGATCTTCTCCACCTTCTCCGGCATCCTCAACGCGCCGCTGCGCATGCTCACGCACAAGCAGCGCTCCACCAAGGAGCGCGGCGCCCTGCTCATCAGCGTCGGCATGACGCTGTACGACTCCTTCTCGCGCGACGGCGGCTCCGTCCCCCGCCACCGCTTCCGCGTCGGCAAGGCCGCCCGCGAGGACATGCCCGCCCTCAACAAGGACGTGAAGTTCACGGGCACCTACTACGACGCCTCCGTGCACGAGCCCGAGCGCCTCGCGCTCGACGTGCTGAAGGACGGCCTGGCCGCGGGCGAGCACGCCCGCAGCGCCAACTACCTCGAGGCCGTGGGCGTCCAGGACGGCGGCGTGAAGCTGCGCGACGTGATCTCGGGCACCGAGTTCGTCGTCACCGCGCCGGTGGTCGTCAACGCGTCCGGCCCCTGGACCGACCTCACGAACGACGCCATGGGCGGCGACACGAAGTTCATGGGCGGGACCAAGGGCTCGCACATCGTCGTCGACAACGCCGAGCTGCTCGAGGCGACCAAGGGCCGGGAGATCTTCTTCGAGAACAACGACGGCCGCATCGTGCTCATCTACCCGCTCAAGGGCCGCGTGCTCATCGGCACCACGGACATCGACGCCGACCCGCGCGAGCCGGCCGTCTGCACCGAGGAGGAGGTCGACTACTTCTTCGACCTCGTCAAGCACGTCTTCCCGCAGATCGAGCTGAACCGCGAGCACATCGTGTACCGCTACTCGGGCATCCGCCCGCTGCCGCGCCACGAGGACACCGCGCCCGGCTTCGTGTCGCGCGACTACCGCATCGTCGAGACCGAGATCGCCGGCCTCCCCGACGCGAAGGTGCTGAGCCTCGTGGGCGGCAAGTGGACGACGTTCCGCGCCCTGTCGGCGCACCTGTCGACCGAGGCCACGACGCGCCTCGGCGTCGAGCGCTCCGTGGACACGACGGGCATGCCCATCGGCGGCGGCAAGGACTTCCCGTCCTCCAGCACCGCCCGCGCCCGCTGGATCGCCACGCAGGCGGCCCGCGCGGAGGGCATCGGCACCGAGCAGGTCGACCGCCTGCTCAACCGCTACGGGACGCGCGCCACGAGCGTCATCGACGTCCTGTCCGGGCAGCCGTCGACGCCCCTCGCGACCGACCCGCAGCTCACGCGCGCCGAGATCGCGTACTTCGCCACGCACGAGGACGCGGTGCACCTCTCCGACGTCGTCCTCCGCCGCACGAACCTCGCCTTCGTCGGCGGCGTCACCCACGAGATGCTCGCGGAGATCGCGGACGTGCTGCAGGAGGCGCTCGGTTGGAGCGACGACGAGCGCGACGCCGAGGTCCAGGACACCGTCGACGTGCTGAGCAGGTACCACGGGGTCGACGTGGGCGCGACCAAGGTGGCCGCGGACGCGACCGTCACGGAGTTCGCGAACTAGCACGACCGCCGCGGGCCCGCCCGCACCCGGGAGGCCGGTCGCCGAGAGGCGGCCGGCCTCCTCGTCGTGGAGTCCTGCCGCGCGATCGCGCCACGGCCCCTGCCAGGCGACGGGTCTAGGTTCGGGACATGACCCACCCCCGGCTCGACCCGATCCCGCTCACCACGCTCCAGGGCGAGGAGACCACCTTCGGCGCGTACGCCGACAAGGTCGTCCTCGTGGTCAACGTCGCCTCGCGCTGCGGGCTCGCGCCCCAGTACGAGAAGCTCGAGCAGCTCCAGCGCACCTACGGCGATCGCGGGTTCACGGTCATCGGCTTCCCCAGCAACCAGTTCCTGCAGGAGCTCGGGTCCGCGGAGGCCATCGACGAGTACTGCTCCACCACGTGGGGCGTCACCTTCCCGATGATGGAGAAGGTCAAGGTCAACGGGCGCTCGGCCCACCCCGTCTACGCGGAGCTGACGAAGGCGCCGGACGCCGAGGGCAAGGCCGGGCGGGTGAAATGGAACTTCGAGAAGTTCGTCGTGACGCCGTCGGGCTCCGTGCACCGCTTCCGGCCCACCGTGGAGCCGGACGCGCCGGAGATCGTGTCGCTGATCGAGGCGGAGCTGCCCGGCTGATCCGGCCGTCGCGCCCTGCTCAACCGCGGCGCGCGATCAGCCCCGCCAGGTACGACGCCTGACCCGCGTGCTGCAGGTCGTCGGAGAGCACGCTCACGAGGCGGGCGGCGAGCGTGACGGGTGGCGTCCAGTCCTCGTCCACGACGCGCGCGAGCTCCGACTCGTCGAGCCCGGCGAGGTACGCGAGGGTCGCCGCCTGCACGGCGTCGAGGTAGCCGAGGAGCAGCTCCGGGCCGGTGCCCGCGAGCGCGCCCACGTCCTCGGGAGACTGCCCGTACCCGGTGGCGGACGCGTCGAACGGCAGGGCGAAGCGCGCGTCCCATCCCCCGGCCGTCCACGTCTGCGGGGTGCCCGCGACATCGGCCACCTGCGCGTCCTGCACGCGGGCGAGGTGCCAGACGAGCCAGCCCACGGTGTTCGCCTCGGCGTCCGGGCGGAAGGCCAGGTCGTCGGCGTCGAGCCCGTCCACGGCCTCATGCACGATCCCGCCGATGCGTCCGTAGGCGTCGACGAGCAGGTCGATGGCGGGGGTCATGGCGTCTCCTCGGATCGGGTGCGCACCCGGGCGGGCGCCCTCCCATCCTGCTCCGCTCACGACCGTCGACGACGACATGGCAGGCTCGCGGGGTGACGCGACTCTCCCCCGACGCCCCCTGGTCGACGCCCGACGACGACGCGTGGTGCCCCTGCACGAGCGGCGACCCGTACGGCGCCTGCTGCGGCCCGATCCACCGCGGCGACGTCGCGGCGCCCACCGCCGAGCGGCTGATGCGCTCGCGCTTCTCGGCCTACGCGCGCGGGGACGCCGCGCACCTCGCGCGGAGCTGGCACCCGTCGACGCGGCCCGACGAGCTCGACCTGGATCCCGCTGTCCGGTGGTTCCGCCTCACGATCGTGCGCACCGCCCTCGGCGGGCCCGCGGACGCCACGGGCCTCGTCGAGTTCGAGGCGGCGTACCGGCACGACGGGGAGCGCGGCGCGCAGCGCGAGGCAAGCCGCTTCGCCCGGCACCGCGGATCCTGGGTCTACGTCGACGCGGAGTGACCGCGACGCCGCGGGTCAGGCCTCGCCGAACCCCGAGTCGATGAGCTCGACCAGCGCCGTGACGGCCTCCTCCGCGTCGTCGCCGGTGGCCTCGATGACGACGTGCGCGCCGCGCGTGAGCCCGAGCGCCATGACGCCCAGGAGCGACGCGGCGTTCTGCCCGTTGACCGTGATCGCCGACGAGTAGCCCGCGGCGCGCGTGACGAAGTCCGCCGCCGGGCGCGCGTGCAGCCCGTCGCGGTTCACGAGCACGGCCTCGCCGCGCACCGTGCCGGCGCCTCCCGCGGGGGCTGGCTCCGTGCCGTCGGCGCGCGGATCCGGGGCGAGCCCGGCGTCGGCGTCCTCCGCGGCGTCCGCGCTCGCGGCCGAGGCGGCCGCCGCAGCCACCTCCTCGAGGGTCCCGCCGGTCTCGGCGGCCACCGCAGCGGCCACCGCGCCCTCCACGAGCGGCGCGCGGACCACCACGACGCGGGCGCGGGCGTCGTCGTCCAGGAGGTCGACCGCGGTCTCGGCGGTGAGGTACGCGGATCCGAGGTCGGCCAGCACGACGACCCCGTCGCCGCCCTCCGCCCAGGCGAGCGCCTGGGCGACCACGTCGAAGCTCGTGCCGATGCCGGCGTCGTCGAGGGTGCCGTCGCCGGATCCGCCCGCGGGGACGAGCGCGACGGTCGGCGCCATCTGGCGCGCGAGGTCGACGAGGCCGTGGGCGATCAGGGCGCTGTGCGAGACGAGGACCAGCCCGACGCTCACGACGCGGCCCCCTCGGCGTCGCGGGCGGTCGAGGCCGCCGCCCGGAGGATCAGCGCGGACGACTGGGCCCCGGGATCGCGATGCCCGACCGCGCGCTCGCCCAGGTAGGAGGCCCGGCCCTTGCGCGCGACGAGCTGCTCGGTCGCCTCCGCGCCGCGCTCGGCCGCGTCGGCCGCGGCGGCGAGCACGTCGGCCGGAGCGGTCCCCGCGTCGGCGGCGGCGCGCGCGGCCTCGGCGGCGGGACCCCAGGCGTCGACCATGGTCTTGTCCCCCCGCTCGGCCTTGCCGCGGAGCACGATCCCGCCGACCGCGGCCTCGAGCAGGTCGGCCAGCGCGGCCCCGTCGAGGTCGACGCGGCCGGCGACGGCGGCGGACGCCTTGAGGTATGCCGTGCCGAGGAGCGGGCCGGATGCGCCGCCCACGGTGGAGATCAGCGTGGTCGCGACGGCCTTCAGCGCGTCGGCCGGCGTCGCGTCCGCGGCGAGCGCGGGGAGCTTCGCGACCACGGCGCTGAATCCGCGGTCGAGGTTCTCGCCGTGGTCGCCGTCGCCGATCTCGCGGTCGAGGGCGATGAGGTCGCCCCGCCGCTCGGCGATCACGCGCGCCGCCTCCGTGGTCCAGGCCACGACCCAGTCGGTCCCGAGTGCCATCTGCTACCTCCCCCACCGCAGGGCGGCGGTCTGCACGGGCGAGTCCCACAGCTCGGTGAGCTCGTCGTCGAGCAGCAGCACCGTGAGGGACAGGCCCTCCATGTCGAGGGCCGTGACGTAGTCTCCCACGAGGCTCCGCGCGACGGTCAGCCCGGCCTCGCGCAGCACGGCGGCCGCGCGGGCGTAGGCGATGTAGAGCTCCGAGAGCGGCGTCGCGCCCATCCCGTTCACCAGCAGGAGCACGCGGCTCCCCGCCGGCGCGGCCAGGTCCTCCAGCACCGGGTCGAGCAGCCGGTCGACGATCGCGTCCACGGGCTCGAGCGGCAGCTTCACGCGGCCGGGCTCGCCGTGGATCCCGATGCCGACCTCCATCTCGTCGTCCTCGAGCGCGAAGCTCGGCTCGCCGGCGTGCGGGACGGTGCACGCGCGGATGGCGACGCCCATGCTGCGCACCTGCCCGATCACCCGCTCGGCGATGGCGGCCACGGCGTCGAGGTCGTCCCCGCGCTCCGCCGCGGCCCCCGCGATGCGCTCCACGAGCACGGTGCCGGCGACCCCGCGGCGGCCGGCCGTGTACAGCGAGTCGGTCACCGCGACGTCGTCGTCCACGACGACGGTCCGCACGCGCACGCCCTCCGCCTCGGCGAGCTCGGCCGCCGTCTCGAAGTTGAGGACGTCGCCCGTGTAGTTCTTGACGATGTGCAGGACGCCCGCGCCGGCGTCGACCGCGAGCGTGGCCGCGACGACGGGATCCGGCGTGGGGCTCGTGAACACCGGGCCGGGCACCGCGGCGTCCAGCATCCCGTGCCCGACGAAGCCCAGGTGCAGGGGCTCGTGCCCGCTGCCGCCGCCGCTCACGAGGGCGACCCGTCCGGGGCGGGTCGGCTCCGCGCGTCGGACGTGCAGCGGGTCCGCGTTCAGGCGCACGAGATCGGCGTGCGCGGCGGCGAACCCCGCGACCGCCTCCTCGGCGACGGTCCTCGGGTCGTTGATCAGCTTCTTCACTGCGGCTCCTCGCGGGTCGCGGGCGGCGCGCGGGCCCCCGGGCGTCCGAGCCGGATCGAGGAACGGGACTCGGTCGGCGGCGACTCGGGTGCGTGCTCAACATACGCCCGGCGGCGAGCGCGGCACAGGTCGGCACCGGTGCCGGCGGAGCGGCCGGAAGCGCGTCGCGGAGCGGCCAGGCGGGGACGGGCCACCGGCTGCCCCGGCATTAGATTGGAAGGACCGCGATGATGCGGCAGAGGTCGTACCCGCGCCTCGACGAACGATCGGAGCACCACTCAGTGGATCAACTCAGAACGATATTCCTGTCGGAGACGGTGGGCACCGCCCTCCTCGTCCTCCTGGGATGCGGAGTCGTGGCGAACGTCGCGCTCATCAAGTCGAAGGGCCTCGCCGGAGGCACCCTCATGGTCAACTTCGGCTGGGGCCTCGCGGTCTTCGCCGGTGTGACCGTCTCGTACGCGTCCGGCGCGCACCTCAACCCGGCCGTGACGCTGGGCCTCCTCGCCGCCGGCAAGATCGAGGACGTCGCGAGCGTCCCCGTCTACATCCTCGCCCAGATGGTGGGCGCCATCATCGGCGCCGTCTTCTGCTGGCTCGCCTACAAGCAGCACTTCGACGAGGAGCCCGACGCGGCCACCAAGCTCGGCGTCTTCTCGACCGGCCCGTCCATCCGCAACTACGGCTGGAACCTCGTCACGGAGATCATCGGCACGTTCGTGCTGGTCATCGTGATCCTCGGCTTCAGTCTCGCGAACCACCCCGACGCGTCCGCGGCCACCCCCGCCGGCCTCTCGGCGCTCGGCGCCATCCCCGTCGCCCTCCTCGTGGTCGGCATCGGCGCGTCCCTCGGCGGACCGACCGGCTACGCCATCAACCCGGCCCGCGACCTCGGCCCCCGCATCGCGCACGCGATCCTCCCCATCAAGGGCAAGGGCCCGAGCGACTGGTCCTACGCCTGGGTCCCCGTCGTGGGCCCGGCCATCGGCGGCCTGCTCGCCGGCCTCGCGTCCTACGCGCTGCTCCCCATCATCTAGAACCCCGAACCCCACAGGAGAGACCACATGAGCGAGAAGTACATCGTCGCCATCGACCAGGGCACCACCAGCACGCGCGCCATCGTGTTCGACCACGCCGGGTCCATCGTGTCCACCGGCCAGCTCGAGCACGAGCAGATCTTCCCCCGCGCCGGCTGGGTCGAGCACGACCCGATGGAGATCTGGCGCAACACGCGCGAGGTCATCGGCCAGGCGCTGTCCAAGGCCGACATCACCCGCCACGACGTCGAGGCCGTGGGCATCACCAACCAGCGCGAGACCGCCGTCGTGTGGGACCGCACCACGGGCAAGCCCGTCTACAACGCCATCGTCTGGCAGGACACCCGCACGCAGAAGATCGTCGACCGGCTCGCGGCCGACGGCGGCGTCGAGCGCTTCAAGCCCACCGTCGGGCTGCCGCTCGCCACCTACTTCTCCGGCACCAAGATCGTCTGGATCCTGGAGAACGTCGAGGGCGCGCGCGCGAAGGCCGATGCCGGCGAGCTGATGTTCGGCACGACCGACACCTGGGTCCTCTGGAACCTCACGGGCGGCACCGACGGCGGCGTCCACGTCACCGACGTGACCAACGCCTCCCGCACGCTCTTCATGGACCTCGAGACCCTGCAGTGGGACGACGGGATCCTGGAGGCCTTCGACGTGCCGCGCTCGATGCTCCCCGAGATCAAGAGCTCCTCCGAGGTCTACGGCCAGGTCGAGTCCTCGAGCCTCCTCCGCGAGGTGCCCATCGCGGGCATCCTCGGCGACCAGCAGGCGGCCACGTTCGGCCAGGCCGCGTTCGACCAGGGCGAGTCGAAGAACACGTACGGCACCGGCAACTTCCTGATCTTCAACACCGGCACCGACATCATCCACTCGCAGAACGGCCTCCTCACGACGCTCGGCTACAAGCTGGGCGACGCGGAGCCGCACTACGCGCTGGAGGGATCCATCGCGGTCACGGGCTCGCTCGTGCAGTGGATGCGCGACAACCTCGGCCTCGTGTCGAGCGCCGCGGAGATCGAGACCCTCGCCGCCACGGTCGAGGACAACGGCGGGGTGTACTTCGTGCCCGCGTTCTCGGGCCTGTTCGCGCCGTACTGGCGCTCGGACGCGCGAGGCGCGCTCGTCGGCCTCACGCGCTACGTGAACAAGGGCCACATCGCCCGGGCCGCGCTGGAGGCCACGGCGTTCCAGACGCGCGAGGTGCTGGATGCGGTCAACGCCGACTCGGGCGTCGACCTCACCGAGCTCAAGGTCGACGGCGGCATGATCGCCAACAACCTGCTCATGCAGTTCCAGGCCGACATCCTCGGCGTGCCCGTCGTCCGCCCCGTCGTCGCGGAGACCACGGCGCTCGGCGCCGCGTACGCCGCGGGCCTCGCCGTCGGGTTCTGGAAGGACCTCGACGACCTGCGCAGCAACTGGCAGGAGGACAGCCGCTGGACGCCCGACATGGACGACGCCGAGCGCGAGCGTCAGCTGCGCCTCTGGAAGAAGGCCGTCACGAAGACCTTCGACTGGGTCGACGACGACGTGCAGTAGGCCGCACCCGCACGATCCGCACGCCCCGTCGCCCCTCGGTGACGGGGCGTGCGTCGTCCCACGGGCACCGGCGACGGGCATCGGCCGCCCGCGCGCTCAGAGGAGCGTCGGCTGCCCGCCGCCCGCGGGGACGTCGTCCACCGGCGCGATCAGGTCCCGCCCGTCGTTCCGGACGCTGTTGACCCGGGTGGAGACCCGGCGCGGCACGAGGCGCGGCTCGGGCAGCGACGCGAGCAGGTGCCGCACGTCGTCGACCGCCGCCGTCCCGACGTCGAGCCAGTCGTCCAGCCGGTCGCGCGGGACGATCACCGGCGTGCGGTCGTGGATGCGCCCGAGCGCGTCGCTCGCGGCGGACGTGAGGATCGCGAGGCTCCGCAGCCACGCGCCGGGCTGCCCGTCGGCCACCGCGGGGTCGCGCCAGTGCTCGTACACGGCGGCGAAGGCGAGGGGACCCTCGTCCTCGGCATGCAGGTACACCGGCAGCTTCCCCTCGGCGGTCGCCTGCCACTCGTAGTACCCGTCGGCCGGCACGATCGCGCGCCGTGCGAGCACGGCCTTCCGGAAGGCGGGCTTCTCCGTCACGGTCTCGACCCGGGCGTTGATGAGCGGCGGGCCCTGCGGCGACCGGGCCCACGGGGGCACGATCCCCCACCTCGCGCTGGCGAGCACGCGGCGGGTGCCGCCGTCGGCGTCCGCGCGCGGCCGGCGATCGGCGATCAGACGCACCTCCGTGGTCGGCGCCACGTTCCACGACGCCGGCGGGTCGTCGCCTTCCACGTCGTCGACCGCCCAGTCCCCGACGAGGTCGCCCGTCGCCCGCGCCACCACGAATCTCCCGCACATGCG
Organism: Clavibacter sp. CT19; assembly: GCF_027858075.1. Lineage (NCBI taxonomy): Bacteria > Bacillati > Actinomycetota > Actinomycetes > Micrococcales > Microbacteriaceae > Clavibacter > Clavibacter sp. CT19. The sequence goes on along the minus strand of NZ_JAQHYR010000011.1, from coordinate 122,137 downwards.
ACCATCATCCGCCGTGCCCGCGACATCGCCGGTCGCGGGCGGATCAGGCGCGGGTCGCGGCCGCCCACTCCCCGAGCTTGGCGGCCGCCAGGCCCGAGTCCACGGCGTCGGCGGCGACGACGAGCTTCTCGCGGAGCCGCTGCGCCATGGGCTGCTGCACGCGCGTGGGATCGCCCATGAGGTCGAAGGCCTCGAGCCCCGCCGCCGCGTTGAGCAGCACGACGTCGCGCTGCGGACCCGGCTCCCCCGCGAGCACCCGTCGGATGACGGCGGCGTTCTCCTCTATCCCCTCACCGAGGAGCGCCTCGATGGGCGCGCGCGGGATGCCGAGCTCGAGCGGGTCGAGATCGTGCTCGACCACGGCTCCGCGGCTGACCTCCCAGATGTGGCTGTGGCCCGTGGTGGTCAGCTTGTCGATCCCGTCGTCACCCCGGAACACGAGCGCCGTCGCCCCCCGGGTGCGGAACACGCCGACGAGGAGCGGCACGCGGGTCAGGTCCGCCACGCCGACGGCGGACGCCTCCGGCCGCGCCGGGTTGCAGAGCGGCCCCAGCACGTTGAAGAGCGTGGAGATGCCGAGCTCGCGTCGCGTCGCGGCGGCGTGGCGGAACCCGGGGTGGAAGAGCGCCGCGTGGGCGTAGGTGATGCCCGTCTCGCGGAGCACCTCCCCCACGCGCTCGGGCGTGATCGTGAGGTCGACGCCGAGGGCCGTCAGCACGTCGGAGGCGCCCGAGGCCGAGCTCGCCCCGCGGTTGCCGTGCTTGATGACGGGGACGCCCGCGGAGGCGGCGATCACGGCGGCGACCGAGGAGATGTTGAGGACCGCGCCGTAAGGGTCCCCTCCCGTGCCCACGATGTCGAGGGCACGCGGATCCGCGTCGAGCGGCAGGGCCTCCTCGAGCACCGCGTCCCGGAACCCGACGATCTCATCGACCGTCTCGCCGGCCGCGCGGAGCGCCACCAGCAGCCCCCCCAGCTGGGCGGGCGTGGCCTCGCCCCGCATCACCTGGCGCATCGCCCACGTCGACTCCGCGACGGACAGGTGGCCCCCCTCGATCAGGGCGGTGATGAGCGCGGGCCATGTGGGGGCGGAGGGCATGCGGATCAGCCTAACGAGAGGCTGGATCGGATCTCACGGGCGGCCCGGGTGGGCGTCGGGTGTCGTCGGCCTGGGTCATAATGGAACCTGTGACGACCACCTCAATCTCCCCTGCATCCACCGCGCCGGTGGTGAACCGGCCGAACACGGTCGCCGTCGGCACCATCGTGTGGCTCGGCAGCGAGGTGATGTTCTTCGCGGGCCTCTTCGCGATCTACTTCACCCTCCGCTCCACGTCCGGCGCCCTCTGGGAGTTCGAGGCAGGCCGCCTCAACGTGCCCTTCTCGCTGGTGAACACCCTCATCCTCGTGTCGAGCTCGTTCACCTGCCAGTTCGGCGTCTTCGCGGCGGAGCGCCTGCAGGCGCGGGCCACCGGATGGAAGCCCAGCCAGTGGGGCACGGTCGAGTGGTTCTTCCTCACCTACGCCCTCGGCGCCATCTTCGTCGTCGGCCAGATCTTCGAGTACGCCACCCTCGTCACCGAGGGAATCACGCTCAGCAGCAATGCCTACGGCTCGGCGTTCTACATGACCACGGGCTTCCACGGCCTCCACGTCACGGGCGGTCTCATCGCCTTCCTCCTCGTCATCGGGCGCATCTTCGCTGTCCGGTCGATGGGGCACAGGGAGGCGACGAGCGCCATCGTCGTGTCCTACTACTGGCACTTCGTCGACGTGGTCTGGATCGGGCTCTTCCTGGTCATCTACGTCCTCAAATAGCACCGAGCGGGAGCAACAACCACAGCATGAGCACCACGACAGCACGCGCCCGCCGCACCGGCCGCCGCAGCCCCCTGACCACCGTCGCCCTCCTCGCCATCGGCCTGCTCTTCACGGGCGGGGCCTACGCACTGATCCAGACGGGCACCGCCTCGGCCCAGGTCGACCTCAAGAGCGCGCAGACCATCGACGAGGGCCAGAAGCTCTTCGGCTCGAACTGCGCCACCTGCCACGGCATGGACGCCACGGGCACGGGCGTCGCCCCGAGCCTCATCGGCGTCGGCGCCGCGTCGGTCGACTTCCAGGTCGGCACGGGTCGCATGCCCCTCCAGGCCACCACGGTCCAGGCGGAGGAGAAGCCGACGCAGTTCACGGACGACCAGGTCAAGGAGCTCGCCGCCTACGTCGCGTCGCTCGCCCCCGGACCTGCGATCCCGGCGAGCCAGTACCTCGACGGGCAGGGCGACCCCGCGAACGGCGCCGAGCTCTTCCGCATCAACTGCGCGATGTGCCACAACGTGGCGGGGGCCGGAGGCGCCCTCACCGAGGCGAAGTTCGCCCCGAGCCTCAAGGGCGTGGACCCGGTGCACATCTACGAGGCCATGGTCACCGGCCCGCAGAACATGCCGGTCTTCAACGACACGAACATCTCCCCCGAGGACAAGCGCGACATCATCACGTCGCTCCAGTACATCGAGCAGAACAGCAACGTCGGCGGCGCGGACCTCGGCGGGCTCGGCCCGGTCTCCGAGGGGCTCTTCATGTGGATCTTCGGCCTCGGCGGCATCGTCGCCCTGACCGTGTGGCTCACCGCCAAGTCCAACTGACGCCCGCATCGATGACCCGCACCAGAACACACGAGAGGCACGCACATGGCACACGACGATAAGGACGAGTCGGGCGTCGTCCCCGCGGGCTACGACGCCGGCGAGCTCGAGTCCGCGGGCCGTGACGTCGTCCTCCCGGGCGGCACCGCCGTCGCCACGCGCGACGCGTTCCAGAACCCCGGCTTCCCGGAGCACCGCCTCCGCGTCACCGACAAGGACCCGAAGAAGGCGCAGACGGCCGAGCGCGTCGTCTACACCTGGTTCTACCTGTCCATCGTCGGCAGCGTCTTCGCCATCGGCGCCTACTTCGGCTTCCCGATCTACGCGGACGACCCGGGCAGCGTACGGCTCAACAACCTGTTCCTCGGCATCGGCATCGCCCTGGCGCTGCTCAGCCTGGGCATCGGCGCGATCCACTGGTCGAAGGCGCTCATGAGCGACCACGAGCTGATCGACGAGCGGCACCCGCAGGGCGGCTCCCCCGCCACGCAGGCGCGCGCCGTCGAGATCTTCGCCCAGGCGAACGAGGAGTCCGGCTTCGGTCGCCGCTCGCTCATCCGCAACAGCCTCATCGGCGCCCTCGTGGCCTTCCCGCTCCCCGCGGTCGTGCTGTTCCGCGACCTCTACCCGGGCAGCGCCGAGGAGCCCGCCTCCGCCCTCAGCCACACGATGTGGAAGGCCGGCGAGGTCCTCACGCGCGATCCGTCCGGCACGCCCATCAAGGCGTCCGACGTCACCATCGGCTCCGCGTTCCACGTCATCCCCGCGTCCCTCATGGACCTGGAGGAGGGCAAGCTCGAGGAGAAGGCCAAGGCCGCGGTGCTGCTCATGCGCCTGCGTCCCGAAGACCTGGTCGAGCTGCCGGAGCGCAAGGGCTGGTCGTACGACGGCATCGTCGCCTACTCCAAGGTCTGCACGCACGTGGGATGCCCGGTGGCGCTCTACGAGCAGCAGACCCACCATCTGCTCTGCCCCTGCCACCAGTCCCAGTTCGACGTGACCAACCACTGCGAGGTCATCTTCGGACCTGCCAAGCGGCCCCTGCCGCAACTGCCCATCGCCGTCAACGACGAGGGCTACCTCATTGCACAGAGTGATTTCACCGAGCCCGTAGGGGCGAGTTTCTGGGAGCGTCGTGGTGACTACAACAGCTGATCCGACCACGACGGGTGCCGCCGCGCCCGCCGCCACGAGCGGGGGCGGCCTCACCGCCGCCGCCGCCACCTACCTCGACGAGCGCACCAGCGTCAGCGTCGCCGTCAAGGAGTTCGGGCGCAAGATCTTCCCGGACCACTGGTCCTTCATGCTCGGCGAGGTGGCGCTGTACAGCTTCGTCGTCATCCTGCTCACGGGCACGTGGCTGACGTTCTTCTTCAACCCCTCCATGGCGGAGACGCACTACGCCGGCTCCTACGCGCCCCTCAAGGGCGTCGAGATGTCCGTCGCCATGTCGTCGTCGCTCGACATCTCGTTCGACATCCGCGGCGGCCTGCTCATGCGGCAGATCCACCACTGGGCGGCGCTGCTCTTCGTCGCCTCCATCGGCCTGCACATGCTGCGCATCTACTTCACCGGTGCGTTCCGCAAGCCGCGCGAGCTCAACTGGTTCATCGGCTTCGTCCTGTTCATCCTGGCGATGGCCGAGGGCTTCACGGGCTACTCGCTCCCCGACGACCTGCTCTCCGGCAACGGCCTGCGGATCATCGACGGCATGGTCAAGGGCATCCCGGTGATCGGCACGTGGATCTCGTTCCTCCTCTTCGGCGGCGAGTTCCCGGGCACGCACATCATCCCGAGGCTGTACACGCTGCACATCCTGCTGCTGCCCGCGATCCTCGTCGCGTTCCTCGCGCTCCACCTCCTGTTCGTGGTCGTGCACAAGCACACCCAGTTCGCCGGTCCCGGCCGCACGAACGAGAACGTGGTCGGTGTGCCGGTCCTCCCGACCTTCGCGGCCAAGGCCGGCGGCTTCTTCTTCGTCGTCTTCGGCGTGATCGTGGTCATGGCGTCGTTCTTCACCATCAACCCGATCTGGAACTACGGGCCCTACGACCCGTCACCGGTGTCCGCGGGAACGCAGCCCGACTGGTACATCGGCTTCGCGGACGGCGCCCTGCGCCTCGTCCCGCCGGGACTCGAGTTCGTGCTGTTCGACCACACGTTCTCGTTCAACATCATCCTGCCCATCACGGTCCTGGGCCTGTTCATCGTGCTCGTCGCGCTCTACCCCTTCATCGAGGCGTGGATCACGGGCGACAAGCGCGAGCACCACATCCTCGACCGTCCGCGCAACGCCCCGACGCGCACCGCGATCGGCGCCGCCGGCGTCACGTTCTACGCGGTCCTCTGGTCTGCCGCGAGCTCCGACCTCATCGCCACGCACTTCAAGGTGTCGATGGAGGGTGTCATCCACACCCTGCAGGCGCTCCTGATCCTCGGACCGGTCATCGCCTACCAGGTCACGAAGCGCATCTGCCTGGCGCTCATGAAGAAGGACCGCGAGATCGCCCTCCACGGGGTCGAGTCGGGCCGCATCGTGAAGCTCCCCGGCGGGGAATTCATCGAGGTGCACGAGCAGCTCGACGAGTACGAGCGCTGGCGCCTGGTGAGCTTCGACGACTACAAGCCGCTCATGATCCGCCCGGACAGCCGTGGACGCATCACGGTCAACCAGCGGGCCCGCGCGGCGCTGTCGAAGTGGTTCTTCGAGGACCGCATCTCCCCGGTCACCACCAAGGACGTCGAGCGCAGCCACGGCGACCACCACTAGCAGCACCCGCTCGGATTGATCCCGGGCACGACCGAGAGCCGGTCCGGCATCACGCCGGATCGGCTCTCGTGCGTCCACGGCCCCATCGCCCGACGCACGACCCCTGTCACGCGTCACAGCCGTCCGCCTCGAGGAGCGCCCGTGGATCTCGATCGTCTCGCTGCCTGGCTCCGCTGCCCGATGTGCCGCGAGGACCTGACGGCCGTGCCTCCCCTGGCCCTCCGCTGCGCGAACGGGCACGCCTTCGATGCGAACAAGCGCGGCTACGCCTCCCTCCTGCCGGCCGGAACGCGCGTCACCGGTGACACCGCCGACATGCTGTCCGCGCGCGACCGCTTCCTCGAGGGCGGGCACTACTCCCCCATCTCCGACGGGATCGCGGACGCACTCGACCTCGGCCGCGACGCGGCGCGGCGCGAGAGCGGTCCCCGACGGATCCTCGACGCCGGGTGCGGGACGGGCCACTACCTGCGCACCCTCCTCGACCGCGTGCCGTCAGCGCACGGTCTCGCGGCGGACCTGTCGGTCGACGCCGTGCGTGCGGCAGTGCGCGGTCGGCACGACGTCGACGGGCTCGTCGCCGACACCTGGGCGGGTCTACCCGTCCGGGACGGTGTCGCGGATCTCCTGCTCGACGTGTTCGCCCCTCGGAACATGCGCGACTTCCACCGGGTCCTGGTGCCCGACGGCCTCCTCCTGATCGTCGCGCCGGGACCCGAGCACCTCCGTCAGCTGCGCGAGGCCGGCCGCGCGGTCGGGATCCAGGCCGACAAGCGCGAGCGGATACTGGCCTCGGCCGCGCCGCTCTTCGAACCCCTGTCCGAGACCCTCATCCGCCACGACCTCGTGCTGGGCGCCGACGACGTCGATCGCCTCCTCGGGATGGGGCCGTCAGCGCACCACCGCGATCCGCGCGACGGATCCCCGCCCCTTCTAGAGGCCGGCTCGTCCCCCGTCACCCTCGACGTGACGATCCATCTGATGCGACGGTGCGACATCCAGGGCCCGGCCTGACGGCGGCCCGTGCCGGGAGCTCGCGTCCGGTCGCCACGCGCCGCGGCTCCCGTCGGCTATCCCCCGACTCCCCGAGGTGGAGGATCCCCGCCAGGTCAGCTTTCACGGGCTCGAAGGTCATCACCTCGCGGCGTGGCCACTGGCGGATGCGGGCCCGGCGGGCTGGACTGCGATGCTCGGGGACGACGTCCGCCTCCGTACGGGACCTCGGGCCGCGCGCCACGCACGATCGGCCCCAAGCCGGCCGGAGGAGGTCGCCGTCCGCCGGACGGCGGTACGCCTGGAGCAGCTGAGCTCTCCGCCCATCGCACGCGGATCTCATCCGCACTCAGGGCGGACGCCCGACGCTCCCTGCTGCCTCCGATACGTGCGCGTCGACGCGACTCACGGGATCCGTGCGTCCGCTGCTCGATCCCCCGACATGTCCTCCGGCTCGGAACGACCGCAGACGGGCCGGAACGCGAGACGCTCGGGACCGCAGTCGCGGCCCGGGCGTCTTCAGCGTCAGCGCCTCACCAGCTCAGCGAAGCAGCTTCTTGTAGAACTCCGCCGTCCGCTCGTAGCCGAGCCGCTTGTAGAACTCGCCGGCGCGTCGCGTGCTCATCGTGATCTGCCCGACGCCACGATCGCCGCAGAGGCGCTCGACCGCTCGGACCAGGGCCGAACCCGTGCCGGAGCTCCGCGCCTCCCCGTCGACGACGAGCTCCTCGAGGTGCGCGCTGAGGCCACCGGCGTAGAGCAGACGGCTGACGACGAGGTACGCGTATCCGACGACGCGGCCGGCATCCTCGGCGACCAGGAGCACGTCGCGACCGACGTCCTTGTTCGCCCGGAGGATGTGGAAGAACGTGACGTCGAAGTCGTCCCTGGTCGCCGGGGCGTTGATCATGTCGAGCTGCTGGCACAGGGCGAAGACGGCGTCTCCGTCGGAGGCCAGGGCGTGCCGGATGTCGACCATCGGATCAGCGGGCGAAGTAGCCGCGGTAGTACTCGTAGGTCCAGCCCACGAGCGCGATGATCGCGAGCCCACCGCCGATGATCGCGATCCAGATGCCGACGGCGAGGCCGAGGAACACGGACGCCGCACCGGCCGCGAGGATCACCGGCCACCAGCTCCACGGGCTGAAGAAGCCGAGCTCCGGATCGCCGTCATCGACGTTGGCGTCGCTGCGGTCCTCCGGGAGCTCCCCGTTCTGCGCGGCGTAGAGCCGAGCCACGAAGAAGCCGATGAACGCGGCCAGGACGCCCGAGAGCGCGATGGCCAGCGTGCCGACCCACTCGACCGTGTTCTGGTCGATGAGGTGCCAGATGGTGTACGCGGCCGCCGCGAGGACGAAGAAGACCGCGAGGATGTAGAAGAGGTTCCTATTGGCGCGCACGTCACTTCACCTTGTCGCTGGAGATGTCGTAGGTCGCGGCATCCGGAGCGTCCTTGGCAGGCCCGATGCCGACGGGGATGCCGGCTTCCGGGTGGTTCAGGTCGAAGGCCGGGGCCTCGGAGCGGATGCGCGGGATGGACGTGAAGTTGTGCCGCGGCGGCGGGCAGGACGTGGCCCACTCGAGCGAGCGGCCGTAGCCCCACGGGTCGTTGACCGTCACGCGCGGCGCGGTGCGGGCCGTGATCCACACGTTCAGGAAGAACGGGATCATCGACAGCGCGAGGATGCCGGCGCCGATGGTCGACAGCTGGTTCATCCAGGTGAAGTCGTCCTCGGGCTGGTAGGTCGCGTACCGACGCGGCATGCCCATGACGCCCAACCAGTGCTGGATGAGGAACGTGGTGTGGAAGCCGATGAACAGCAGCCAGAAGTGGACCTTGCCGAGACGCTCGTTGAGCATCGTGCCCGTCCACTTGGGCCACCAGAAGTAGAAGCCGGAGAACATGGCGAACACGACGGTGCCGAAGACCACGTAGTGGAAGTGCGCGACGACGAAGTACGTGTCCGAGACGTGGAAGTCGAGCGGCGGCGACGCCAGGATCACGCCGGTGAGACCGCCGAACGTGAACGTGATGAGGAAGCCGATGGCCCACAGCATGGGCGTCTCGAACGTGACCGAGCCGCGCCACATCGTGCCGATCCAGTTGAAGATCTTCACGCCGGTGGGCACCGCGATGAGCATGGTCATGAGCGAGAAGAACGGCAGCAGGACGGATCCGGTGACGTACATGTGGTGCGCCCACACCGTGACCGAGAGGGCCGCGATGGAGATGGTGGCGTACACGAGCGTCTTGTACCCGAAGATCGGCTTGCGGCTGAAGACCGGGAATACCTCGGACACGATGCCGAAGAACGGCAGCGCGATGATGTACACCTCGGGGTGGCCGAAGAACCAGAACAGGTGCTGCCACAGGATGGCGCCGCCGTTGGCGGGGTCGTAGATGTGCGCGTCGAAGATCCGGTCGGCGCCGAGGCCGAACAGCGCGGCGGCGAGCACCGGGAACGCCATCAGCACGAGGATCGACGTCACGAGGATGTTCCACGTGAAGATGGGCATCCGGAACATGGTCATGCCGGGGGCGCGCATGGTGATGATGGTCGTCACGAAGTTGACCGCCCCGAGGATGGTGCCGAAGCCGCTGAGCGCGAGCCCCATCACCCACAGATTGCCTCCCAACCCCGGTGAGAAGGTCGTGCTCGACAGCGGCGCGTACGCGAACCATCCGAACGAGGCGGCACCGGCCGGGGTGAGGAAGCCGGCGACCGCGATGAGCGAGCCGAAGTTGAACAGCCAGTACGCGAACGCGTTGAGGCGCGGGAACGCGACGTCCGGGGCGCCGATCTGCAGCGGCATGAGCACGTTGGCGAAGCCCGCGAACAGGGGCGTCGCGAACATGAGCAGCATGATCGTGCCGTGCATGGTGAAGAGCTGGTTGTACTGCTCCTTCGTCTCCACCACGTGCAGACCCGGCTCGAACAGCTGGGCGCGGATGACGAGCGCCATGACCCCGCCGAGGCAGAAGTAGAGGAACGAGGTGATCAGGTACAGGTACCCGATCGTCTTGTGGTCGGTGGAGGTGATCCAGTTGACCACGACGTTGCCCCGGCGTTCGGCCTTGCCGTTGCCGTCGAGGACCTTCGCCTGACCCGCGGGGATCGCGGTGGGACGGTTGAGGGTCGATGTCACGTTTCTGCTGCCCTACTCTTCGGACGACTCGGTGGTGGCCGGCACCTCGGTGCCGGGGAGGTTCTGCAGGCGGTCGTAGTCCTTGCCGAGGTCTCCTGCGAACCCGGCCGCCTTCTGCTTCTCGATGTAGGCGTTGTAGTCCTCGATGGACACGACCTTCACCTGGAACAGCATGAGGGAGTGGTACTCGCCGCAGAGCTCGGCGCAGTCGCCGTTGTAGGTGCCGATCCTCTGCGGGATGAACGACATGTAGTTCGTCTTGCCGGAGATGAGGTCCTTCTTGTAGAGGAAGTCCACCACCCAGAAGGAGTGCAGCGTGTCGCGCGTGTTGAGCTCCAGCTCGACCTTGGTGTTGACCGGCAGGTAGAGCGTGGGGAGCTTGGCCTTGTCGACGGCGCCCTGCGGGCCGTTCTCGGCCTCGACGGCCTGGACGCCCTGCTCGTAGGCGCCGCCCTCGAGGGTCTGGCCGGCCTCGGTCTGGCCGCCGAGGTAGTTGAAGTCCCACGCCCACTGCTTGCCGAAGACCTGGACCTTGACCTCGGGCTTGTCGAAGCGCGCCTCGATGGCGGCCTGGTCCTTGGCGGTGAAGGCGAAGAAGCCGAGCACGAGGATGAGGGGCACGATCGTGTAGAAGATCTCGATCGGCATGTTGTAGCGCATCTGCACCGGTAGGCCGGTCTGGCCCTTGCGGCGGCGGTAGACGACCGCTGCCCAGATGGTGAGGCCCCAGGTGAGCACGCCCACCGCGAGGAGGACGATCCAGGCCGTGACCCAGAGGCCGATGACCGAGTCGACGTGGTTCGTGGTGCCCGGCTCGGTGGGGAGGAAGCCCTGGAGCTGCTGCTGCGTGCACCCCGCGAGGAGTACCGAGATGCCTATGGCGACGGGGATCGTCAGCCAACGTTGACGGCGAGTGAAGCGCACGTGCAGACCCTTCGAAGAACCGGATGTGACGGGTTCCACCCTACGCGACAGGGAGCCGCCCGAAGGACGACTCCCTGCTCGAAGCCCGGTTCACCGGGCCGGATCGCTTACCGCTGCATGTGTCAGTGGAACGAGTCGCCGCAGGCGCACGAGCCGCCGGCGTTGGGGTTGTCGATGGTGAAGCCCTGCTTCTGGATGGTGTCCTCGAAGTCGATCGTCGCGCCGTCGAGGTAGGGGACGCTCATCTTGTCGACGATGACCTCGACGCCGTCGAAGTCGACCGTGGCGTCGCCGTCGAGCTCGCGCTCGTCGAAGTAGAGCTGGTAGATGAGGCCGGAGCAGCCGCCGGGCTGGACGGCGACGCGGAGGCGCAGGTCCTCGCGGCCCTCCTGCTGCAGCAGGCTCTTGACCTTGCTCGCGGCGGTGTCCGTGAGTCCGACGCGGTGGGCAGCCTGGGCGGCCTCGGTCAGCGTGGTGTCGGTCATGAGCACTCCTCGGGTGGTGGGATCTGCGGTCGGGCGACTCCGGTGGAGTCTACGTCGTGCAACCGCGGGAGTCACCCGGGTGTTCCCGCGGCCGGCGAGCATCTTCGCCGGACCCGACGGCCGGGGATCAGTCGCGACGTGCGATGCGGCTCAGCAGCACGGCCTCGCTGAGGATCGCCCGCTGCAGCACGCCCAGGTGCTGGGACTCGTTGGGGCTGTGCGCGCGGGTGTCGGGGTCCTCGACGCCGGTGACGAGGATCTGCGCGGACGGGAACGCCTCGACGAGGTCGGCGATGAACGGGATCGAGCCGCCGATGCCGGCCTGCACGGGTGCGCGGCCCCAGCCGGCGGTCATCGCGGCGGTCGCCTCGGCCATGGCCCATCCGGTCGTGTCGACGAGGAAGGGATCGCCCTGGTCGACGTCGCTGATCTCGACGTGCGCGCCGAAGGGACGGTGGGCCTGCATGTGCGCCTCGAGGGCGCGGTGCGCGTCGGCCGCGGTCTGGCCGGGCGCGATGCGCGCGCTGATCCGGACCGACACCTCCGGCAGCAGCGTGTTGCTCGCGTTCGCGACCGACGGGGCGTCGATGCCCGTCACCGTGATGGCGGGCTGCGCCCAGAGGCGGGTCAGGATCGGGCCCGTGCCCACCGGGGACACGCCCTCGAGCAGCGCGGCCTCCTCGGCGAGGCGGGCGTCGTCGTACTCGGGGGTGTCCATGTCCGCGGAGGAGAGGCCGGCGACGGCGACGGAGCCGTCGGCGTCCCAGAGCGAGTCGAGGAGGCGGACCGCGGCCATCATCGCGTCGGGGACGGCACCGCCGAACATACCGGAGTGCGACGCGTGGTCGAGCGTGCGGACGGTGAGGCGGAACGTGACGTTGCCGCGGAGCGCGATGGTGATGGAGGGGGTGTCGACGTCCCAGTTGTCGCTGTCCGCGACGACGATGACGTCGGCGGCCAGCGCGTCGTGGTGCTTCGCGAGGAAGTCGGAGAAGGAGCGGGACCCGGCCTCCTCCTCCCCCTCGATGAAGACCGCGAGGCCGAGGTCGAGGTCGTCGCCCTCCGCCTCGACGAGGGCGCGGATCGCCGCGACGTGCGTCATGATGCCCGCCTTGTCGTCCGAGGCGCCGCGCCCGTGCAGGCGGTCGCCGCGCAGGGTCGGCTCGAACGGCGGAGTATCCCAGTGCTCGTCCGCCCCGGGCGGCTGCACGTCGTGGTGCGCGTAGAGGAGGACCGTGGGCTTCCCGTTCCGCGGCGCCCGGGTCGCGAGGACGGCCGGCTGCCCGTCGTCGCCGGACGGGGTCGCGGCACGGTGGACGGAGACGTCGTCGAAGACGCCGAGCCCGGCGAGCAGTCCCGCGACGGCGTCCGCGCTGGCGGCCACGTGGGTGGGGTCGAAGGCCGGCCAGGACACCGAGGGGATGCGCACGAGAGCGGAGAGGTCGGCCACCGTGGCGGGGAACCCGCCCGCGACGGCCGCAGCGAGCCGGTCGACGGCCTCCTGGTCCGGGGCGGTCACGGCGTCTGCGGAGGTGTCGGGAGGCGTCATGCAGGTAATCTTAGATTCACTCCAGGCAAGGACGAGAGACGTGGCGAAGCAGCAGACACCCGCAGAGACCCCCTCCGAGACGACCGCTCCGGCGGGCGCCGAGGGCCGGACGGCCGACGGGAAGAAGGGCCCCACCCCCACCCGCCGGGAGCGCGAGGCCGCGAACCTGCGTCCGCTCGTCCCCCAGGACCGCAAGCTCGCCGCTCAGCAGAGCAAGGAGAAGGCGCGCGAGGCGCGCGCCCGGGCCAACGCCGGCATGGCGGCGGGAGACGAGCGGTACCTGCCCGTCCGCGACAAGGGACCGCAGAAGCGCTACGCCCGCGACGTCGTCGACGCCCGCTGGAGCGTCGGCGAGCTGCTGCTGCCCGTGATGGGCGTCGTCGTCGTGCTGACCTTCGTGCTGCCGACCAACATGGCCACGATCCCCCTGCTGTCGATCTACGCGTTCGTGCTGGCGGCCATCGTCGACGCGTACCTCACCGGCCGCCGCGTGCGAGCCGCGATCACCACGAGGGTCGGCGCGGACCGCGTCGAGCGCGGCATCCGCTGGTACACCGGCATGCGCACCATCCAGATGCGCCCGATGCGCCTGCCGAAGCCGCAGGTCAAGCGTCGCGAGAAGATCACGTTCGGCTGATCGCCGTCCGCGGGAGGCGGCCGCCAGCGGCAGCTCCGCGGGAGGCGGCCGTCAGCGGCCGCGGCGGATCCGCGCGAGCCCGGCGTTGACCGATCGGGCCCAGAGCGGCCCGCGGTAGAGGAACGCCGTGTAGCCCTGCACGAGGGTGGCACCCGCGTCGATGCGCGCCTGCACGTCCTCGGCCGTGTCGACCCCGCCGACCGAGATGATGCACGCATCGTCCGGCAGCACCCGGCGCAGGATCCCCAGCACCTCGAGCGCGCGCGAGGCCAGCGGCGCGCCGGACAGGCCGCCGGCCCCGGCCGCCGCGACGACGTCGGCATCCGTGCGGAGGCCCGCACGGGAGAGCGTGGTGTTCGTGGCGATGACGCCGGCCAGCCCCAGCTCCGTGGCGAGCCCGGCGATGCGCTCCACCTCGGCGTCCTGCAGGTCCGGGGCGATCTTCACGAGGACCGGCACGCCGTCGGCGGCGTCGCGGATGCTCGTGAGCAGCGGCCGGAGGAGCTCGATCTCCTGGAGCCCGCGGAGGCCGGGGGTGTTCGGCGAGCTGACGTTGACGGCGAGGTAGTCGGCGACGGGGGCGACCAGGCGCGTCGAACGCACGTAGTCCGCCACGGCGTCCTCGACCGCGACGGCGCGCGTCTTGCCGATGTTGACGCCGATGACGGGCCGGTCGCGCCGCGCGCGGAGGCGGCGGAGGCGGTCGGCGAGGGCGGCCGCTCCCCCGTTGTTGAACCCCATCCGGTTGATCACGGCGCGGTCCTCGATGAGGCGGAACAGGCGCGGCCGCGGGTTGCCCGGCTGCGCCAGGGCGGTGACCGTGCCGACCTCGACGTGGCCGAAGCCGAGCTGGCCCAGGCCGAGCACGGCCTGCGCGTCCTTGTCGAAGCCCGCGGCGACCCCGAACGGCGAGGGGAAGCGGAGCCCGAGGGCGTCCACCGCGAGTGACGGATCCGGTGCGGTCAGCCGCCGGGCGATCCAGCCGAAGCCGGACGGCGGGAGGAGGGCGATGGCCGTGGACGCGAGGTGGTGCGCGTCCTCCGGGTCCATGCGCGACAGGACCGTGCGGAAGAGGAGGGGATACATCGGCACCAGGCTAGCGGGTGCGGGCCCCGTCCCCCGCGGGCGCCCGCAGCCGGCGGGCGCCCGCAGCCGGCGGCTAGGGCGTGTCGGCGTCCGGCGCGGCCGAATGGGCGACGCGCAGCTGGGCGATGGCGGCCTCGAAGTCGTCGAGCGAGTCGAAGCCCTGGTAGACGCTGGCGAAGCGCAGGTACGCGACCTCGTCGAGCTCGCGGAGCGGCGGCAGGATGCTGAGGCCGATGTCGTTCGCCTCGATCTGCGAGGCGCCGGTGGCCCGGATCGCCTCCTCCACGCGCTGCGCGAGGACCGCGAGGTCGGTGTCGGTGACGGGCCGGCCCTGGCAGGCCTTCCGCACGCCGGTGACGATCTTCTCCCGGCTGAACGGCTCGACCACGCCGTTGCGCTTGATCACGCTGAGACTCGCGGTCTCCGTGGTGCTGAAGCGGCGGCCGCACTCCGGGCACTGCCGACGCCGGCGGATCGACAGCCCGTCGTCGCTCGTGCGGGAGTCGACGACGCGGGAGTCGGGGTGGCGGCAGAAGGGGCAGAACATCGTGTGCCCAGGATACGTCAGCCCCGGAGGCGGGCTGTCACCGCGTCGCCGTGGGCCGGGAGGTCCTCGGCGCGGCTCAGCACGACGATCATCGGCTCGGCCTCGCGCAGCGCATCCGCGTCGTAGCGCACGACCTGCTGCGGGCGCAGGAACGTGTAGGCGCCGAGGCCCGAGCCGAACCGCGCCTGGCCGCCGGTGGGGAGCACGTGGTTGGAGCCGGCGAGGTAGTCGCCGAGGCTCACGGGCGAGTGCGGGCCGAGGAAGATCGCCCCGGCGCTGTGGAGGTGCGGGAGCAGCGCATCCGGGTCAGCGGTCTGGACGGAGAGGTGCTCGGGGCCGTACGCGTCGCTGTAGCGCGCCGCGGTCGCGAGGTCGTCGACCACGAGGATCGCCGACTGCGGACCGGCGAGCGCCTGGACGACGCGGGCGGAGTGCGCGGTCGTGGCGGCCAGCGCCTCGACCTCCGCGTCCACCGCCCGGGCGAGCTCGGGCGAGTCGGTGACGAGGACGGACGCGGCCATCTCGTCGTGCTCCGCCTGGCTCACCAGGTCGGCGGCGACGAGCCGGGCGTCCGCGTGCGCGTCGGCGATGACGAGGATCTCGGTGGTGCCGGCCTCCGAGTCGATGCCGGTGACGCCGCGCACGACGCGCTTGGCGGCCGCGACGTAGATGTTGCCGGGCCCGGTGACGACGTCGACGGGCTCGAGGCCGATGTCGGCGACGCCGTGCGCGAAGGCGCCGATGGCCCCGGCGCCGCCCATCGCGTAGACCTCGTCGACGCCGAGGAGCCCGGCGGCGCCGAGGATCGCGGGGTGCACGGATCCGCCGTGCGCCGCCTGCGCGGGCGAGGCCAGCGCGATGCTCGCGACGCCGGCGACCTGCGCGGCGACGACGTTCATCACGACGCTCGACGGATAGGCGGCCTTGCCGCCCGGGGCATAGAGGCCGACCCGGCGGACCGGCTGCCAGCGCTGCACGATCGTCCCGCCGGGCACGACCGTGGTCGTGGTCTCCGGCGGGACCTGCGCGGCGGACCCGAGGCGCACGCGGCGGATGGCCTCCTCGAGGGCGGCCCGGACGTCGGGGTCGAGGCCGTCGACGGCCGCGGCGATCGCCTCGGCGGGCACGCGCAGCGCGTCGGGGCGGACCCGGTCGAGCCGCTCCGCCTGGTCGAGGAGCGCGGCGCTCCCCCGGGTGCGGACGTCCTCGACGAGCTCGCGCGCCACGTCGAGCGCGACGGCGACGTCGGTGACCGGACGCGGGAGGAGGTCGAGCAGGTCGGCGGTGCTGGGCGTGGTGCCGCGGAGGTCCTGGATGCGCATCATGACTCCGGAAGTCTACCGAGCGGGCGCCGGGCGGTTCGGGCGGCTAGCGTCTCCAGGCATGGACGCGCACCCCGCCACCACGCTCTCCGAGGCCCCGGGCCAGGCCGCCTTCCGCGCCGCGTTCCGGCGCCATGCCGCGGGCGTCGCGGTCGTCACGACGCGCGATGCCCAGGGCTCCCCCGTCGGCTTCACGGCGACGTCGCTCGCCTCCGTGTCGGCCGACCCGCCGCTCGCGAGCTTCAGCCTGGCCCGCACGGCATCGAGCGCCGCCGCGATCGGGACCGCCGATCACGTCGCGATCCACGTGCTCGGCGCGCGCGACCGGCCCCTCGCGGAGCGCCTCAGCGGCCCCGCTGCCGAGCGCTTCGCGGGCGACCACTGGTCCTCCGGCCCGCACGGCCTGCCGGTGCTCGACGGCGGCACCGCCCTGCTCGTCGCCCGCATCGTGGAGCGCGTGCACGTCCACGACGCGATCGTCGTGGTCGTGCGCATCGAGGACGGCGGCGCGGGCGTCGAGGACGAGCCGCTCGTCTACCACGCGCGGCGCTACCTGCGCCCCGGCGCCGACGCCTGAGAGGCCGCCGCCCGAGAGGACGCCGTCCGAGGTCCCGAGGCGCCCGGGCCGCGGATCAGCCCAGGCAGTTCGGCCCGAGCAGCGACTTGAGCTCGCCGTAGAGGTCGGCGCTCACCGTGACCGGGTACGGGATCTCGAAGACGCGCCCGTTGTCGCCCTTCACGAGCTGCAGACGCACCTCGGTGTCGCCCGAGTGCCGGATCAGCACGTCGTTGAGGCCCATGACCGTCTCGGTCGTCGCCCGGTTCTCCGCCAGGCTGATGAGCAGCGGACCGGAGCCGAGGCTCTGCCCGAGGTCGGGCTGGAACATCGAGAACGCGTGGATGTTCATGCCGTCGTCGCGCGTGGACACACGGCCGCGGATCACCACGACGGTGTCGCTCTGCAGCGCTGGAGCGAACTCCTGGTACGCCTTGCCCATGAACATGCAGGTGATCTCGCCGCCGAAGTCCTCCAGCTGCACCATGCCGTACTGGTTGCCGGAGTTGCGCGCCGTGCGGTGCTGCACGCTCGTGAGCAGGCCCGCCAGCGTGACCGTCTCGCCGTCCATCGACGCGTCGGTCGCGAGCAGCTCGGCGATGCCCGTGGAGGCGAGCTTCGCCAGCGGGATCTCGAGCCCCGCGAGCGGGTGGTCGGACACGTAGAGCCCGAGCATCTCGCGCTCGAACGCGAGCTTGTCGCGCTTCGCCCACTCCGGCCGCTCCGGCACCTTGCGCGCGTGCTGCGGCTCGTCCCAGAGGCTGTCGAAGTCGAAGCCGACCTGGCCGTTCATCGCGGCGCGCTTGTCGCTCACGGACGCGTCGATCATGCCCTCGTGCACCTCGAGCAACGCCCGGCGCGTGTCACCCAGCGAGTCGAACGCGCCGGCCTTGATGAGCGACTCCACGGTGCGCTTGTTCGCCACGGGGAGCGGCACCTTCTTGAGGAAGTCGTCGAACGACTCGAACGCGCCCTGCTCGGTGCGGGCGCCGCGGAGCGCCTCCACCACGTTGGCGCCGACGTTGCGCACGGCGCCCAGGCCGAAGCGGATGTCGGCGCCGGCGGCCGCGAAGAAGCCGATCGACTCGTTGACGTCCGGCGGCAGCACCTTGATCCCCATGCGGCGGCACTCGTTGAGGTACAGCGCCATCTTGTCCTTGGAGTCGCCGACGCTCGTGAGGAGCGCCGCCATGTACTCGGCCGGGTAGTGCGCCTTGAGGTACGCGGTCCAGTAGGAGACGACGCCGTAGGCCGCCGAGTGCGCCTTGTTGAACGCGTAGTCGGAGAACGGCAGCAGGATGTCCCAGAGCGCCTTCACCGCGGCCATCGAGTACCCGTTGTCGACCATGCCCTGCGAGAACCCGGCGAACTGCTTGTCGAGCTCCGACTTCTTCTTCTTGCCCATGGCGCGGCGGAGGAGGTCGGCCTGCGCGAGCGTGAAGCCGGCGAGCTTCTGCGCGACCGACATCACCTGCTCCTGGTACACGATGAGGCCGTGCGTGGTGCCGAGCACCTCGCGGAGCGGCTCCTCGAGCTCCGGGTGGATGGGGGTGATCTCCTGCAGCCCGTTCTTCCGCAGCGCGTAGTTCGTGTGCGAGTTCGCGCCCATGGGGCCCGGTCGGTACAGCGCGATGACGGCCGAGATGTCCTCGAAGTTGTCGGGCTTCATCATGCGCAGCAGCGAGCGCATGGGGCCGCCGTCGAGCTGGAAGACGCCGAGCGTGTCGCCCCGGGCCAGGAGGTCGTACGCGCCCTGGTCGTCGAGGCCCAGGTCCTCGAGCACGAGCTTCTCGCCGCGGTTCGACTCGATGTTGTTGAGCGCGTCGTCGATGATCGTGAGGTTGCGCAGCCCCAGGAAGTCCATCTTGATGAGGCCGAGGGACTCGCACGCGGGGTAGTCGAACTGCGTGACGATCTGGCCGTCCTGCTCCCGCTTCATGATCGGGATGATGTCGATGAGCGGCTCGCTCGACATGATGACGCCGGCCGCGTGCACGCCCCACTGGCGCTTGAGGTTCTCGATGCCCTGCGCGGTCTCGAAGACCTTCTGCGCCTCGGGGTCCATCGCGAGCACCTCGCGGAAGTCGCCGGCCTCGCGGTAGCGCGGGTGGTCGGTGTCGAGGATGCCGGACAGCGGGATGTCCTTGCCCATGATCGCCGGCGGCATGGCCTTGGTGAGCTTGTCGCCCATGGAGAAGGGGTAGCCGAGCACGCGGCTGGAGTCCTTCAGCGCCTGCTTGGCCTTGATGGTGCCGTAGGTGACGATCTGCGCGACGCGCTCGTCGCCGTACTTGTCGGTCACGTACCGGATGACCTCGCCGCGGCGACGGTCGTCGAAGTCGACGTCGAAGTCGGGCATGGAGACGCGGTCCGGGTTGAGGAACCGCTCGAAGAGGAGGCCGTGCTGCAGCGGGTCGAGGTCGGTGATGCCCATCGCGTAGGCGACCATCGACCCGGCGCCGGATCCGCGACCGGGGCCCACGCGGATCCCGTTCTCGCGGGACCAGGCGATGAAGTCCGCGACCACCAGGAAGTAACCCGGGAAGCCCATCTGCGCGATGACGCCGACCTCGTAGTCGGCGCGCTTCCGCACATCGTCCGAGAAGCCGCGCGGGTAGCGGCGGACGAGGCCGCGCTCGACCTCCTTGACGAACCAGGTCTGCTCGCTCTCGCCCTCGGGAACCGGGTAGCGCGGCATGTAGTTGGCGGACTCGTTGAACTGCACGTCGCAGCGCTCGGCGATGAGGAGCGTGTTGTCGCACGCCTCCTCGTGGTCGCGGAAGAGGTGCCGCATCTGCTGCGCGGTCTTGAGGTAGAACTCGTCGGCGTCGAACTTGAAGCGGTTGGGGTCGTCGAGCGTGGTGCCGGACTGGACGCAGAGGAGCGCCGCGTGGCTCGTCGCGTCGTGCTCGTGCGTGTAGTGCAGGTCGTTCGTGGCGACGAGCGGGAGGTCGAGGTCCTTCGCGAGGCGGAGGAGGTCGCTCATGATGCGGCGCTCGATGCCGAGCCCGTGGTCCATGATCTCGCAGAAGTAGTTGCCCGCCCCGAAGATGTCGCGGTAGTCGCTCGCGGCCTTCACGGCCTCGTCGTACTGGCCGAGCCGCAGGCGCGTCTGGACCTCGCCCGACGGGCAGCCGGTGGTGGCGATGAGGCCCTTCGCGTACGTGCTGAGGAGCTCTCGGTCCATGCGGGGCTTGAAGTAGTAGCCCTCGAGGGAAGCGCGCGACGACAGCCGGAAGAGGTTGTGCATGCCCTCCGTGGTCTCGGCGAGCATCGTGAGGTGCGTGTAGGCGCCGGATCCGGAGACGTCGTCGCGGCCGCCGTCGCCCCAGCGCACGCGTGTGCGATCTCCGCGGTGCGTGCCCGGCGTGATGTACGCCTCCGTGCCGATGATGGGCTTCACGCCCGCGTTCTTCGCCTGCTTCCAGAAGTCGAAGGCGCCGAACACGTTGCCGTGGTCCGTGATGGCGACGGCGGGCATCTTCTGCTCCACGGCGGCCTGCACGAGCGGTCCCACGCGGGCCGCCCCGTCGAGCATCGAGTACTCGCTGTGGACGTGGAGGTGGACGAACGAGTCGTTGCGGGGCACGGGTCTCTTCTACTCATGGATGGGCGGTGGGGCCATCATAGGCAGGCCCCCGAAGGCGCCTCGGGCGTGTCGGGCGTCAGCCGCGGAGGACCTCGAGGGCGTGCTGCAGGTCGGCCGGGTACGTGCTCGAGAAGGACGCGCGGTCGCCCGTGGCGGGGTGCGTGATCTCCAGCCGCATCGCGTGCAACCACTGCCGCCCGAGGCCGAGCTGCGCCGAGAGCACGGGGTCGGCGCCGTACATCGCGTCGCCGACGCAGGGGTGGCGCTGCGCGGCCATGTGCACGCGGATCTGGTGGGTGCGGCCGGTCTCGAGGTGCACCTCGAGCAGGGCCGCCCGGCGGAACGCCTCGAGCGTCTCGTAGTGGGTGACCGACGACTTGCCGTCGGCCGTGACCGCGAACTTCCAGTCGCTGCGCGGGTGGCGGCCGATGGGGGCGTCGATGGTGCCCGTCAGCGGATCCGGATGCCCCTGGACGACCGCGTGGTAGATCTTCTCGACCTCGCGGTCGTGGAACTGGCGCTTGAGCTCGGTGTACGCGCGCTCGGTCTTGGCGACGACCATCAGCCCGCTCGTGCCCGCGTCGAGCCGGTGCACGATGCCCTGCCGCTCCTCGGTGCCGGAGGTGCTGAGGCGGAACCCGGCCGCGGCCAGGGCACCGAGGACGGTGGGCCCGGTCCAGCCGACGCTCGGGTGGGCCGCGACGCCGACGGGCTTGTCGACCACGACGAGGTCGTCGTCGTCGTGCACGATGCCGAGGTCGGGCACCGCGAGCGGGACGACCGACGGCTCCCGCTTCGGCTGCCAGCTGACGGCGAGCATGGACCCGCCCACGAGGCGATCGGACTTGCCGGCCTCGCGGCCGTCCTGGGTGACGCCGCCCGCCTCCGCGACCTCGGCGGCGAAGCTGCGGGAGAAGCCGAGGAGGCGGGCGAGGCCCGCGTCGACGCGCTGCCCGTCGAGGCCGTCGGGGACGGGAATGGTGCGGTGCTCCATCGGGTGGTGCCTCTTCCGGTGCGGGGACGACGGGCCGCGCGAACGACGACGGCGACGCGGGACCCTCGTGGCTCGTGCGAGCCGGGTCCCGCGCCGCCGTCGGGCGCGCGGGTGGTGCGGGTGCTAGTTGCCCGAGTAGCCGGGGAACGAGGCGGTGGCGGGCGCCTCGGTCGATCCGGCGGCGTCCAGCTCGCGGAGCTGGCCCTCGATGTAGCCCTTGAGCTTCGTGCGGTACTCGCGCTCGAAGGTGCGGAGCTCGTCGATGCGGCCCTCGAGGACCTGGCGCTCCTTCTCCAGCACGGCGGTCTTGGAGCGCTGCTCGGCCTCGGCCTCGGCGGCGATGCGGGCGGCGGTGGCGTGCGCCTCGGCGACGAGCGCGTCGCGCTTCTCGACGCCCTCGCGGACGTGCTCCTCGTGCAGCTTGCGGGCCAGCTTGAGCAGGCTGCTCGTGCTCGACGTCTCGTCGTCCTCGTCCGCGGGGGCGGCGACGGGCGCCGACACGACGACGGGAGCCGGCTCGGGCTCGGGGGTGGGCTCCGGCTCGACGACGACGGGCGCCTGCTCGACCGCGGCGGGAGCGGGGGTCTCGATGGCCGTGGTGGCGGCGGGGGCGGACTCGCCGGAGGAGAGGCGCTGGCGCAGCTCCTCGTTCTCCTGGTGGAGGCGTCGCAGCTCGACGACCACCTCGTCGAGGAAGTCGTCCACCTCGTCCTGGTCGTATCCCTCGCGGAACTTGGTCGGCTGGAAACGCTTGTTGACGACGTCTTCAGGAGTGAGAGCCATGGCCTGCCACCTCTTTTGTGCGTAGAGCGGGGTCCGCGGGCGCGGACGGGGATTCGGGACAACGTGCGCCTCAACGCTACCAGCGGATCGCCCGGGTCCGGGGACTCGGGCCGCGATCCGCGGACGGAGGGGCGGCGCCTACCCGATGAAGCCGCGCGCGACGTTGAACAGGATGATGGCGACCAGCATCGTGATCATCCAGCCGAAGTCGAGCGCCACCGGACCGAGGCGCAGGGGCGGGATGAGCCGGCGCACGAAGCCGATGGGCGGGTCGGTCACCGTGTAGGACGCCTCGGCGACGATGAGCATCGCGCCGCGCGGACGCCACTCCCGCGAGAGCGACTGCACGAGGTCGAGGACGAAGCGCCCCCACATGCAGATGATGAACGCCAGGAGGGCGAACCACACGACGGTGGCGACGAGGGAGACGATGATCACGGAGACAAGTATGGCGGGCGTCGATGGGAGGTCCCGTCGACGCCCGCCATCTCAGCGGTCCGCGTGGATCAGCGCCCGAAGAAGGAGGCCTCGACCTCGGCCTCGGTGGCGGACTGCTCGCCGGAGACGGCGACGTGCGACGGCGAGAGCAGGAACACCTTGCTCGTGACGCGCTCGATCTTGCCGTACAGGCCGATGGAGAGGCCGCTCGCGAAGTCGATGAGGCGGCGCGCGTCGTCGTCCGTCATCTGCGACAGGTTGATGATGACCGGCACGCCCTCGCGGAAGTTCTCGGCGATGACCTGCGCGTCCTTGTAGGCCTTGGGGTGGACGGTGAGGATCTCGTTCATTTCAGCCGGCGCCGCATTCCTTGTGGTGGTCGAGGGCTTGTGCAGGGGGGTCACGGGTGCGCGCTTCGCCTGCTGCTGCTCGCGCTGCTGCGGGGCGGGCGCCGGCGCGGGGACGGCCTGCACGGGCGACTGCTGCTGCGTGGGCTGCTGCTGGTAGTCGAGCTCCTCGTCGGCGAGTCCCAGGTACACCATGGTCTTGCGAAGTGGGTTGGCCATCATTCCTCTTTCCGTTTCGGCCTGACGAACCGGACCGCACCTCCGACATTAAGGGCGGTCGGGTCGCTTTCCCGTGATTGCCGACCCGATCCGTAGGTGTGTCGCGCCCTCGAGCAGCGCCTCGCGCAGGTCGCCGGACATGCCCGCGGAGATGGCGCGGGCGTCGGGCAGGATGCGCCGCACGTCGTCCGAGATGCCGCGGAGCCGGGCGAACGCGCGGCGGGGCTCGCCGTCGTCGGGCGCGACCGCCATGACCCCGAGCACCCGGATGCCGGCCGCGGCCGCGGCGTGCTCCGCGAGGGCCTCCGCCTCGGCGGGCGGGACGCCTCCTCGGGCCGGGTCGTCCGTGAGGTTGACCTGGAGGAAGACGCGGGTCCCCTCCTCCTCGGATGCCAGCGCGTCCACGAGGGAGGGACGGTCGACGGAGTGGATCACGGAGGCGTACCGCCGCACCTGGCGCGCCTTCTTGCCCTGGAGCTGCCCGACGAAGTGCCAGGCGACGTCGCGCCCCGCGAGCTCGGCGGCCTTGCCCTGCGCCTCCTGGTGCCGGCTCTCGCCGAGATCGCGCACGCCGAGGTCGACGAGGGCGCTGAGGAGCGACACGGGCTGGAACTTGGTGACGACGATCGTGGTCACCTCGGCCGGATCGCGGTCCGCCTCGCGGACGGCGTCGGCGACCTGCGCGCGCACGGACGCCCACCGCTCGGCGAGGCCGGGGTGGGCCTCGCCGGGGTGGGCGTCCGACGCGTGCGCGCCGCCGGTCAGCGGAGCGTCGCTCACTTCAGGAAGTCGGGGATGTCCAGGTCGTCGCCGTCGTCCTCGAACGTCGGGTCGCTCGCCGGGACGGCCGCGACGGGCGCCTCGGCCTGCGGGCGCGACGGCGCGGACTCGACGGCCTCGGGGGCGGTGACCGCTCCCCCGCCGGCGGCGACGAATCCGCTGCGGCGGTTCTCGACCTTGGCCGACGGCTCGCCGCCGTCGAAGCCCGCGGCGATCACGGTGACGCGCACCTCGTCGCCGAGGGTGTCGTCGATGACCGCGCCGAAGATGATGTTCGCCTCCGGGTGCACGGCCTCCTGCACGAGCTTGGCCGCGTCGTTGATCTCGAAGATGCCGAGGTTCGACCCGCCCTGGATGGAGAGCAGCACGCCGTGCGCGCCCTCGATGCTGGCCTCGAGCAGGGGCGACGCCACCGCGAGCTCGGCCGCCTTGATCGACCGGTCGGCGCCGCGCGACGAGCCGATGCCCATGAGCGCGGATCCGGCGCCCTGCATGACCGACTTCACGTCGGCGAAGTCGAGGTTGATGAGACCGGGGGTGGTGATGAGGTCGGTGATGCCCTGGACGCCGGCGAGGAGCACCTGGTCGGCGGTGGCGAAGGCCTCGAGCATGCTGATGCCGCGGTCGCTGATCTCCAGGAGGCGGTCGTTCGGGACGACGATGAGCGTGTCGACCTCGTTCTTCAGCGTCGCGACGCCGAGCTCCGCCTGCGCGGAGCGGCGCTTGCCCTCGAAGCCGAACGGCTTCGTGACGACGCCGATGGTGAGCGCGCCGATCGACTTCGCGATGCGGGCCACGACGGGCGCGCCGCCGGTGCCGGTGCCGCCGCCCTCGCCCGCGGTGACGAAGACCATGTCGGCGCCCGCGAGGGCCTCCTCGATCTCCTCCGCGTGGTCCTCGGCGGCGCGTCGGCCGACCTCGGGGTCGGCGCCGGCGCCGAGGCCGCGCGTGATCTCGCGTCCGACGTCGAGCTTCACGTCCGCGTCGCTCATGAGCAGGGCCTGCGCGTCGGTGTTGATCGCGATGAACTCCACGCCCCGCAGACCGAGCTCGATCATGCGGTTCACGGCGTTGACGCCGCCACCGCCGATGCCGACGACCTTGATGACGGCGAGGTAGTTCTGGTTGTTCGACACGACGGGCCTCCGCTAGAACCTTCGACCTCCGGTGGAGGCTTAGAGTTTACTCAGTATGCATTTCCTGATCCCGACGTTAGGGGGCGTGGGGCGGGTGCGGCGACCGGCGCGCCGCGTGTCGCCACACCCGGTCGCTCAGGGACCAGCGACGGGCGCGTCGGGCGCCGAGACGTCGTAGGAGCCGACGTCGCCGCGGGCCTTCACGAGGGCCTGCAGCACCTGCGCCTTCTCCGTCGAGCGCTCCCCGCTCCCCCACAGCACCTTCTTGCCGCTGCGGAGCACGAGCATCACGTCGTCGGTCGTGTTGGCCTGGATGCTGTCGACCTGCGGCAGGAAGTCGGCGGGCAGCGCGACGAGCACCGCCGTCGCGGCTCGGAAGCGCGGGCTGGACAGGCCGGCGCTCGGCAGGTCGATGAGGGGGTAGCCGTCCGGACGCGCGGTGGCGCGCTCGATGGTGACGCCCGCGGGGTCGACGAGGTCGAATCCCGCGCCCGACTGGATCACGGCGACGGGCGTGCGCTCGACGATGCGGATCACGAGGGTCGACGGCGGCCGGCTCTCCGTGCTGTAGCTGCGGATGAGCGGGAAGGCGCGCAGCTCGTCGCCCACCCGTCCGAGGTCGACGAGAGGCAGGGGCGTGCCGACCTGGTCGGCGAGAGCGGCCTGGATGCTGTCCGGCGCGACGCGGTCGGCGCCCTCGACCTCGACGGTCCGCAGGGCGAGGAGCGGCGAGTAGACGGCGATGCCGACGACGATCGCGAGGACGAGGAACGCGCCGAGCGCGCCGAGGAGACCCGCTCGGCGACGCCGCGTGCGCTGCGTGAAGCGGCGGACCTCCTGGCGCTCGTAGCGCTGGCGCTCGCGGCGGGCGCGGCGGAGCTGGCGACGGGCCTCGGCATCTCCCGTGGTCGCGCTGGCCGGACGCGCTGGCCGGTGGGCGCGGGGCGTCGGCTCGGCGTCGCCCTCCCCGCGGGTGCGGCGGCGGAGCGGCTTCGCGGCCCGGGATCCGGCGGCCTCGGCGGCACCGCGCGCCCGTCGGCCGAGGCGTCCGGCGATGCCGCCCGCACGGGAGGCGGCCGGCTCCCGGCCGGTGCTCGGCGTGGGAGGCGCGCTGACGGGCGCCTCCGCCAGGTGCGGGAGGACGATCGGCTCGGTGTCGGGTTCGTCGTCGTCGCGCCACGGGGCGGAGGGGCGCCCGGCCGAGGGAGGCGTGGCGGCCGAGCGCGCGGGCGTGCCTGTGCCGGGGCGGGCGTCGGTCCGCGGCGCGGCGGTCGCCGTGACAGGGCGCGGCGGGACCGGGCGCGGCGCGGTCGGGCGCTGGGCCGTCGGGCGCTGCGGGGCCGGCGCGGACGGACGGGCCGGGTCGGACGCGGGGTCGGGAGAGGCGGATGCGGGCGGGGAGGCCGGGCGGGAGCCGCGTCGGCGCGACGCCGGTGCCCCGGCGCCGGCCGCAGGCGCGTCGGGCGCGGGCGGACGCGGGACCCGGGGCCGGTCGAAGCCCTCGGGCCGCTTCACTCGCGCGGCCGGGGGGACGCGGCGGGCTCGGTCGGGCGCGCCAGCGCGTCGACCACCTGCGGGATGATCCGGTACACGTCGCCGCAGCTGAGCGTCACGACGAGGTCGCCGTCCCGCGCGATCTCCGCGACGCGGTCGGCGGCCTCCTGCCAGTCGGGCAGGTAGTCGACGCGCGCGGCGTCCGCGAACCGCTCCGTCACGAGCGCACCGGTGACGCCGGGGATCGGGTCCTCGCGTGCGCCGAAGACGTCGAGCACGATGGTGTGGTCGGCGAGCTCCTCGTAGACGCGAGCGAAGTCGCCCGCCATCAGCTGCGTGCGGCTGTAGAGGTGCGGCTGGTGCACGGCGATGATGCGGCCCGCCCCGACGACGGTCCGCGCGGCGGAGAGCGCGGCGCGCACCTCGGTCGGGTGGTGCGCGTAGTCGTCGTAGACGCTCACGCCACGGACCTCCGCGTGCAGCTCGAAGCGACGGCCGGTGCCGGAGAAGCCGGCGAGGCCCGCGATCGCGTCGTCGGGATCCACGCCGAGACCGACGAGCACGGCGTACGCGCCGGCCGCGTTGATCGCGTTGTGGCGGCCGGGGACGCGGAGCGCGGCGCGGCGGGACACGCCCTCGTGGGTGATCGTGAAGGCGACGGGGCCGTCGGTGACGATGTCGGAGATCCGGACGTCGGCGTCCGGGTCCTCGCCGAACGTGACGATGCGGCCCTCGATGCGGTCGGTGACGCGCCGCGCGCCCGGGTCGTCGCTGGAGATCACGACGAGCTCGGATGCCGCGCTCGCGAACCGGACGAAGGCGTCGTCGAACGCCTCGTGCGAGCCGTAGTGGTCGAGGTGGTCGGCGTCGACGTTGGTGATGAGGGCGACGGCCGTGTCGTAGAGGAGGAAGGAGCCGTCGGACTCGTCGGCCTCGACGACGAAGAGCTCCTCGGATCCGGGGGCGCTGGAGACGCCGAGCCCGCCGATCACGCCGCCGTTCACGAACGAGGGGTCGCGGCCGGCCTCGAGCAGCGCCGTGACGATCATGCCGGTGGAGGTGGTCTTGCCGTGCGCGCCCGCGACCGCGACGAGGCGCTGGCCGCTGATGAGCCAGGCGAGCGCCTGCGAGCGGTGCAGGATCGGCAGGCCGCGCTCCTTCGCGAGCACGTACTCGGGGTTGTCCTGCCAGAGCGCGCCCGTGACGACGAGCGCCTCGGCGTCGCCCACGTGCGCGGCGTCGTGGCCGACGTGGATCTCGGCGCCGAGCTCCCGGAGCGCCTGCACGGCGTCGGAGTCGCGCGAGTCGGATCCGGTGACGCGGTGGCCCGCGGCGAGGAACAGGCGCGCGATGCCGCTCATGCCGGACCCGCCGATGCCCACGAAGTGGACGCGGCCGAGCTCGGTCGGGATGTCCATGGTCAGGTCGGGTGCGATCACGTGCGGTCTCCTCGGGAGGGTGGGAAGCGGGGCGGGCGGCGGCGCGGTCAGCGCGGGGAGGCGACCGGGGACGGGCGGCCGTCGGCGGAGTCGCGCACGAGGTCGGCCATGCGGGCGGCGCCATCGCGGCCGCCCACGGACGCGGCGGCCTCGGACATGCGCGCGAGCGCCGCCGGATCGGACAGGAGCGGGAGCACGTGCGCGAGCACCCAGTCGGGCGTGAAGTCGGCGTCGTCCACGACGATGCCGCCGCCCGCCGCGACGACGCCGCGGACGTTGACCGCCTGCTCGCCGTTGCCGACCGGGTACGGCACGTAGACCGCGGGGAGGCCCACGGCCGTGAGCTCCGAGAGCGCGCCGGCGCCCGCGCGCGAGACGACGAGGTCGGCCGCGGCGATGGCGAGCTCCATCCGGTCGGAGTAGCCGACCACGTGGTAGCGCTCGACCCCCGGATCGGTGAACTCCTGCGCGCCGCCGACGATGTGCAGGATCTGCGCACCGGTCGCCGTGATGCGCTCGGCCACCTGCACCACCGTCCGGTTGAGGCTGCGGGCGCCCGTGGATCCGCCGGTGACGAGGAGCGTCGGCCGGTCGGCGTCGAGGCCGAGCTCGGCGCGCGCGGCGTCGCGGACGGCGGCCCGGTCGAGGGTGGCGATCTCGCGCCGGAGCGGCATGCCGACGACCTGCGCGCGCGGTCCGAGCGCGGTGCCCGGGAACGTGATCCCGACGGCGGTGGCCACGCGGGCGCCCAGTCGGTTGGCGAGGCCGGGCGACGCGTTCGCCTCGTGCACGACGACGGGGACGCGGGAGCGGCGTGCGGCGAGGTACGCGGGCGCGGCCGCGTAGCCGCCGAAGCCCACGACCACGTCGACGCGGCGCTCGGCGATCATCCGGCGGATCTGCCCGACGGCGCGCGCGAACGCGGGCGCGAAGGCGACGGCGGCCCGGTCCGCCCGGCGCGGGAAGGGCAGCCGGGCGATGGTGAGCAGCTCGTAGCCGCGGGCCGGGACGAGGCGCGCCTCGAGGCCCTCGCGCGTGCCGAGCACGAGGATCGTCGACTCCGGCTCGCGCGCCCGCAGCTCGTCGGCGACCGCGAGCAGCGGGTTGACGTGCCCCGCGGTGCCGCCGCCGGCCAGCAGGTAGACCGTCACGAGCGCATGCCGATCACGGCCGGGATGACGTCCGGCGACTCCTCCGTCGTGGGCCTCCGGGCGAAGCCGAGCACGATGCCCATCGCGACGAGCGTCGTCACGAGCGACGATCCACCCGACGACACGAACGGCAGGGGCACGCCGAGCACCGGGAGCAGGTTCAGCACCACGCCGATGTTCACGAAGGCCTGCACGATGATCCAGGTCATGACGGCGCCCGTGGCGACGCGCGCGAACGTGTCGGTGTTCGCGCGGATCACGCGGATGAACCCGATGGCGAGCACCACGAACAGGAGGATGACGACGATCGCGCCGATGAGGCCGAGCTCCTCGCCGATGATGGCGAAGATGTAGTCGTTGTCGGCCTCGGGCAGCCACATCCACTTGGCCTTCGAGTTGCCGAGCCCCACGCCGAAGACGCCGCCCGCGGCCAGCGCGTACAGGCCGTGCGTGGACTGCCAGCAGCCGCCCGCGTAGTCGCACTGGCCGGTGAGGAACTCGGTGACGCGGCGCATGCGGCTGTCGCTGATGACGGTCATGAGCACCGCGAGCACGGAGCCGATCGTGAGCATGAGCGTGAGCTTGCCCATCGGGATCCCCGCGAAGAACAGGGCTCCCAGCACGATGCTCGCCATGATGATGACCGTCCCGAGGTCGCCGCCGAGCGCGACGAGGCCCACGGCCCCGCCCGCGACCGGGAGCACGGGGATGAGGATGTGCGGCCAGGTGCGCAGCAGGTGGCGCTTCCTCGACAGGATGAAGCCCAGCCAGATGACGAGCCCCACCTTGATGAGCTCGGCGGGCTGGAACGTGGTGCCGGCGATGCGGATCCAGCCGACGTTCTCGCCGACCTTCACGCCCATGGGGCCGAACACGAGCAGCTGCACGGCGGACGCGGCCAGCAGCAGGACCCACGCCCAGCGCTTCCAGAACATGGGCGGCACGAGCGAGACGAGCAGCATGAGCGGCACCCCGATGAGCGCGAACATGCCCTGCTTGAGGAAGATGCCGAAGAAGCCGCCGCCGGCGACGAAGGAGTCGATGCTCGACGACGACAGCACCATCACGAGGCCGAAGACCACGAGGAAGAGCGTCGTGCCGAGCAGGAGGAAGTAGGCGCCGCTCTCCGCGTGGAAGGCGCGGCCGAGGCTGATCCGCGCGGCGAGCCCGCGGCGCTGCGTGCCCTCCTGCGCGTCGTCGGCGGGTGCGGACGGGGTGCGCGGGCCGCGGGGGCCCGACGCGTCAGCCGCGCGAGGGGTCCGCGTCGTTCTCGGGGGCAGTGTCATCCGCCGCACCTCCCAGGTGGTGGTCGACCGCGGCGCGGAATCGGCGCCCGCGGTCGGCGTAGTCGGTGAATTGGTCCATGGATGCCGCCGCCGGGGCCAGCAGGACGGTGTCGCCCTGCTCTGCCACGCCCGCCGCGAGCCGCACCGCGGCCCGCATGACGTCCCCAGTGTCGCTCTCGGCCACCTCGAGGACCGTCACGTCGGGCGCGTGTCGCGCGAATGCCGCGAGCACCTCGGCGCGTTCGGCGCCGATCACCACGGCGGCGCGCAGCCGGGCGGCGTGGGCGCGGATCAGCTCGTCGAGCTCGACGCCCTTGAGCAGGCCGCCGACGACCCAGACCACCGACGGGAAGGCGGCGAGCGACGCGGACGCCGCGTGCGGGTTCGTCGCCTTGGAGTCGTCGACGAACGCGACGCCGTCCCGCTCCCCGACGCGCTCGATCCGGTGGCTGTCGAGCTCGAAGCGCTGCAGGGCCTGGCGCACGACCGCGGGCGAGACGCCGTAGGAGCGCGCGAGCGCGGCCGCCGCGAGGATGTTCTGCACGATGTGCGGCGCGGCCAGGCCCACCGCGCGCAGCTCGTCGAGCGTGGTCAGCTCGAGCGCGCTCGTGAAGCGCTCCTCGAGGAACGCGCGGTCGCAGAGGATCCCGTCGACGATGCCGAGGTCGCTCGGGCCGGGCGCGTCGAGGCCGAAGCCGATGGCGCGCGCGCCGTCCTGCACGTCGGCGTCGCGGAGCGCATCCTCGGTGGCGCGGTCGGCGCGGTTGTAGACGCAGGCGACCCGCGTGTCCGCGTAGACCCGGCCCTTCGCGGCGGCGTACGCCTGCCGGGATCCGTGCCACTCGAGGTGGTCGTCGGCCAGGTTGAGGAACGCGCTCGCGTACGGGCGCACCTCGCGCATGTAGTGCAGCTGGTGGCTGGACAGCTCCACCACGAGCACGTCGAAGCCGTCCGGGTGGCGCACGACGTCGAGCACGGGCAGGCCGATGTTGCCGCACGGGACCGCGCGCACGCCGCCCTCCTGCAGGAGCGCGGCGGTGAGCTGCGTGGTCGTGGTCTTGCCGTTGGTGCCGGTGATGGTGATCCACTCGGCGGGCGTCCCGGTCTTGTCGCGCACGCGCCAGGCCAGCTCGATGTCGCCCCACAGCGGGATGCCCGCCTCGAGCGCCCATGCGGGCAGCGGATGGGTGGGCGCGTAGCCGGGCGAGACGACGACGAGCTCGGGCGCGAACTCCGCGAGCTCCGCGGGGACGGGCTCCTCCTCGGTCGGCCGCACGAGGCGCCCGCCGATGACCTCGAGCAGCGCCAGGCGCTCGGGCGACGCGTCGGAGGCGACCACGAGCACGTCCGCGCCGAGCTCCACGAGGGTGTCCGCGACCGAGAAGCCCGTGCGGCCGAGACCGAGGACGGCGACGCGGAGGCCGCTCCAGTCGTCGTGCCAGCTGTGCAGGGAGTCGGGGCGCGTGAGCGCCGGATCGTCGTCGAGGGGAGCGTCCGTCATCTCTACTGCGTGATCCATTCCAGGTAGAAGGTGCCGACGCCGGCCGCGACCAGCAGGCCGGCGATGATCCAGAAGCGCACGACGACCGTGACCTCCGCCCACCCCTTCAGCTCGAAGTGGTGGTGGAGCGGGCTCATGAGGAAGATGCGCTTGCCGTGCGTGAGCTTGAAGTAGATGCGCTGCAGGATCACCGAGCCCGCGACGATCACGAACAGGCCGCCGATGAAGACGAGCAGCAGCTCCGTGCGGCTGAGGATGGCCAGGGCCGCGAGCGCGCCGCCGAGGCCGAGGGATCCGGTGTCGCCCATGAAGATCTGCGCGGGCGACGTGTTCCACCAGAGGAAGCCGATGAGGGCGCCGACGATGGAGGCCGCGATGATCGCGAGGTCGAGCGGGCTCGCCACCTCGTAGCAGCGGTACTCGTTCTGGTAGCTGGAGACGCTGTCGCACGACTGGTTGAACTGCCAGAAGCCGATGATGACGTAGGAGCCGATCGAGAAGATCGACGCGCCCGCGGCCAGGCCGTCGAGGCCGTCGGCCACGTTCACGCCGTTCGAGGTGCTCGCGACGATGAGGCAGATCCACACGATGAACAGCGCCGTGCCGATGACCGCGCCGAGCGCCATGAAGTCGAGCGGCAGGTCGCGGAACAGGCTGATGGCGGTCGATGCCGGCGTGAGGCCGGAGACCGGGTCGCGCAGCGTGATGGCGAGCACGGCGAACACCGCGGCGACGAGCACCTGGCCGGCGACCTTCTGCCAGCCGCCCAGCCCGAGCGACTGCTGCTTGCGCGTCTTCAGGTAGTCGTCGAGGAAGCCGACGAAGCCGAGGCCCACCATCATGAACACGACCAGCAGGCCCGACGGCGTCACGGGGTCGAAGCGGATGCCGTCCCACGTGAGCAGGTGCCCCGCGAAGTACCCGAGCACGCTCGCCAGGATGATGACGATGCCGCCCATGGTGGCCGTGCCGCGCTTCGTGTGGTGCGTCTGCGGGCCGTCGTCGCGGATGAACTGGCCCCACTGCAGCCGGTGGAACAGCTTGATGAACAGCGGCGTGAGGAAGAGCGTGAAGGCGAGCGAGAAGGCGCCCGCGAAGAGGAGGGCTACCACGAGTGCTTCTCCCCCAGCTCGTCGCCGAGGAAGCGCAGCCCGGCCGAGTTCGACGACTTGACGAGCACGAGGTCGCCCTCGCGGAGGATCCGGTCGAGGATCTCGCGGGCCTCGTCGACGTCCTCGGCGAAGATCGACTCGCCGTCCCACGAGCCCTGCGCGATGGCCTCGAGGTGCAGGCGGCGCGCGGCGCGGCCGACCACGACGAGCTGCCCGATGTTGAGGCGCACCGCGAGGAGGCCCACGCGGTCGTGCTCCTCCTCAAAGAACTCGCCGAGCTCGCTCATCTCGCCGAGGACGGCGACCGTGCGCTGGTCCGGGCCCTTGATCTGCGCGAGCGTGCGGAGCGCCGCCGCCATGGAGTCGGGGCTCGCGTTGTAGGCGTCGTTGATCACGGTGACGCCGTTGCCGCCGAGCACCTCCATGCGCCAGCGCTCGGCGCGCTGCACGGTCTGCAGCGCGGAGACGATGGCATCGCCGTCGACGCCGAGCGCCCAGGCGCCCGCCGCCGCGGCCATCGCGTTCGTGACGTGGTGCTCGCCGAGCACGCGGAAGGACACGGGCCGCGCGGATCCGTCGGGCAGGTGCAGGGTGAAGGTCGTGCCCGCGGCGGACGCGACGATGTCGGTCGCGCGCACCGCGGCGCGCGCGTCCCGCCCGAACCACAGCACGGGCGCGTCGGTCTTGTCGCTCATGGAGGACACGCGCGGGTCGTCGGCGTTGAGCACGGCCGTGTCCTCGGGCAGGAGGTCCTGGACCATCTCGGTCTTGGTGCGCAGGGTCTGCTCGATGCCGCCGAAGCCGCCCGCGTGCGCGAGCCCCACGGTGAGCACGATGCCGACGTCGGGCTTCGCCATGCGCACGAGGCGCGTGATCTCGCCGGGCCCGCTCGCGCCCATCTCCGCGACGAGGAAGCGCGTGGTGCGGGTGACCTTGAGCATCGTGAGCGGCGCGCCGACCTCGTTGTTGAAGGACGCGACGGGGGACACGGTCTCCCCCTGCGTGGCGAGGATCGCGTGCAGCAGGTTCTTGGTGGTGGTCTTGCCGTTCGAGCCGGTGACCGCGACCATGCGCAGGCCGCCGAGCGCGCGCACGCGGGCGACGACCTCGCGTGCGAGCACGCCGAGCGCGTCCACGACATCGGGCACGAGCACCTGGGGCACGGGCAGGTCGAGCTCCCGCTCGACGAGCAGCAGGGCCGCGCCGGCCTCGACGGCGTGCGGCGCGAAGAGGTGGCCGTCGGTCTGCTCGCCCGGCTTGGCGACGAAGATCCCGCCGGGCTCGATGAGCCGGCTGTCGGTGTCCACCGCTCCGTCCACGACGGTCTGCGGGGTGGCGTCGCCGCGCAGCAGGAGGCGGCCGCCGACCGCGTCGGCGATCTCGGCGAGGGTGAGGGCGATCATGTCAGCTCCAGCCTGCGTCGCGGAGGGCCGCGCGCGCGTCGTCACGGGCGGAGAACGGGATCTTGCGCCCGGCCACCTCGTGGTAGTCCTCGTGCCCGGGTCCGGCGACGAGGATGGTGTCCCCCTCGCCCACCAGCGACACCGCGGTGCGGATCGCGGTGGCGGGGTCGGGCACCTCGTGGATCTCGCGGTCGGGCACCGCCGCACGCGCCCCCGCGATGAGCGAGGCCCGGATCGACGCCGGGTCCTCGTAGCGCGGGTGGTAGTCGGTGATGACCACGACGTCGGCGAGGCGGGCCGCGATCGCGCCCATCTCGGCCCGCTTCGTGGTGTCGCGGTCGCCGTCGGCGCCGAAGACCATCACGAGCTTGCCGGGCGTGAACGGGCGCAGCGCCTGCAGCGTCTGCTCGAACGCGTCGGGCGTGTGTCCGTAGTCCACGAAGAAAAGGGGACCGGTCTCGCCCGACACGCGCTCGGCGCGACCGGGGATGTAGGCCCGGATGCCGCCGTCGCGGTCGAGCACCTGCGCGACCGCGTCGAGGTCGTAGCCCGACTCGACGAGCATGACGATGGCCAGGCCCGCGTTCGCGGCCATGAACCACCCGGGCACGGGGACGCGCGAGACGAGGACGCGGTTGTCGGGCCCCTCGAGGCGGAAGCCGGTCGAGTCAGGCGTCTGCTCGAGGACCGTCACGGTCCAGTCGGCCTCGACGCCGGGCTTCGAGGAGATCGTGGTGATGGGGATGCGGGAGCCGTCGACGATGCGCTGCCCCCACTCCGTGTCGAGCGACACCACGCCGCGGCGGGCGCGGTCGGGGTCGAAGAAGGCGGCCTTCGCGTCGAAGTACTCCTCGAAGTCGGCGTAGTCGTCGAGGTGGTCGTGGCTGAGGTTGATGAAGGCGGCCACGTCGAACACGAGCCCGTCCACCCGGTGGCGCGACAGCGCCTGGGCGGAGACCTCGATCGTGACGGCGCGGACCTCGGCCTCGCGCATCCGCGCGAGGAGCGCGTGCAGCTCGCTCGCCTCGGGCGTGGTGAGCCGGCTCGTGATGCTCTCCTCCCCGATCCTGCGCTCGGCCGTGGAGGTGAGCCCGGTGACGACGCCGAGCTGGCGGAGCAGCCCGTCGAGCAGGTAGACCACGCTCGTCTTGCCGTTCGTGCCCGTGACGCCGTAGAGCGTCGCCGGGTCCTCCGCGGAGCGGTGGACCCACGCCGCGATGTCGCCGAGGGCCGCCCGCGGGTCGGGGGTGAGGATCACGGGGAGGCCGGACCCCTGCGCGTCGGCCAGCCCGTCGGGGTCGGTCAGCACCGCGACCGCGCCGCTCGCCGCCGCCGCCGCCGCGAAGCGGGCCCCGTGGGCGCGCGCGCCGCGGAGGCCGACGTAGAGGTCCCCCGGCTGGACGTCGTCGGTCGACAGCGTCACGCCGGTGACCTCCACGTCGTCCACGTCGCCGACGACGTCGAGCGCGAAGTCGCGCACGAGGCCGGACAGCGACCGCGCGACGGGATGCTCGGGGCGGAGGGCGGGGGTGGCAGGGGAGGTCATCGCCCTCATCTCTCAGTAGGTCGTCGGGAGGTTCGGGGACGGCACGGTGGAGGGGGGCACCCGGTAGGTCTTCAGGACCTGGGACATGATCTTCTGGAAGACCGGGGCCGCGGCCGCCGAGGACTTTATGGTATCCGGATTGGCGAGGCTGATCGACACGACGTACTGGGGGTCCTCGGCCGGAGCCATGCCGGCGATCGAGACCAGGTAGTTCTTGCCGTACTTCCCGTCCGCCTCGGCGACCTGCGCCGTGCCGGACTTCGCGGCCACCCGGTAGCCCGGGATCGTCAGGTCCTTCGAGAGGTGCCCGCTGGTGACGACCGTCTCGAGCATGTTGACCGTGGAGTCGGCGGCCTGGGGCGAGATCACCTGCGAGCCCTCGGCCGACGGCTGGTGCGTCACCGTGCCGTCGGGCTGCTTGCAGCCGGACACGAGCGACAGCGGCAGCTTCACGCCGTGGTTGCCGATGGTCTGGTAGATGCTCGCGACCTGGAGCGCCGTCGTCGTGAGGCCCTGGCCGAACATGGTCGCGTAGTTCGTCTGCGGGTCCCACTGCTGCCACGGGCGCACGAGGCCGCTGCTCTCGCCCGGGAAGCCGATGGCCGTCTTCTCCCCCACGCCGAACGCCTTGAGGTAGTCGTAGCGCTCCGCGGGCGAGAGGCGCTCGCCGAGCGTCGAGATGCCCGTGTTGGAGGAGTCCATGAGGACGCCCGCGAGCGTGAAGCGCAGGTCGGGGTGCACGTAGCTGTCGCTGAGGTTCACGTTCGGCCGCGTGAACGTGTAGGGCGCCACCACGCGGGTGCCGGCGTCGGCCTTGCCCGAGTCGAGGAGACCCGCCGCCGTCACCGCCTTGAGCGTGGACCCGGGCTCGAACGCCAGGCTGAACGCCCGGCTCCCCCGGTCGTCCGGCTTCGTCGCCGCGACGTTGTTGGGGTCGACGGACGGGTACTCGGCGACCGCGAGGACCTTGCCGGTCTTGATCTCGACGATGGTGGCGTGCCCGTAGTCGGCGCCGACCTTGACGGCCTGCTCCGCCACAGCGGTCTGCGCGAAGTACTCGAGGTCGGTGTCGATGTTCGTCATCACGTCGCTGCCGTCCTTGGCCGGCTTCTGCGTGACGGTGCTCCCCGCGATGGCCACGCCGTCGGCGCCGCGCTCGTACGTCTGCGACCCGTCCTCGGCGGCGAGGCAGCTGTCGTACTCCTGCTCGAGGCCGGCCTTCACGCTGCCATCGCCCGCGATGTAGCCGAGGACGCTGCCCGCGATCTGCCCGTTCGGGTACGTGCGGCTGGACACGGGCTGGAAGTAGATCCACGGGATCTTGAGGCCCCGCACCTTGAGGTAGGCGTCCACGTCGAGGCCCTTGGTCACGTAGGCGAAGAGGGACTTGGGGTCCTTGGCCAGCGCGCCCGTGATGATCCCGTGGATCTCCTCGGGCTTCTGCCCCGTGATGGCGGCGAGCTGGGCCTCCGCCTCGGCGAGCGTCACGGCCTCCTTGGCGGGCTTCCCGTCGGCTCCGGTCACGGTGCGGGTGAAGTCGCCGGCCTTCGACGGGTCCATCGTCACGTCGTAGCGCAGCACGCTGCTCGCGAGCACGTTGCCCTCGGCGTCGAAGATGCTGCCGCGCACGCCGGGGAGGGGCTGCTCGATGGCGCGCTTGCCGAGCGCGGCCTCGTTCAGCTCCGTGGCCTGGACCACCTGGATATCGATGAGCTTGACCACGAACACCCCGATGACCGCGAGGATCGCGATGAGGGAGAAGGCGATGCGCCGTCGGTTCGAGATCGTGCTCACTCGGGGATTCCTCTCGGTGCCTGCGGTGCGGTGCTGTGCTCCGTCGGAGCGGTGTCGTGCGGGGGTCGCGCGCCCTCGGCGGGACGTGCGATCAGCGGGTCTTCGGGGTCGGGATCGCCGTGGCCGACGCTAGCCCCGAGGTCGCGCCGTCGGCGGGAGGCGCGCTCGGGGTCCCGGCGGTCACACCGCCGGTGGCCTCGGCCGAGCCGGGGATGGCGGAGCCGGGGTCGACCGCGGCTCCCGCGTCGGGCGACGTCGCCGCCTTCAGCGCCGCGGCCCTCTTCGCGGGGTCGGCCTCGATGGTCAGCGGCACCCCCGCGAGCAGCGAGTTGCCGATGAGCGTGTCCGCGGTGAGCGCCGTCGTGGCGCCGTCCTTCGCCTGCGGCGTGCCCTGGACGGTGCCGTCCAGCGAGAGGAACGAGGGCGAGGCGCTGGCGACCATGCCGAGCGCCTGGGCGTTGCGCGCGAGGTTCTGCGGCGAGGACAGCCGGTCGACGTCCTCCGTGAGCGCCTGGTGCGTGCGGTCGAGCTCCCTCTGCTGCTGCTGCAGCGACGAGATGGCGTAGGCGCCGTCGGACAGCCCGATGGACAGCATGAGCTGGGCGAGCAGGAGGACGAACAGGCCGCCCACCACGATCAGGGCGTAGACCGTGCGCGGACGGGCGCGGCGCTGGTCGCGCGTGGCGACCACCTCGATGTGACGGGACGCGGGCTCGGCGGACGGCCGGATCCGGGGACGCGCGGTCGCGCGTGCTGCATCGGTCATGCGTGTCGCCTCCTGGCTCGTTCGGCGGCGCGCAACCGGACGGATGCGGCGCGGGGGTTGCGGGCGATCTCGTCCTGGTCCGCGAGCTCGGCTCCGCGGACCAGGAGCTTGAGCTCGGGACGGTGCTCGGGCAGCTCCACCGGCAGGCCGACCGGCGCGGTGCTCGTCGACCGCGCGCGCAGCTCGCGCTTCACGATGCGGTCCTCGAGCGACTGGTAGGACTCGACGACCACGCGGCCGCCGACGGCCAGCCGGTCGACGGCGGCGGGCATGGCGCGCGCCAGGACGCTGAGCTCCTGGTTGACCTCGATGCGCAGCGCCTGGAAGACGCGCTTGGCCGGGTGGCCGGCCCGCTGCACCGCCGCGGGCGTCGCCTGCTGGATGATCTCCACCAACCGCGCCGAGGTCGTGATGGGCTCCACCTCGCGCGCTTGGACGATGCGGCTGGCGTAGCGCGGGGCGAGCTTCTCCTCGCCGTAGTCGTAGAAGATGCGGCGCAGCTCGAGCTCGTCGTACTCGGCGACCACCTGCGCGGCCGTCAGGCCCGCCGTGCCGTCCATGCGCATGTCGAGCGGCGCGTCCTGGGAGTACGAGAAGCCGCGCTCCACGCGGTCGAGCTGCAGTGACGAGACCCCGAGGTCGAAGAAGACGCCCTGCACCTCGCCGATGCCGAGACGGTCGAGCGCGCTCCCGATCCCGTCGTAGACGGTGTGCACGAGGTGGACCCGGTCGCCGAACCGCGCGAGCCGCTCCCCCGCGATGGCGAGGGCATCCGGGTCGCGGTCGAGGCCCACGAGACGTAGGCCGGGGAGCGCGTCGAGGAACGCCTCCGAGTGCCCGGCCATGCCGAGCGTGGCGTCGACCAGCACGGCGCCCTCCTCCTGGAGGGCCGGTGCGAGCAGCTCGAGGCAGCGCTCCAGCAGCACGGGGGTGTGGATGTCGTCGAGTGCCATGGCATCCCGATGCCCTGTCCGCGGCTCCTGATCCCCATCCGTCCCGACCTGCCACCGGGGAAGTGCGGCAGGGCGTCGGACGGCTGGGAGTCAGGGGCCGGGGTCAGAACAGGCCGGGGATCACCTCCTCCGCGGTGTCGGCGAACGCGCTCTCGTTGGCGGTGAGGTACTCGTCCCACGTGGCCGCGTCCCAGATCTCGACGCGGCTTCCCGCGCCGATGACCGCGAGCTCGCGGTCGAGGCCCGCGTAGGTGCGGAGGGCCTGCGGGATCGTGATGCGGTGCTGCTTGTCCGGCGTCTCGGCGTTCGCCCCGGACAGGAAGACGCGCATGTAGTCGCGCGCCTGCTTGCTCGCGAGCGGGGCCTGGCGCATGCGGTCGTGCAGCTCCTCGAACTCGCGCGTCGTGAACACGTAGATGCACCGGTCCTGGCCGCGCGTCATCACGACGCCGCCCTCGAGCTCGTCGCGGAACTTCGCGGGGAGGATGAGCCGCCCCTTGTCGTCGAGACGAGGCGAGTGGGTGCCGAGGAACACACCGACACCCCCTGTCTCTCCGGCCGTGGTTCAGGACTTGCTCCACTTTACTCCACAGCCCTCCACCCACCGCTAGGCAGCGCGCGTGAATGTCCGGTTCGCGACCGTGGTTCCCGCTGAACCAGCGGGATCCACGACGGGGAGGGATGTGGAGGGCGAATGCCCGCACGGCGCGCCGCGGGAGCACGACGACGCCCCCGGCCGCGCGGCGAGGCGCGATCGGGGGCGTCAGGGAGCCCGGTGGAGGGCGTCGGGGACGAGAGAAGGGGCCGGCCCCGGGTGCGGGGCCGGCCCCTTCGGGTCGGGTGGAGGGAGGTGGAGGACCCCCGCTCAGGGAGGCGTCAGTCCTGACCGCCCTGGCGCTTCTCCCAGCGCTCGTTGACGCGGTCCATGAAGGAGGACGAGCTGCGCTTGGCGGACGGCCGACGCGCGGGGCCCGGCGAGCCGACGGAGGGCATGGACTCCGAGGAGCCGCCCCGCGGGCTGAAGATGAGGAGCGCCCCGACCATCATGACGGCGAAGCCGAGGACGCCGATGATGGCCAGCTTGGTGATGACGCCCGCGGCCAGGGCGGCGATGCCCAGCACGATGACGAGCACTCCCACGACGACCAGGGTGTAGTTCGGTCTGCTGCGACGGCCGCTGACGGTCGCCACGAAGTCTGCGTCGTTGTGATAGAGGCTTCGCTCCATCTCCTCCAGCAGGCGCTGCTCTTGCTCGGAAAGCGGCATCATGTTCCCCTCAGGCTCGGGACGACGCGTCGATGTTCACCTGTGGATTCTAGCTCCCCACCCCTGGCTAGGCTAGGCGGGTGCCCGAAAGCGACCGCCTCGTCAGCCACGTCCAGACCCGCCTCGACGACTTCCTGGCAGCGCAGGCGGCGGGGCTCCGGGAGATCAGCCCGGATCTGACGCCCGTCCATGAGTTCTCCGCGGATCTGCTGAGAGGCGGCAAGAGGTTCCGGGCGCAGTTCTGCTACTGGGGCTGGCGATCGGTCATCGACCTCGAGCCCTCCCCCGCCGGACGCCCTCCGGGCGCGGAGCGACCGGGCTACCGGGCGGTCGTCGGCGTCGCCGCCGGCCTCGAGGTGTTCCACGCCGCGGCGCTCGTCCACGACGACATCATCGACCGGTCCGACACCCGGCGGGGGCGGCCCGCCGCGCACCGCCGCCTCGAGGCGCTGCACGCCTCCCGCGGGTGGGGCGGATCCTCCGCCGCCTTCGGCGAGGCCGGCGCGATCCTCCTCGGCGACCTCCTCCTCGGGTGGAGCGACGAGCTCCTCATCGACTCGCTGCTGGCGCTGGCGGACGGATCCGCGGCCCGCGCCACCCGCGCCGAGCTGGCGACCATGCGCACGCAGGTCACTCTGGGCCAGTACCTCGACGTCCTGGAGGAGGTGGCGTGGCCCACTGTCGACGAGGACGAGACGCTGGCCCGGGCGCACAACGTGGTCGTCTACAAGTCGGCGAAGTACAGCATCGAGGCGCCGCTGGTCGTCGGGGCGAGCCTGGCCGGCGCATCACCCGAGCAGGTCGCCGCGCTCCGGACCGTCGGCCTGCCCCTCGGCATCGCCTTCCAGCTGCGCGACGACGTGCTCGGGGTCTACGGCGACAGCGCGGTGACGGGCAAGCCGAGCGGCGACGACCTCCGGGAGGGCAAGCGCACCGTGCTCGTGGCGCTCGCCCGGCGACGGCTGCCCGACGGAGTGCGGCGCACCGTGGACGCGCTGCTCGGCGACCCGGAGCTCGACGACGAGCAGATCCGCGTGCTGCAGTCCATCCTCCGGGAGAGCGGCGCGCTCGACGAGGTCGAGGGGATGATCTCCCGCAACGTGCGGGAGTCCCTCGCCGCCCTGCGCGACGCCCCCATCTCGCCGCGGGCGCGCAACCAGCTGGAGCTGCTCGTGGACAGCGTCACCCGCCGCGTCACCTGACGGCGGATGCACGGCGTCCGCGGGTCAGCGGATCAGGCGCTCGCCTGCGCGACGCGGCGGACCTCGGCCTTGCGCCCGGCCAGCAGGGCGTCGATCGGCGCGGCGCCCAGGCTCGGCTCCTCGGTGAGGAGCCAGTCCATCGCCTCGTCGTCGTCGAAGCCGTTGTCCCCGAGGACGATGATCGTGCCGCGCAGCTCGGACAGCGGCTCGCCGTCGCGGAGGAAGACCGCGGGGACCTTCAGCACGCCGTCGAGGCGGACGGCCAGCAGCCTCCGGTCCTCGATGAGCCGGCGCACGCGGCTGACGGTGAGACCCAGGAGGTCGACGAGATCGGGGACGGTCAACCACTCACGGTCGGCATAGGGCTCGTTCACGTGTCACATGCTGGCACGCCCGGAGCGGGAGCGGCCACCGCGGCGGGCGCTCCGGGCTCCCGGCGTCCGCCGTCGACCGGCCCGGGAACTGCCTATCCGCCGAATGCGCGTGTCGCTGATCACTCCAGTCACATCCATCACTTATGTGCACTCCGTGCGCGTTGCGTGTTAACGTGGAACACCTGCATCAGGGAATCGTGCACGACGGCCGGAGTAGACCAACATGCCCATGACCGACACCACCCCTCCTCGCGACCCCCGCCGGTCCTCGGACACCTCCACCGGCCGGACAGCCACCCGCCGCTCCAAGGCGCTGCTGGCCACCATGCCCATCGTGCTGGTGGGGTCGCTCGCGGTGAGCCTCGGCATGGCGTCGCCCGCCGAGGCGGCTCCCGTCAAGCGGGTGCCCAAGGCCAAGTCCGGCCCCTCGCAGACCAAGCTGCCGACCGTCGCGGCGCCCGCCGCCGCCCCGGCCGCCGCGCCCATGGCCGCCACCCCCTCCTCCTACGTGGTCGAGCAGGGCGATACGGTCTCGAGCATCGCGGGGCGCTTCGGCATCTCCACGGCATCCGTCCTCGCGCAGAACGGACTCGGCTGGAAGACGACCATCTTCCCCGGGCAGACGCTCACCCTCGGCGGATCCGGCACCTCCTCGACGACGTCGAGCCCGGCCTCCGCGCCCACGGCAGCCGGCTCCCGCTACACCGTGGTCGCGGGCGACACCGTGACCGGCATCGCCGGCAAGCACGGCGTCTCGACGTCGGCCGTCCTGTCGGCCAACGGGCTGCAGTCCACGAGCAGGATCTTCCCGGGGAACCAGCTGACGATCCCCGGCGGCTCCGCGCCGGCCGCGGCGACCGCCCCCAGCGCCTCGCCCGCCGCCAAGTCCGGGCTGAGCGGCACCTACACGATCGCCACCGGCGACACCCTGCACAGCATCGCGCAGGACGCGGGCGTCACCGTGCAGGACCTGCTCAACGCCAACGGCCTCAACTGGTCGAGCATCATCTACGCGGGCAGCAAGCTGACCATCCCGAACGCCTCCGCGTCGGCCGTCCAGGTCGCCTCGCTGCACGGGACGACGATCATGACGGACGAGATGCGCACCAACGCCCGCATCATCGTCTCGGAGGGGCGGAAGGCGGGAGTCAACGACTACGGCCTGGTCATCGCGCTGGCCACCGCCGCGCAGGAGTCCACGCTCCGCAACCTCGACTGGGGCGACCGCGACTCCATCGGCCTGTTCCAGCAGCGCCCGAGCCAGGGCTGGGGCCAGCCCGCGCAGCTCCACGACCCGCACTACGCGGCGCGGGCGTTCTTCGGCGGCCCCGTCAACCCGAACCCCGGCACCACGCGCGGCCTCCTCGACACCCCCGGGTGGAAGTCGATGACCGTCACGCAGGCCGCGCAGGCGGTGCAGTACTCGGCCTACCCCGACGCGTACGCGAAGTGGGA
The DNA here is from genome assembly GCF_027858075.1 of Clavibacter sp. CT19. Lineage (NCBI taxonomy): Bacteria > Bacillati > Actinomycetota > Actinomycetes > Micrococcales > Microbacteriaceae > Clavibacter > Clavibacter sp. CT19. The sequence goes on along the minus strand of NZ_JAQHYR010000011.1, from coordinate 78,448 downwards.
GGGGTCGGCCTGGGCCTGGCTCGACGAGATCGGCTGACGCAGGCCGCCGTGCGGATCCGCGCCGCGTCGCTCCGGTGTGCCGGGGAGGCCCGGGCATCGGCCATCCCTAGAATCATCCAGTGACCTCCAGCCCGACCGACCCCATGATCGGCCGTCTCCTCGACGGCCGGTACCAGGTCAGATCCCGCATCGCGCGCGGCGGCATGGCCACGGTCTACGTGGCCACCGACCTCCGCCTCGAGCGGCGCGTCGCCGTGAAGGTCATGCACGGTCACCTCGCGGACGACAGCGCGTTCCGCGACCGGTTCATCCAGGAGGCGCGCTCGGCCGCGCGGCTCGCGCACCCGAACGTCGTCAACGTCTTCGACCAGGGCCAGGACTCGGACATGGCGTACCTCGTCATGGAGTACCTGCCCGGCATGACGCTGCGCGAGCTCCTGCAGGAGTACGAGCGGCTGACGCCCGAGCAGACCCTCGACATCCTCGAGGCCGTGCTCTCCGGGCTCGCCGCCGCGCACAAGGCCGGCATCGTCCACCGGGACCTGAAGCCCGAGAACGTGCTGCTCGCGGACGACGGGCGCATCAAGATCGGCGACTTCGGCCTGGCGCGCGCCGTCAGCGCCAACACCGCGACGGGGCAGGCCCTGCTCGGCACGATCGCGTACCTCTCCCCCGAGCTCGTCACCCGTGGCATCGCGGACACCCGCAGCGACATCTACGCCGTCGGCATCATGATGTACGAGATGCTCGCGGGCGAGCAGCCGTTCAAGGGCGAGCAGCCCATGCAGATCGCCTACCAGCACGCCAATGACCAGGTGCCGACGCCGAGCACGACGAACCCGTCGGTGCCCGTGGAGCTCGACGAGCTCGTGCTGTGGGCCACGGCACGGGATCCGGAGCAGCGTCCCCGCGATGCGCGCGCGCTCCTGGACGAGCTCTACGCCGTCCAGAACCGCCTCGACGCACGGTCCGGCGATCCCGCTCCGCTCCAGCGCACCGTCGTCTTCCCCAGCGCCCCGGCGCTGCCGCCCGTCACGACCGGCGAGACGCAGGTCGTGGGCGGCCCGCCCGTGCTGATGCGCGAGGAGGGCGAGCGCACGCAGCCCGACTCCGTGGTCGCTCTCGCGGCCGCCGGCTCGCGGCGCCGCTCGCGCGGGTGGGTCCTGGCCCTCCTCGTCGTCATGCTCGCCGCCCTCGCGGGCGGGACGGGCTGGTACTACGGTCAGGGCCCCGGCGCGCAGGTGCCCGTCCCCCGCGTGACGGCCATGGCCGTCGACGACGCGGCGGGCACGCTGCAGGGTCAGGGCTTCGTCGTGGCGCGCGCGGAGGAGCCGAGCGTCGACGTGGAGGTGGGGCACGTCATCCGCAGCGTCCCGGCCTCGGGCACCCCCGTCGACCAGGGATCCACCGTCACCGTCTACGCCTCCACGGGGCCGCGGCTCCTCCCCGTTCCCGAGGTCGTCGGCGCGGCGGAGGCCGACGCGCGCACCCGCCTGGAGGGAGTCCCCTTCGTCGTCCAGGAGGCGGTGGTCCGGCAGTACGGCGACGCCGCCGAGGGCACGGTCATCCAGGTGCTCGACGCCTCCGGAGCGCCCATCGGCGCGCAGTACCCCGAGCGGCAGGCGGTGACCCTGGTGGTCGCCGCCGGGAAGATCCCCCAGATCAACGGACGCTCGGTCGACCAGGCGAAGGCGACGCTGGCCCAGGCCGGGCTCGTCGGCGAGCCGGGCAAGCAGAGCTTCAGCGACGACGTCGACAAGGGCGAGGTCATCTCCGTCTACGCGCTCGACCAGAACCCGGTGCGCTCCGGCGCCGGCGGCGCTCCCGGCAGCAAGGTGGGCCTCGAGATCTCCAAGGGCCCCGACCTCGTCGCCGTCCCCGCGGTCGTCGGGCTCACGCGGGACGAAGCGAAGGCCGCGCTCGACAAGGCGGGCTTCAAGTACGCCTACTCGGCGTTCTGGGACGCGCTGCCCAACGGCATCACCCGGGTCGCGTCGGCGAGCCCGGAGGCGCAGGCGCTCGCCCGCCGCGGCTCGACGATCAACCTCGGCATCACCGCATCCGGCTAGCCGGGGGCCGCAGCTGCCGACGCTCGCGCACGCGCCGGAGACGACGATGCCCCGTCGCCCTCGTGGGCGGCGGGGCATCGTCGTGCGGGAGCGGTCAGCCGCGCGCGGCGGCCAGCTCCTCGGCGACCAGGAACGCGAGCTCGAGGCTCTGCATGTGGTTGAGGCGCGGGTCGCACAGCGACTCATAGCGCGTGGCGAGCGTCGCCTCGTCGATGTGCTCGGATCCGCCGAGGCACTCGGTGACGTCGTCGCCCGTGAGCTCGATGTGGATGCCGCCCGGGTGCGTGCCCGCCGCGCGGTGGGCCTGGAAGAAGCCCTGCACCTCGTCCACCACGTCGTCGAAGCGCCGCGTCTTGTAGCCGGTGGGCGTGGTGAGGCCGTTGCCGTGCATGGGATCCGTGACCCACAGCGGGTTGGCGTCGGACGCCTTGACGGCCTCGAGCAGGGGCGGCAGCGCGTCGCGGATGCGCCCGGCACCCATGCGCGTGATGAAGGTGAGGCGGCCGGGCTCGCGGTCCGGGTCGAGCTTCTCGATGAGCTCGTGCACGGTCTCGGGCGTCGTCGACGGGCCGAGCTTGACGCCCAGGGGGTTGCGGACGCGGGATAGGAAGTCGACGTGCGCGCCGTCGAGGTCGCGGGTGCGCTCCCCGATCCAGATGAAGTGCGCCGACGTGTTGTACGGCGTGCCGGTGCGCGAGTCGATGCGGGTCATGGGCCGCTCGTAGTCCATGAGGAGGCCCTCGTGGCCGGTGTAGAACTCGACGCGCTTGAGGTCGTCGAAGTCGGCGCCGGCGGCCTCCATGAACTTGATGGCGCGGTCGATGTCGCGGGCGAGGTGCTCGTAGCGCTGGTTCGCGGGGTTCGCGGCGAAGCCCCTGTTCCAGCTGTGCACCTCGCGGAGGTCGGCGAAGCCGCCCTGCGTGAAGGCGCGGATGAGGTTCAGCGTGCTGGCGGCCGTGTGGTACCCCTTCACGAGGCGCGCGGGGTCCGCCGCGCGCGACTCGGGCGTGAAGTCGTAGCCGTTCACGATGTCGCCGCGGTACGCCGGCAGCGTGAGGTCGCCGCGCGTCTCGGAGTCGCTCGAGCGCGGCTTCGCGAACTGGCCGGCCATGCGGCCCATCTTCACGACGGGCATCGCCGCGCCGTACGTGAGGACGACCGCCATCTGGAGGACGGTCTTCACGCGGTTGCGGATCTGGTCGGCCGTGGCGCCCGCGAAGGTCTCGGCGCAGTCGCCGCCCTGGAGGAGGAACGCGCGGCCGTCGGCTGCCGCGGCGAGGCGGCTGCGCAGCTGGTCGACCTCGCCCGCGAAGACGAGCGGCGGGAGCAGGGCGATCTCGGCGCTGGCGGCGTGCACGGCCGCGGCGTCGGGCCAGGCCGGCTGCTGCTTGACCTCGAGCGTGCGCCAGTGGTCGAGGCCCGCGAGGACGTCGGGGTGGGCGGGGACGAGGTGCTCTGAGGCCACGGTGGGATCCCGGTTCGTGTCGTGCGCGTGTGCGCGGTGGAGGCGGTGCGGGAGACGGTCAGCGGGCCGCGCTCGCGCGCTTCTCCTTGACCGAGGTCGCATAGACGTCGACGTACTCCTGGCCGCTCAGCCTCGAGAGCTCGTACATGATCTCGTCGGTGATGGAGCGGAGGATGAAGCGGTCTCCCTCGAGGCCGGCGAACCTACTGAAATCTAGCGGCTCGCCGATGACCACACCAATCCGGCGGACCTTGGGGATGCGCGTGCCGATGGGCATGACCTTCTCCGTGTCGATCATGGCGATCGGGACGACCGGGACCTCGCCCTCGAGGATCATGCGGGCGACGCCCGTGCGCCCGCGGTACATCTTGCCGTCGGGGCTGCGGGTGCCCTCGGGGTAGATGCCGAGCATCCGGCCCTCGGCGAGCACGCGGAGGCCCGTGTTGAGCGACGCCTCGGACGCCTTCCCGCCGGAGCGGTCGATGGGGAGCATGCCGGTGGCCGTGAAGAACATCTTCGTGGCCCAGCCCTTGAGGCCGGTGCCCGTGAAGTAGTCGCTCTTGGCGAGGAAGACGAGGTTGCGGTCCACCAGCAGCGGCAGGAACACCGAGTCGATGAAGGAGAGGTGGTTGCTCGCGAGGATGACGCCGCCCTTGGCGGGGATGTTCTCGAGACCGGTGACCCAGGGGCGGAACGTGCTCCGCAGGAGGGGTCCGGCGACCAGGTTCTTCATGAACCAGTAGAACATCGGGTGGCCACCTTCCGGGCGGGGTCGGGATCCAGCATAGCCAGCGGGGGCCGCGTCGGCCGCCGGGCCTCCGAGGCGAGGACGGCGCGGGTCAGGCCCCGTGGCGCAGCGCGGCCGCATGCAGGCGCGCGAGGTCAGCCGCGCCCACGACGCCCGCGTCGTTCACGAGCTCGGCGATGCGGAACTCGGGCTCCGGGTGGTAGCCGCGCGCCGGCAGGTGCGACAGGTAGGCCTCGCGGATGGGGTCGAGCAGCAGGTCGCCGGCCTGCGCCACGCCGCCGCCGATGACGAACATCTGCGGGTCGAGGATCGCGCCGATGCTCGCCGCGGCCTCCCCGAGCCAGGAGCCGAGGCGTCGCAGGGCCGCGAGGGCACCCGGATCGCCCGCCTGGATCAGGTCGCTGACGTCGTGCCCGGTGAGCGTGCCGACCTCGCGGCGGCGCGCGGCGAGGCCGTCGCCGTGGGTGCCGCCGAGGTCGGCGAGCTCGTTGGCGGTGCGGAGGAGGGCGCGGCCGGATCCGTACTGCTCGATGCAGCCGCGCGCGCCGCAGCCGCACGGCAGGCCGTCGGGCACGACGCGCATGTGGCCGAGCTCGGCACCGGCGCCGAAGCCGCCGCGGAAGAGGCGGTCGTCGGCCACGATCGCGCCGCCGACGCCCGTGCCGATGGTGAGGGTCACCATGTCGCTCACGAGGCGTCCGGCGCCGTAGCGGAACTCCGCCCAACCGGCGGCGTTGGCGTCGTTCTCGATGACGATGGGGAGGTCGATGCGGCGCCGCAGCCGCTCGCGCACGGGCTCGTTGCGCCAGTTGATGTTCGGGGCGTAGTAGACGGTGGACTGCGCGGCGTCGATGAAGCCCGCGGCGGCGACGCCCACGGCGACCGCATCCGGGTGCTCGGCGCGGAGGCCCTCGACCATGGCCACGACCGCCTCGACGATGGCATCGGGGCTGCTCGCCTCGGTGGGCGTGCGGGCCTCGGCCGCGATGGCGCCGAGCTCGTCGACCACGGCTCCCGCGATCTTCGTCCCGCCGATGTCGATCCCGATTGCATGCACGTGGCGGGCCCTTCCGTTGTTCTCGCCTGACGATCCTACCGACGCCCCGGACGCCCCCGTCCGGGGACGAGCGCCCGGCGACCGCGCGACGTTACTGTGGGAACATCCTTTTCCGGTACCGAGGGAGTTGCCGTGGAACAGCACATGATGCCCGCCGCCGTCGAGGCGCGGCCCGACGACAACGTCACCGACGTCCTGGTGCACCGCGTGAGGACGAGCCCCGACGCTCCGCTGTTCGCGCTGCCGGACGGGGACGGCTGGCGCGACGTCACGGCGCGCGAGTTCCATGCCCAGGTGGTCGCCCTCGCGAAGGGGTTCGTCGCCTCGGGCATCGAGCCGGGCGAGCGCATCGGCATGATGTGCCGCACGCGCTACGAGTGGACCCTCGTCGACTTCGCGGTCTTCTTCGCGGGCGCCGTCCTCGTCCCCGTGTACGAGACCTCCTCCCCCGGCCAGGTGCACTGGAACCTGCAGGACTCCGGCAGCGTCGCCGTGATCCTCGAGTCGGCGGAGCACTTCTCCCGCTTCGACGAGGTGCACCCGGACCTCCCCGACGTGCGCCGCGTGTGGCAGATCGACCTCGGCGACCTCGACAAGCTCGCCGAGCGGGGCGTCGACGTGCCGGACGCGGAGATCGAGCGGCGACGGAACCTCGCGGTCGGCTCCGACATGGCGACCCTCATCTACACGTCCGGGACGACGGGCCGGCCGAAGGGCTGCATCCTCACGCACGCCAACTTCGTGGAGCTCGCCCGCAATGCCGAGGTCGCCATGGAGGAGGTCGTGCGGGTTGGCGCGTCGACGCTCCTGTTCATCACGACCGCGCACGTCTTCGCCCGGTTCATCTCGATCCTCAACGTGCAGGCGGGCGTGAAGACCGGGCACCAGGCCGACACGACGCAGCTGCTGCCCGCGCTCGCGTCCTTCAAACCGACGTTCCTCCTCGCCGTGCCGCGCGTGTTCGAGAAGGTCTACAACTCCTCCGAGCAGAAGGCGGAGGGAGCCGGCCGCGGCAAGGTGTTCCGGAAGGCCGCCGAGGTCGCGTACGCGCACTCCGTGGCGGTCGACGCCGGGCGCGTGCCCTTCGCGCTGAAGGCCCAGTACAGGCTCTTCGACGCGCTCGTGTACTCCAAGATCCGACAGGCGATGGGCGGGCGCGTGCGCTTCGCGGTGAGCGGATCCGCACCCCTCGGCCTCCGCCTCGGGCACTTCTACCGGTCGCTCGGCCTCACGATCCTCGAGGGCTACGGCCTCACGGAGACCACGGCGCCCGTCAGCGTGAACCTCGTGAAGGGCTTCCGCATCGGCACGGTCGGCCCGGCGCTGCCCGGCGTCGCGACGCGGATCACCGACGAGGGCGAGATCGAGGTCAAGGGCGTCAACGTCTTCGACGGCTACTGGCAGGACGAGGAGGCGACGGCGGAGGTCTTCGACGACGGCTGGTTCCGCACGGGCGACCTCGGCAGCTACGACGCCGACGGCTACCTGACGATCACGGGCCGCAAGAAGGAGATCATCGTGACCGCCGGCGGCAAGAACGTGGCGCCCGCCGCGCTCGAGGACCCGATCCGCGCGAACCCGCTCGTCGGGCAGGTCGTGGTGGCGGGCGACCGGCGGCCGTTCATCTCGGCGCTCATCACGCTGGACCCCGAGATGCTCAAGGTGTGGCTGGCGAACAACGGCCAGGACCCGGCGCTGACGCTCGAGCAGGCGTCGCAGAACCCGGCCGTGCTCGCCGAGGTGCAGCGGGCGGTCGACGCGGCGAACGCGACGGTGTCGCGCGCGGAGTCGATCCGGAAGTTCGTCGTGCTGCCGGTGGAGCTGACGGAGGCGGCCGGGCACCTGACGCCGAAGCTCAGCATCAAGCGCCAGGTGGTGCTCGACGCGTTCGCCGACGTGATCACGCGGATCTACGAGGCAGCGCCGACCACCGAGGGGCACTCGCTGGTGCACTGACCGGCGTCGTCGGCCCGCGCGAGCGCGCGGGTCGACGGATCGGCGCGGGTCAGAACCAGCCGGACTCGCGGACCTGCTTCATGGCCTCGCGGCGGCGCTGCTTGTCGAGCCGGTCGAGGTACACCAGGCCGTCGAGGTGGTCGACCTCGTGCTGGAAGGCCTGGGCGAGCACGCCCGTGCCCTCGAGGCGCACCGGCTCCCCGTCGAGGTCGATGCCGCTGATCACGGCCTCGGGGTGGCGCATCGTGGGGAACCAGAGGCCCGGCACGGAGAGGCAGCCCTCGTCCACGAGCACGGCCTCGCCGCGCAGCTCCTCGATGACCGGGTTGAGGATGTAGCCGAAGGACGGCCCCACGTTGTAGCTGAAGGCCCGGAGGTTCACGCCGATCTGGGCGGCGGCCACGCCGGCGCGGCCGTCCGGCCGCACGCTGTCGAGGAGGTCCTCGACCAGGGCGCGCACGCCCTCGTCGATCTCGTGGATCTCCGAGGAGACGGTCTTCAGCACCGGATCGCCGAAGAGGCGGATCTGTCGTTCAGTCATTCTCTGCTTCCGTGGGTCCTGCGGGCCGGCGGTCAGGGTCGATCGGCGCCCGCGGGCGCGAGGCCCGCTCCATTCTCGCGTGCCCAGTCGGACACGGCCGACTCGGCGGCCAGCAGCGCGTTCTCGACGACCTCGGTGACGGCCGGGTGCGGCCAGTACTGCGCGCGGGCGAGGCCCGTGACGCGGTGGCCGAGGCTCGCGGCCGTGAGGAGCGGCTGGATCAGCGCCGCGGAGTCCGAGCCGATGATGTGCGCGCCGAGGATCGTGCCGCCGTCGCGCGGATCCACCACGAGCTTGCAGAACGACGTCGTGTCCTCGAGGGCCCACCCCCACGCCGTGGACGAGTAGGGCTGCTCGATCGTGACGACGGGCCCCGCCGCGCGCGCCTCCGCCTCCGTCAGGCCGAACGAGCCGATCTGCGGGCGCGAGAAGACCGCCTGCGGGACGGGCCCGGGAGCGCCGCCGGTGAGGTCGTCCGGGTGCAGCAGGTTGTGCTGCACCACGCGCGCCTGGTGGTTGGCCACGTGCTTGAGCTGGTGCTCGGCGCTGATGTCGCCGAGCGCGAACACGCCGGGCACGGGCTCGCCGCCGGCGAGCACGCGCTGCCGCTCGTCGACCACGATGCGGCCGTCCGCGCGCAGATCGTAGCCCGCGTTCGCGACCGCGAGGGTGTCGGTGTTGGGGACGCGGCCCAGCGCGACGAGCACGGCCTCGGTCTCGACCAGGTGGCCGGACGCGAGCCGCGAGCGGAGCACGTCGCCGTCGCGCTCGATCTCCTCCACCTCGCAGTCGGTGATGACGTCCCACTGCGTGCGCGCGAGCGTCGTGAAGCGCGTCGAGATGTCGGCGTCGAGGTTGCCGAGCAGGTGCGCGGACCGGGCGACCTGGGTCACGCGCACGCCCAGGTGGCTGAAGACGTGCGCGAACTCGGCGGCGACGTAGCCGCCGCCCACGATGAGGAGCGAGGCGGGGAGCTCGGCGATGCGCATGATGGAGTCGGAGTCGTGGATCGCCGGGTCCGGCGCGTACACGGCCGCCAGCGGGCGGGGTCGGGACCCCGCGGCGAGCACGACGCGGTCCGCCAGGATCCGCTGCCCGCTCGCCGACACGAGCACGCCCGGCGCCTCGAAGCCCACGCTCTCGCGCAGCAGCGTCACGTTCTCCATGCCGCTCTCGCGCCACTCGCGGCCGCCCTCGCTGATGGCGTCGACGCGGCCGAACACGCGCGCGGCGATGGCCGGCCAGTCGACGGCGTCGACCGACGCGCGGACGCCGAGCGCCGCGCCGTCGCGGGCCGCGGCGGCGACGTCGGCCACGTGCACGAGCATCTTCGTGGGGATGCAGCCCGCGTTGAGGCAGGTGCCCCCGAAGTGCTCCCCGTCGTCGACGAGGAGCACGCGCTGGTCGGCGAAGCGCTCGTCGACGATGGAGTTGCCGGATCCGGCCCCCACGATCACGAGGTCGTAGCGCTCGTCCTGCATCCGGTCCGTGTCGGTCATCCCGTGCCTCACTCCTCGATCTCGACGACGACGAGCAGGTCGCCCGCGTCGACCTGCTGCGTGGTCGGCACCGCGAGGCGCGCGACGCGTCCCGCGACGGGCGACGTGATGGCCGCCTCCATCTTCATGGCCTCGATGGACGCCACCGGCTGACCGGCCACCACCCGGTCGCCCGGCTCGACCTTGAGCGTCACGACGCCGGAGAACGGCGCGGACACGTGGCCGGGACGCGACGCGTCCCCCTTCTCGGCGACGGCGGTCGTGACGGCGATGCCGCGGTCCCGCACGAAGACGGGCCGCAGCTGGCCGTTCATCACGGCGAGGAGCGTGCGCATGCCCGACGCGTCGGCGTCTCCCACGGCCTCGAGGCCGATGAGCACGTCGACGCCCCGGCTGATCCGCACGACGTGCTCCCGGCCCTGGCGCAACCCGTAGAGGTAGTCCTCCGTGTCGACCACGGACAGGTCGCCGAACAGCCCCCGGATGGTCTCGAACTGCTCCGTCGGCTGCGGGAAGAGCAGGCGGTTCAGCGCCCGCCGGCGGTCCGCGCCGGGCATCTCGAGCGCGCGCCGGTCGTCGTCGGAGAGCGGCGTGATCCCGATGCGCACGTCGCGGCCCCGCAGCACGCGCGTGCGGAAGGGCTCCGGCCAACCGCCCGGCAGGTCGCCCAGCTCGCCGGCCATGAAGCCGATGACCGAGTCCGGGATGTCGTAGTCGCCGGGGTTCCGCTCGAAGTCGGCCGGGTCGGCCTTCGCCGCCGCCAGCTGGAGCGCGAGGTCGCCGACCACCTTCGACGACGGCGTGACCTTCGGGATGCGGCCGAGGATCCGGTCGGCCGCGGCGTACATGTCCTCGATGAGCTCGAAGTCGTCGGCGAGCCCCAGCGCGATGGCCTGCTGCCGCAGGTTGGAGAGCTGGCCGCCGGGGATCTCGTGCCGGTACACGCGCCCGGTCGGGCCGGGCAGCCCGGACTCGAAGGGCCGGTACATGCGCCGGACCGCCTCCCAGTAGGGCTCGAGGTCGCTCACCGCATCGAGGGAGAGGCCGGTGTCGCGCTCCGTGTGCGCGAGCGCGGCGACGAGGGCGGACGCGGACGGCTGGCTCGTGGTGCCCGACATGGGCGCGCTCGCGACGTCGACCGCGTCCGCCCCGGCGCGGCTGGCGGCGAGCAGCGTGGCGAGCTGTCCGCCCGCCGTGTCGTGGGTGTGCACGTGCACGGGCAGCTCGAACTCCCGGCGCAGCGCCGTGACGAGCCGCTCGGCGGCGGCCGGCCGGAGGAGGCCCGCCATGTCCTTGATCGCGAGGACGTGCGCCCCGGCGGCGACGCTGCGCTCCGCGAGGCGCAGGTAGTGGTCGAGCGTGTAGAGGTCCTCCGCCGGGTCGAGCAGGTTCCCCGTGTAGCAGAGCGCGACCTCCGCGACCGTGGTGCCGGTGGCGAGCACGGCGTCGATGGCGGGGCGCATCCGCTCGACGTCGTTGAGCGCGTCGAAGATCCGGAACACGTCCACTCCCGTGGCCGCGGCCTCCTCGACGAACGCGTCGGTGACCTCGGCCGGATACGGGGTGTAGCCGACCGTGTTGGCGCCGCGCAGCAGCATCTGGATCGCGACGTTGGGCAGGGCCTCGCGGAGCGACGCCAGGCGCTCCCACGGGTCCTCGCCGAGGAAGCGGAGGGCCACGTCGTAGGTGGCGCCGCCCCAGGCCTCGACCGACAGCAGCTCGGGCGTCATGCGCGCCACGTACGGCGCGACGGCCACGAGGTCGCGCGTGCGGACGCGCGTCGCGAGCAGCGACTGGTGCGCGTCGCGGAACGTCGTCTCGGTGACCGCGAGGGCCGTCTGCGCACGGAGCGCCGAGGCGAAGCCCGTGGGACCGAGCTCGAGCAGGCGCTGGCGGGATCCGGCGGGCGCGGGCCGCCGCAGGTCGAGCGCGGGCAGCTTGTCGGCGGGACGCGGCGTGCCGGGCCGCGGGCCGTTCGGCTGGTTCACCGTCACGTCGGCCAGCCAGTTGAGGATCTTCGTCCCGCGGTCCTGGGAGACGTTGCTCCGCACGAGCCCCGGCCGCTCGTCGATGAAGGACGTGCTGAGATCGCCCGCCTGGAACTGCGGGTCGTCGAGCACGGCCTGGAGGAAGGGGATGTTGGTGGAGACCCCGCGGATCCGGAACTCGGCGAGGGCCCGCTTCGCGCGCGTCACCGCCGACGGGAAGTCGCGGCCGCGGCACGTGAGCTTGGCGAGGAGGGAGTCGAAGTGCGGGCTGATCTGCGCCCCGGTGGCGACCGTGCCGCCGTCGATGCGGATGCCGCCGCCGCCCGGCGAGCGGTAGGACGTGATCTTCCCCGTGTCGGGCCGGAAGCCCTGCGCCGGGTCCTCCGTGGTGATGCGGCACTGCAGCGCCGCGCCGCGCAGCACGATGTCCCCCTGGTGCAGACGGAGGTCGGCGAGCGTCTCCCCCGCGGCGATGCGCATCTGCGACTGCACGAGGTCGACGTCGGTGACCTCCTCGGTGACCGTGTGCTCGACCTGGATGCGCGGGTTCATCTCGATGAAGACGTGCTGGCCCTTCCGCGGGCCGTCCGTGTCGAGCAGGAACTCGACGGTCCCCGCGTTGACGTAGCCGATGCTCCGCGCGAACGCGACGGCGTGCGCGTGCATCGCGTCGCGGATCCCCGGGTCGAGGTCGGGCGCGGGCGCGATCTCCACGACCTTCTGGTGGCGGCGCTGCACCGAGCAGTCGCGCTCGAAGAGGTGGACGGTCTCCCCCGTCGCGTCGGCCAGGATCTGCACCTCGATGTGCCGGGGCCGCAGCACCGCCTGCTCGAGGAACATGGTGGGGTCCCCGAAGGCGCTATCCGCCTCGCGCATGGCGGCGCGCAGCGCCTCCTCGAGGTCCTCCGGGCGCTCGACCCGGCGCATGCCGCGTCCGCCGCCGCCCGCCACGGCCTTCGCGAAGATCGGGAAGCCGATCGCCTCCGCCTGCTCGAGCAGCAGGTCGACGTCGGTCGACGGCGGCGTCGACGCGAGGACGGGGACGCCCGCCGCGGTCGCGTGCTCCTTGGCCGTGACCTTGTTGCCTGCCATCTCCAGCACGTCCGAGCCGGGTCCGATGAAGACGATGCCGGCCGCGGCGGCCGCCCGTGCCAGCCCGGGGTTCTCGGACAGGAAGCCGTAGCCCGGGTAGATGGCGTCGGCGCCCGACTCGACGGCCACCCGGATGATCTCGTCGACGTCGAGGTACGCCCGGACCGGGTGCCCCTCCTCGCCGATGAGGTACGCCTCGTCCGCCTTGAGCCGGTGCAGGGAGCCACGGTCCTCGTGCGGGTACACGGCCACGGTGCGGGCGCCGAGCTCGACCGCGGCGCGGAACGCCCGGATCGCGATCTCCCCCCGGTTGGCGACGAGGATCTTCGTGAACATGGCGGGCCTCTCGTCGGCAGGGCTTCGGGGGCGACGCGTTTAGGTTCTCCCAGAGTATCGACGGTAGCCTCTCCCTCGTGCATGTACTGAGCGTCAGCTCCCTCAAGGGGGGCGTGGGAAAGACCACAGTGACCCTGGGACTGGCGTCCGCCGCCTTCTCCCGCGGCTTGAGGACCCTCGTGGTCGACCTCGACCCGCAAGCCGACGTCTCGACGGGCATGGACATCCAGGTCGCCGGCCACCTCAACGTCGCCGACGTGCTCGCCTCCCCCAAGGAGAAGATCGTCCGCGCGGCCATCGCGCCGAGCGGCTGGACCAAGGGCCGCACGGGCACCATCGACGTCATGATCGGCAGCCCGTCCGCCATCAACTTCGACGGGCCGCACCCGAGCATCCGCGACATCTGGAAGCTCGAGGAGGCCCTCGCCAACGTCGAGGCCGACTACGACCTCGTGCTCATCGACTGCGCTCCCTCGCTCAACGCCCTCACGCGCACCGCGTGGGCCGCGAGCGACCGCGTCACCGTCGTCACCGAGCCCGGCCTGTTCTCCGTCGCGGCCGCCGACCGCGCGTTGCGCGCCATCGAGGAGATCCGCCGCGGCCTCTCGCCGCGCCTGCAGCCGCTCGGCATCATCGTCAACCGCGCACGCGTCCAGTCGCTCGAGCACCAGTTCCGCATCAAGGAGCTCCGCGACATGTTCGGTCCCCTCGTGCTCAGCCCCCAGCTGCCCGAGCGCACATCGCTCCAGCAGGCGCAGGGTGCGGCCAAGCCGCTGCACGTGTGGCCCGGCGAGAGCGCGCAGGAGATGGCGCGCAACTTCGACCAGCTGCTCGAGCGCATCATGCGCACGGCGAAGATCGGCGACTACGCGGAGAACGCCGCACGCTGACCCGCTCGCTCCCGGATCGCCGCTCCTCGTCGAGGGGCGGCGTTCGTCGTCCGGGCGGCCGGGCGGCCTCGGCCACGCCGCCCCCCCGTCCAACCGGAGCGTCGAGCGGCCGGACGCGAGCACGGCGTGACGCCCCGCGGCGGATGGCGCGCGGGAGGAGCGGCCTCCCGGAGCGGAAGCCGGCGCGGGGCGGACGCTCGGGTCTAGGAGGCCCGGACGGCGCGACGGGCGGCGAGCTCGTCGGTGGGGTCGACGGTCTGCGTGTCGATCTCGACGAGGGAGTGCTCGACCTCGCGGAGCACCTTGCCCACCGCGATGCCGAAGACGCCCTGGCCGCGGCTCACGAGGTCGATGACCTCGTCGTTGCTGGTGCAGAGGTAGACGCTGGCGCCGTCGCTCATGAGCGTCGTCTGGGCGAGGTCGACGACGCCGGACTCGCGGAGCTGGTTCACCGCGGTGCGGATCTGCTGCAGCGAGATGCCCGTGTCGAGGAGGCGCTTGACGAGCTTGAGGACGAGGATGTCGCGGAAGCCGTACAGGCGCTGCGTGCCGGAGCCGGAGGCCCCGCGGACGGTGGGCTCGACGAGGCCGGTGCGGGCCCAGTAGTCGAGCTGGCGGTAGGTGATCCCGGCGGCGCGGGCGGCGACGGCACCGCGGTAGCCGGCGCTCGCGTCCATCTCGGGGAGGCCGTCGGTGAAGAGCAGACCGAGGTCGTAGCGCCCGGAGTCCGGGGTGGAGTCGCTCATCGTTCTGCCTTCCACCCCCCAGCGCGGGTCCCGGAGGGGAGCGTGCGCTGATGCGGGTCGGTTCGTCGGGGTCGTGCTCTCACGGTAGCGGGGCCCACGGGCCCGAGCAACGACATCCGGCCTGAGCGCCCGGCGTGTCGTCCCGGCCCGCCCCGCGCCCCCATCGGGGGCGCCTGTCGGCCGGCGCCGCTCGGATCCTCCCGACGGACGGGCGTCCCGAGCGGACACGCCAGTCTACGGGCCGGGGCGGTCCGCGCGCGCCCCGTCGGAGGAGGAGGAGCGCCGATGCGGGACGCCGCGGGATGCCCGCAGCGATCTCCGGGGGCGCTCAGGAGGAGAGGCGGCCCAGAGCCGAGCGGATGAGGCTGCCGCGCACCACCTCGAGCTGCGTCGCGATCTCGCGCGCGAGCTCGGCGGCGTGCGCCCGGCTCGACGCGTCCCGGCGCCGGGAGACCGGCACGAGCGCCGACTCGATGAGGCTCAGCTCGCGCTCCGCCGCCTGGCGGAAGCCGCGGAGGTGGCGGGGCTCGATGCCCGTGCGCTGCAGCTCGACGAGCGCGCGCATGACCTGCACCGCCTCCTCGCCGTAGACCTCGGCCGGCACGAGCACGCCCGCGGTGATCGCGTCGCCGAGGAGCGGGGCCGTCGCGCCGGACTCGCGCACGAGCTCGGCGCGGTTGAAGCGCCGCTCCTGGTCGAGCATGGAGGCGGCGGGCGCGGTGGCCGCGCCGGGGAGCGCGGGCGACAGGCCGGCGTCGAGGTCGCGCAGGTAGGAGCGGATGACCTTCAGCGGGAGGTAGTGGTCGCGCTGCATGCCGAGCACCGTGCGGAGGCGCTCGACGTCGGCCGGGCTGAACTTGCGGTAGCCGGACTCCGTGCGGGAGGGCTGCACGAGGCCCTGCTCCTCGAGGAAGCGGAGCTTGCTGTTGGTGAGGTCGGGGAACTCCGGCGTGAGCCGTGCGAGCACCTGCCCGATGCTGAGGAGTCCGGGGGTGCGGGCGGGCGTCGACCGGGCGGCGGACGCCGGCACTACTCGATCGTCCGGCCGACGAGGTCGGCGCGCGAGGCGTAGAACGTGAGGCGGAACTTGCCGACCTGGACCTCGGCGCCGTCCTGCAGCAGGGCGGTGTCGATGCGGACGCCGTCGAAGTACGTGCCGTTCAGCGAGCCGAGGTCCTTGACCTGGAACGTGGTGCCCTCGCGCACGAACTCCGCATGACGACGCGAGACGGTGACGTCGTCGAGGAAGATGTCGGCGTCCGGGTGGCGCCCCGCGACGGTGACGTCGGCGTCGAGGAGGAAGCGCGCGCCCTGGTTCGGTCCGCGGCGGACCACGAGGAGCGCGGATCCGGACGGGAGCGCCGTGACGGCGTCCTTCTCGTCCGCGGAGACTCCGCCGTCGAGGCCCGCGAGCGCGGCCCCCAGCTCGTCCCGGAAGGTGGCCGTGGTGTCCGTGCTCGTGTACTGCTCGGGCACGCGCGTGGCGCCGTGACCCTCTTCGCGTGCATCCATGGTCGTACCTCCTGTGACCTCACAGCGTAACGGATCGGACACGCTCGGGACCACGCCGGGATGGCCCCGGCGCCACCCCGACCGGGTGTCACCGGGTGGTGCCGCGGGCGTCGTCGCCGAGGTCGCCGGAGCGCGTGACGTCGGCCTCGAGGGCCTGCGCCGGCGCCTTCTGGGCGGCCCCGTGCTCGGTGCCCATGCTCTTCTCGTCGAACGGGTCGCCGCCGCCGAGGACGAGGGCCACGCGGTCGGCGTCGATGCCGCGGGTCCAGGTGCCGATGAGGATGGTCGCGACCGCGTTGCCGGTGAAGTTCGTGAGGGCGCGCGCCTCCGACATGAAGCGGTCGATGCCCACGATGAGGCCGACGCCGTCCACCAGATCGGGGCGGTGCGACTGGAGGCCGCCGGCCAGCGTCGCGAGGCCGGCGCCCGTGACGCCCGCGGCGCCCTTCGACGCGATGATCATGAACACCAGCAGCGAGACCTGCTCGCCGAGCGCCAGCGGGCTGCCCAGCGCGCTCGCGATGAAGAGCGACGCCATCGTGAGGTAGATGGCCGTGCCGTCGAGGTTGAACGAGTAGCCCGTGGGGACGGTGATCCCGACGACGGGCTTCGAGACGCCGACGTGCTCCATCTTCGCGATGAGGCGGGGCAGCGCGACCTCGGACGACGAGGTCGAGACGATGAGGAGGTACTCGCGGCCGAGGTACCGCATCAGCTTGAAGATGCTGACCCGGGCGACGAACCAGAGCAGCGTGCCCAGCACCACGACGATGAAGAGCGCGCACGTGATGTAGAAGCCGATCATGAGCGTCGCGAGGCTGATGACCGCCTGGAACCCGGTGGCCCCGACGACCGCCGCGATGGCGCCGAACGCGCCGATCGGGGCGACCCACATGACCATGCTGAGGATCCGGAACACCAGGATCTGGATGTTGCGGATGCCCTCCAGCACCGGCTCGCCGCGCGTGCCGAGCTGCTGCAGCGCGAAGCCGACGAGGAGCGCCACGAACAGGGTCTGCAGGATGCTGCCCGAGGTGAGCGACGACAGCAGCGACGTGGGGATGATCGAGAGGAGGAAGTCCTTCTCGCCCGTCGCCTCGGTCGAGCCCTCCGGCGCCCGCAGGCCCCGGAGGTCGAGGCCCTCGCCCGGGTGGATGAGGTTGCCGACCACCATGCCGATCGCGAGCGCGAACGTCGACATGACGATGAAGTACAGGAGCGCGAGCCCGCCGACGCGGCCGACCGTGGCGGCCTTCGCGACCGAGCCGACGCCGAGCACGATGGTGCAGAAGATGATGGGCGCGATCATCATCTTGATGAGCGCGACGAACGCGTCGCCGACGGGCTTGAGGGCCACGCCCGCCTCGGGGGCGACGAGCCCGACCGTGACGCCGAGGATCACCGCCACGATGACGGCGATGTAGAGGTAGTGCTGGCGGTCCAGGCGGCGGAGCGCGGCGATCGGGTTGGTCATGGGACGTCCTTGTCTCGTGAGCGGGGCAGGGCACGGGGTGCGCTGCGCCGGGTACCCGTCAGGATCGCGCAGGCGCGGCCGAACCCCGGCGTTGTGTTCATAATGTTCCTGCCGGGGTGACCGCCGCGGAGGCGAGGAGGCGGCATGGCGGAGCGCGCGCTCCCCGCACGCCCGGGCCGGACGAGACGCCGGCGCCCCGCGCTCCCCCGCGGCATCGCCGCGCGGCTCCTCGTGGTCCAGCTCGCCGTGCTCCTCGTGGTGGCGGTGGCGGCCACCGCGGCCCTCTGGTCGGACTCCCGCCAGCGTGCGGAGCAGGCGGCGGCCGACCGCAGCCTCGCCGTCGCGACGACGGTGGCCGACTCGCCGCGGGTGGCGGAGGGGCTGGCGTCCGCGGATCCGACGGCGGCGCTCCTCGACTACTCGCTCGACGTGACGCGCGACACGGGCGTGGACTTCGTGACGATCATGGACCGCGACACCGTCCGCGTCACGCACCCCGATCCCGACCAGATCGGCCGGCGCTACCTCGGCACGACCGGGCCCGCGCTCGCCGGACGTCCGCTGACCGAGACCTTCACCGGAACGCTGGGCCCCAGCGTGCGCGCCGTCGTCCCCGTGCGGGACGCGGCGGGCGGGATCGTCGGGCTCGTGTCCGCGGGCGTGACCGTCGAGCGCGTCTCCGAGGTGCTGGGCGCGCGGCTGCCGGGGCTCCTCGGGACGGTCGGCGCGCTCGCGCTGCTGCTCGCCGCGGGCGCGGTCCTCCTCAGCAGGTCGCTCGAGCGGACGACGTGGGGTCTCGGCCCCGAGGAGATGGCGCGGATGCTCGCCTACTACGAGTCGGTGCTTCACTCCGTGGGCGAGGGCATCGTGCTCGTGGACCGCGACCGGCGGCTCGTGCTGCACAACGACCAGGCGGCCGAGCTCCTCGACCTCGACGTGGATCCGACCGCCGGGCCCGTCGAGGTCGCCGCGCTCGGGCTGCCCGCGCCCCTCGAGCGGCTGCTCGCCGGCGGGACGACGGCCGACGAGGTCGTGCACCTGCCCTCCGGCCGGGTCCTCGTCGTGACGCAGCGCCCCGCGCTGCCGACGGGCCGCACCGGCAGCGCCGCCCGGCTCGGGACGGTGACGACGCTCCGGGACCGGACGGAGGTCCAGCGTCTGTCGGGCGAGGTCGCGACGCTGCGGACGCTCTCGGACGCCATGCGGGCGCAGACGCACGAGTTCGCGAACCGGCTGCACACGATCGTGTCGCTCATCGAGCTGGAGCGTCCGCGGGAGGCGCTCGCCCTCGCGGCGTCGGAGCTCGAGACCGACCGGCGGGCCGCGGCGGGGGGCCTCGCCGAGGGCGCGGATCCGGTCGTCCAGGCGCTCGTGCGCGGGAAGACGGCGCAGGCGGCGGAGCGCGGCGTCGAGCTCGCCGTGCGCGTCGCGGACGGCACGGGCGCCCCGGGCGTCGCTCCCGCCGACCTCGTGACCATCGTGGGGAACCTGGTCGACAACGCCATCGACGCGGCCGCCGATCCGTCGCGCGCCACCGCGCGCGGCGACGACCGGGGTCGCGTGGAGCTCTCGCTGGCGCGGACGGACGACGGCGCGCTCCTCGTCGAGGTCGCGGACGACGGGCCCGGCGTCGATCCCGCGGTGCGTCCGCGCGTGCTCGAGTTCGGGGTGACCACGAAGCCGGACGCCGGGGCGCCGCGCGGGGTCGGCCTCGCGCTCGTCGCGCGCACGGCCGAGCGGCTCGGCGGCACGGTCGAGGTCGGCGACGCCGACGCGCGGCTGGGCGGCGCCCGGTTCCGGGTCGTGCTGCCGGCGGATCCGCGGGCGGGGCGGGGCGACGGCGGGTCGTCCGCGGCCCGCTCGGGCGACGACGACGCGACGGGGGTGCGCACGTGATCCGCGTGCTGGTCGTCGATGACGACGCGCTCACCGCGGAGGCGCACGCGGCGTACGCCGGCCGGCTCGACGGGTTCGAGGTCGTCGGCGTGGCCCACACGGGCGGCGAGGCGCTGCGCCTCATCGCCGAGGCCGGGCCCGACGGCATCGACCTCGTGCTCCTCGACATGACGCTCCCCGACATGCACGGGCTCGAGGTGTGCCGCCGGCTGCGCGCCGCGGGCTGGGCGACCGACGTGGTCGCGGTGACGGCGGTGCGCGACCAGGCCGTGGTGCGCAGCTCCGTCACCGCCGGCATCGTGCAGTACCTCATCAAGCCCTTCACGTTCGCGGCGTTCGCCGAGAAGATGGCGGCCTACGTCGGGTACCGCGAGGGCCTCGACGCCGGGAGCGGCAGCACGACGCAGCTCCAGGTCGACCGGGCGCTCGCCGCGCTACGCTCCCCCGCGACGGACGCCCGGCTGCCGAAGGGGATGTCGGCGGAGACGCTCGACCTCGTGCGCGGCATCGCCCGGGGTTCCGGCTCGGCCGCCGAGCGCCCCGCGGACGGGGTCTCGGCGGCGGAGGTGTCGTCCGTGCTCGACGTCTCCCGGGTGACCGCCCGGCGCTACCTGGAGTACCTCGCGGACGTCGGCCAGGTGGAGCGCGTGCCGCGGTACGGGACGCCGGGCCGACCGGAGCTCGGCTACCGCTGGACCGGCTGAGGCACGGTACGGCACGAGGCCCCGGGGCGCGACCCCGGGGCGGGATCCGCCCGCACCCGTGACGATGTCGGCGCCCCGTGCGAGTCTCGGGGAATGAGACGCACGATCCTCCCGCCGTACCTGCTGACCCGCCTCGCCGAGGCCGACCCGGACCGCATGTCCGCCGCGCGCCAGGCCGCGCGCCGCGCCCTCCGCGACCAGGGGCCGCTCATCCACGAGCGGCGGGGACCGGGCGCCGCACCCGACGCGTCGGCGCTCGCCGACCGCGACCCCTCCGGGATCCACCGCACGATCTCCGACGCGGGGAACCGCGAGGTGCTGCCCGGCCGCACCGTGCGGGTCGAGGACGCGCCCGACACGGGCGACAGGGAGGTGGACGAGGCGTACGCCGGGCTCGGCGCCACCTACTCCCTCTTCTCCGAGATCTACGGCCGGGAGTCGCTGGATGACCGCGGCCTGCCGCTGCTCGCGACGGTGCACTACGGCGAGGAGTACGACAACGCGTTCTGGGACGGCACCCGCATGGTCTTCGGCGACGGCGACGGCGAGGTCTTCGCGCCGTTCACGCGCTCGCTCACGGTCATCGGCCACGAGCTGACCCACGGGGTCACCGAGCTCACGCTGGGCCTCGTCTACCAGGGCCAGTCGGGCGCGCTCAACGAGTCGATCTCCGACGTGTTCGGCGTGCTCGTGGAGCAGCACGCGCTCGGGCAGACCGCGGACGAGGCCACCTGGCTCGTCGGGGCGGAGCTGTTCCTCGACCGGTCGACGGGCGTCGCGCTCCGCTCGATGCGCGCTCCCGGCACCGCGTACGACGACGACGTGCTCGGGAAGGACCCGCAGCCCGGCCATCTCGACGACTACGTGGAGACCGCGGAGGACAACGGCGGCGTCCACATCAACTCCGGGATCCCGAACCGCGCCTTCTTCCTCGCGGCCAGCGGCATCGGGGGCACGGCCTGCGAGGGCGCCGGCCGCGTCTGGTACGACGTCATCGAGACCGGCTCCGTGCGCCCCGACGCCGACTTCGCCGCCTTCGCCCGGGCCACGGTCGACGCGGCGTCCGCGCGGTACGGTGAGGGCGCGTCCGAGGTCGCCGCGGTCCAGGCGGCGTGGGAGGGCGTCGGGATCGAGGTCTAGGTGGAGATCGCCGTGTCGCGCACGGGCGGGATGGCGGGCATGACCCGCACCTGGTCGGTGCGCGTGGACGACGGCGCCGACGAGCTGGCCGGCTGGAGCGCGCTCGTCGACGCCTGCCCGTGGGACGAGCCCGCCGCGCCCACCCCGGGCGCCGATCGCTTCGTCTACCTCGTGCGCGCGGGCGACCGCGAGGCGCGCCTCGGCGAGGCCGCGGTCGACGGACCGTGGCGTCGGCTCGTCGACCGGGTGCGCGACGCGTCCCGTGAGAACCTCGGAGGATGACGCCGCCTCCCGCCCCCGACGACCGCTACGGACAGGACGTGCTCGCCGCCGGCTGGCGCGGGCCCGCCAAGACGGCGCCCCGGCCGCAGGACGCGACGCGCGACCTCGTGGTCGAGGAGCTGTCCACCGGGTTCTGCGGCGCGATCGTGCGCGTCGAGTCCGGCATGGTCGTGCTCGAGGACTACAAGCGGAAGCAGCGCACGTTCCCGCTCGGCGGGTCCTTCCTCCTCGAGGGCGAGCCCGTCGCCCTGCGCGTGCCCCGCGCCGCGCCCGCCGGCCCCGCGCGCACGGCGTCCGGATCCCTCGCGGTCGCCGACGCCAAGGCCCGCGTCGCGCTCCCGAGCCGGATCTTCGTGGAGGGCCGGCACGACGCCGAGCTCGTGGAGAAGGTGTGGGGCGAGGATCTCCGCATCGAGGGCGTCGTCGTCGAGTATCTCGAAGGCGTCGACCACCTCGACGAGGAGCTCGACCGCTTCCGCCCGGGCAAGGGCCGCCGCGTGGGCGTGCTCGTCGACCACCTGGTGCCGGGATCCAAGGAGAGCCGCATCGCCGAGGCCGTCGCCCGCGGGCCGCACCGCGCGCACGCGCTCGTGGTCGGCCACCCCTACGTCGACGTGTGGCAGTCGGTGAAGCCCGGGCGGCTGGGCCTCCGCGAGTGGCCCGTCATCCCGCGGAGCGTCGAGTGGAAGCACGGGATCTGCGCCGCGCTCGGATGGCCGCACGCGGAGCAGGCCGACATCGCGCGGGCGTGGCAGCGGATCCTCGGCCAGGTGCGCTCGTACCAGGACCTCGAGCCCGCGCTCCTCGGCCGGGTCGAGCAGCTCATCGACTTCGTGACGGATCCCGCGGGGCGGTAGCCCCCTCCGCCCGCCCCGCGGCGTGCCCCGTGCCCCGCGGCTCAGGCGGGCGCGGCCGCGGTCTCGCCCGTGCGCAGGCGGACCGGGAGCACCACGTCCGCGGCCGCGCGCCCCGCGAGCAGCTCGCCCACCATGCGCCCCGCGTGCAGGCCGCGGTCGTGCAGCGGCTGCTCCACGGTGGTGAGGCGGCGGCCGAGCCAGGGCAGGTCGGCGCCGTCGAAGCCCGTGACCGTGAGGTCCTCCGGCACGCGGAGACCGCGCGCGGCGGCCGCCTGCAGGGCACTCGCGGCGAGCATGTCGTTCTGCGCGAGGATCGCCGTGGGGGGCGACGGCAGGTCGAGCAGCACGCCCGCCGCGGCCTCGCCCGCGTCGAGGTCACGTCCGCCGGCCTCCACGCGGACCGCGTCGGGGAAGACGCTGCGCGCCGCGCGGAGGCGCTCGCGGATGGTGCGGTTGACGATCTCCTCGAGGCCCTGGCCGACGGGCACGACCGGTCCGGGCGGGCCGTCCTCCTCGATGCGCGTCGTGCGCATCAGCACGCCGACGCGGCGGTGGCCGAGCGCGCGTACGTGCCGCGCGAGCTCGCCCATGCCGCGGGCGTCGTCGATGTCGACCACGGCGACGCCGTCGCCGTGCGGCCCCTCGACGCCGACGATGGGGATGCGGCGCGCACGGAGGCCCGGCAGGAGCGCGTCGACCTCCTCGCCGCGGGTGAGGAAGACGACGGCGTCGACGGGCATGCCCTCGAGCAGCGGCGCGGCCCCGGCGTGCGGCTCGCGGCGGCCGGGCAGGAGCAGCTGCCCCACGTCGAGCTCGTCGAGCGCCTCCGAGAGGCCAGCCATGGTCGCGAGGGCGACGGGGTTCTGGAACGCGCGCCGGATGCTGCCCGCCACCACGACGCCGACGATGCCCGAGCGCCCGCTCTTGAGCGAGCGGGCCATCGGATCCGGGCCCGCGTAGCCGAGCTCCGCGGCGGCGCGCAGGATCCGGGCGCGCGTGGCCGGCGTGATGGACCCGGTGCTGCGGTACGCGAGGGACGCCGTGGAGGTCGAGACCCCCGCGAGGGCGGCGACGTCGGCGAGCGTCACGGAGCTGCGGGGTGAGTTCCTCCTCATGCCGCTCACCTTATTGACGGCCCGCTCCCCGGCGCGCACGTTCGCCCTCGGGGAGCCGGATCGCAACGTTCCGTTCACGTCCGGGCCACCAGCGGGCCGCACCATCGAAACGATGCGATCCGCATCGTCCCCCGAGCAGAAGGACACCCGACCCGTGATCCCCCGCCGTCACCTCCTCGCCCTCGCCGCCGCCGCGTCCGCCGCCGTCGCGCTCGCCGGCTGCGCGCCCACCACGAGCAGCGAGGCCCAGGCCCAGAACCACGCCGTGACCGACGCCTCGGGCAGCGCCCGCGTCTTCATCTCCGGCGACACCAACGTCAAGGCCCTCTGGGACGACGGGATCATCCCCGCGTTCGAGAAGGCGAACCCCGGCGCCTCCGTCACCACGACCCTCGACCTCCACGGCGAGCACGACGCCCAGACCATGGCGACGCTCACGAGCTCGGTGCAGGGCGGATCCGACCCCGGCTACGACCTCATCGACGCGGGCTTCACGGCGGCCGCCGGCACCGGCGGGCTCCTCGCGCCCGTCTCCGCCGGCACCATCCCGAACCTCGCCACCGTGCCCGACGCGACCGTGCAGGCCGGCGGCGGCTTCGGGATCCCCTACCGCGCGTCCTCGGTGCTCCTCGCCTACGACTCCACCAAGGTGTCGACGCCGCCGAAGACCCTCGACGAGCTGCTGTCGTGGATCACCGCGAATCCGGGCGAGTTCGCTTACAACTCGCCCGCGACGGGCGGCTCGGGCAGCGCGTTCGTCACGACCGTGCTCGACTCCCACCTCGACGACGCCACGCGGGAGAAGATGACGACCGGCTACGACCAGTCGCTCGAGGGCGCGTGGGACGCCGGCTTCGACCAGCTGAAGAGCCTCGACCCCGCCATGTACCAGGGCGGGGTGTACCCGAACGGCAACAACCAGGTGCTCGACCTGCTCGGCACGGGCGCCATCGAGATGGCCCCCGTCTGGAGCGACCAGGTCATCACCGCGCAGAAGTCCGGCACGCTGCCCTCCACGGTGAAGTACGCGCAGATCTCGAACCCGGCCTTCACCGGCCACGCGTCCTTCCTCGGCATCCCGAAGACGGCCGCGCACGCGGACGTCGCCCAGAAGCTGGCCGACTACGTGCTCTCCGCGGAGGGCCAGGCCGTCGTCGCGAGCACCATCGCGGGCTACCCCGTGATCGCGCTCGACCAGGTGCCGGAGGACCTCAAGGCCCAGTTCGCGTCCGCCGACCCGACCGAGCTGCGCCCCGGCTACAACAGCAAGATGGCGTCGGACATGGCGAACCTCTGGGACCAGAAGGTGCCCGGCCAGTGACGGCGATCCGGCAGTCGGCCCCCGCCGCGCCGGTCGCCCCCGCACGGCGCGCGACCCGGGTGTCCCCGGGCGCGCGCCGCGCCGGCATCGGCCTCGCGCTCGCCCTCCCGCCCGCGCTGCTGCTCGCCGTGTTCGTCGGGATCCCGGTGGTGCTCGCCATCGGGTTCAGCCTCGGCCACACCGGCGGGCTCAACAGCACCATCGCGTCCATCGGCCTCGGCACGCGGACCGCGACCGACTGGTGGGGCACGCTCGACGCGTACGCGGACGTGTTCCAGGACCCGCGCTTCCTGCGCGACCTCGGCGTGACCGTCGTCGTCACGGTGGTCTCCACTGCCATCGTGATCGCGCTGGCCCTGGCGATCTCGCTCAACCTCCGCCTCCGCGGCGGCCGGCTCGCGACGCTCTTCGCGGGGCTCGCGGTCATCCCGCTGTTCATCCCCGTCGTCATCGCGTCGTGGGCGATCCTCACCTTCTACTCGGGCGACGGGTTCGTGCGCACGGTCTTCGCGCTCATCGGCCTCGAGGGGCCGACGTGGGGCTACACGACGGTCGCGGTGGTCATCGGATCCGTCTGGACGAGCCTCCCCTTCGCCACGCTCATGGCCACCTCGGGCGTGCAGGGCATCCCCGACGCCATGATCGAGGCGGCGCGCGACGCCGGCGCGTCCACCTGGGCGATCGTCACCCGCGTGCTCGTGCCGCTCGCCGCCATCCCGCTCGTCATCGCGACGACCTTCACGGCGATCGGCGTGCTCGGCTCCTTCACGGTGCCGTACTTCACGGGACCGAACGCGCCCAGCATGCTCGGCGTCGACATCTCGAAGTACTTCACGGGCTTCAACCACCCGCAGCAGTCCATCGTCATGGCCATCGTGGTGTTCGTCCTGGCGTCGGGGATCGCGTTCCTCTACGTGCGGGCGAACTTCCGCTCCGCGAAGGCGGAGGGCCGGGTCTGATGCGCGCGCTCCTCTCCGCCCGCGGCGGGGTCCAGGCCGCGCTCTTCGCGGTCGTCGCCGTCTTCGTCCTCGGGCCGCTGCTGTGGCTCGCGGCGCACGCGTTCGCGACCTCGTGGGACTACCCGAGCCTCCTCCCCGCCGGCCTCACCCTCGACTGGTGGCAGGTCGTGTTCTCGGACGCCGAGCTCGGCGCGGCCGTCCGCAACTCGCTGTACTTCGCGCCCATCACGGTGCTGGTCTCGGCGCTCGTGTGCCTGCCGGCCGCCTACGCGTTCTCGCGGTTCCAGTTCCCCGGGCGGCGGATCCTGCTGGTGGGCCTCTTCGCGACCAACGCGTTCCCCAAGATGGGCCTCTTCGTCTCGATGGCGTCGCTCTTCTACGGGCTGCACCTGATGAACACGGTGACGGGCATCGTCATCGTGCAGCTCATCGGCACCGTGGTCTTCATGACCTGGATCCCGGCCGCCGCGTTCAGCGCCGTGCCGCGCTCCCTCGAGGAGGCCGCGCGCGACGCGGGCGCCGGACGCGTGCGGACCTTCCTGCACGTGACGCTGCCGCTCGCGCTGCCCGGGATCCTCGTCGCCGTGCTCATGTCGTTCCTCGCCGCGTTCGACGAGGCCCAGGGCACGTACCTCGTGGGGGCACCGGTCTACATGACGATGCCGACCGAGATGTACTCGCTGGTCCTCAACCACCCGGTGCAGGTCGCCGCGGTGTTCTCGATCCTCCTCTCCCTGCCCTCCGTCGCCCTCCTCCTGCTCGCCCGCCGCCACATCATGGGCGGGCGTCTGGCCGAGGGCTTCCAGATCCGTTAGGCCGGTCATGTCCGCATCCGCATCCCCCACCACGGCGACAGCGCCGCTCCCCCACGACGACGGCACGGGCACGCGTCCGGCGTCGGGCCTCGTCGTCGCCGGCCTCTCCAAGGACCTCGGCGGCCGCACCATCGTCGACGACCTCCACCTCGACGTCGCGCGCGGCGAGCTCGTCGCGCTCCTCGGCCCGTCCGGCTGCGGCAAGACCACGACGCTCCGGATGATCGCCGGGTTCCTCGAGCCCGACCGCGGCTCCGTCGTGATCGGCGGCCGCGACGTGACCGCGTCCGGCCCCGACAAGCGGCCGAGCGCGATGGTGTTCCAGAACTACGCGCTGTGGCCGCACCTCACGGTCTTCAAGAACGTCGCCTTCCCGCTGACGCTCCGGAAGCTGCCGAAGGACGAGATCGCCCGTCGGGTGATGGCCGCCCTCGAGACCGTGAACCTCGCGCACCACGCGCACTCGCGTCCCGCGCACATCTCGGGCGGTGAGCAGCAGCGCGCGGCCCTGGCCCGCGCCATCGTGCAGGAGCC
The DNA here is from genome assembly GCF_027858075.1 of Clavibacter sp. CT19. Classification (NCBI taxonomy): domain Bacteria; kingdom Bacillati; phylum Actinomycetota; class Actinomycetes; order Micrococcales; family Microbacteriaceae; genus Clavibacter; species Clavibacter sp. CT19. Next base: position 51,452 of record NZ_JAQHYR010000011.1, on the reverse strand, counting down.
CGACCTGCTGCTCCTCGACGAGCCGCTGTCGAACCTCGACGCGAAGCTGCGCGTGAAGGTGCGCGAGGAGATCCGCGACATCCAGCAGCGCCTGGGGATCACGACCGTCATGGTCACGCACGACCAGGACGAGGCGCTCGCCATCTCCGACCGCGTCGCCGTGATGCACCAGGGCCGCATCGAGCAGGTGTCGGCCCCGACCGAGCTGTACGCGCACCCGCGGACGCTCGTGGTGGCGTCGTTCATCGGCAGCATGAACCTGCTGCCCGCGCCGCGCCTGTCGGGCACGACGCCGGAGACGGTCGGCGCCGAGGCACCCGTCGCCTTCGCGCCCACCTCCGCCGACCCCGACGTGTGGGCGGTGCGTCCCGAGGACGTCGCCTTCGCGCCGCGCGGTCCGCGCTCGGAGGCGGACGCGACCTCCGTCGTGGTGCGCCGGGTCCTCCCGCACGGCCACTTCCAGGAGCTCGTGCTCGACGCGGGCGGCGTGGAGGTGCGTGCCCTCACGACCGGCGTCGCGCCCTCCGTGGGCGACGGCGGCACGGTGACGCTCCGGGACGTCCGGCACTACCGCGGCGGCACGCTCGTGGGATCGACCGCCGGCACCCCGGCTTCGACCGCGACGACGGCATCGGACGAGATCCGATGACGACCGCGACCGCCCACCGCGGCGACTCCTCCCGGCACCGCGAGAACACGCTCGCCGCGATCCGCTCGGCCACGGAGTCCGGCGCGACGACCGTCGAGGTCGACGTGCAGGTCACGCGCGACGGCGAGGTCGTGCTCGTGCACGACGCGACGCTCGAGCGCCTGTGGGGCCTCGACGCGCGCGTCGCGGACGTGGACGCGGCCGTCGTCCGCGATCTCGGCGGCGGCGACCTGCGGATCCCGCTCCTCGCCGAGGCGCTCGAGCTGCTCGCGGGCACCGACGTGGAGCTCGTCATCGACATGGCGTCGCCGGATCCCGCCGCCGCCGCCCACGCGGTCGTCGCCCGGGCGCCGCGCACGCCGCGCGTCGCCTGGTGCGGGCACCTCGGCGGCATGCGGGTCATCCGCTCGCTCGACGCCGACGCCGTGATCTGGCTGCCCTGGGCTGACGCCGTGCCGCCGACCGCGGGCGAGCTCGCGGAGCTCCGGCCCGCCGTCGTCAACATGCCGCACCTCCTCGTGGGCCGCGCGCTCGTCGAGGCGGTGCACGCCCAGGGCGCCCGCGTCGCGGCGTGGACGGTCGACGCGCCCGAGCAGATGGCGTGGCTCGCCTCCATCGGGGTGGACGCCATCACCACGAACCGGCTGCCGCTCCTCCTCGAGGTGCTCGCGCGCAGCGAGGCCGGTGCCGCGGAGGCCGGGTCGCCCGCCGCCGAGCGGATCCGCGCCCGGGCCGTCGCGCGCGACCTCGCCGGGTGGGCCGTGCAGCGCGTCCGCTCGCACGAGGTGGGCGACGTGGACACCAAGGCCAACCCCGCCGATCACGTGACCGAGATCGACCGCGCCGTCGAGCGCGACGTGCGCGACGTGATCGGCGCGCAGTTCCCGCACCACGTGCTGGTCGGCGAGGAGTACGGCGGCGAGGCCGTGCCCGGCCGCCCGTGCTGGTACCTCGACCCCGTCGACGGCACCGCGAACCTCGCCAACGGCGTGCCCTGGACGAGCTTCTCGCTCGCGCTCGTCGTGGACGGGACGCCCGTCGTGGGGATCGTCGCGGATCCGTGGCGCGGCACGGTCGTGGAAGCCGCCGCGGGCGAGGGCGCCTGGTGCGACGGGGAACGTATCGACCTCGCGGCGACGCCGCACGGGGTCGCGCCCGACGCCGATCCGCTGCGGGGCCGCATGGTGAGCACGGAGCTCGCCGGGCACGCGCCGTGGCCGGGGATGCTGCCGCTGCTCGCGGCGCTCGCCGACCGGTTCTGCACGATGCGGGTCATGGGATCCGGCACGCTCACGGTCGCGGGCATCGCGCTCGGGCACGGCGCGGGCGCGGTGATCGGGTCCTTCGGGCCGGTCGACCACCTCGCGGCGACGCTCATCGTGCGCGAGGCGGGCGGCGTGGTGCTCGACGCGGACGGCGACGACACGCTGTTCCCCGCGTCCGGCGGCGTGCTGGCGGCGCGCGACCGGCCGACCGCGGAGGCGCTGCACGCCCTCTGGCGGGCCGGGATCACGGACGCCCTGACGGCTGCCGTGCCGGCGCCGCCGCTCGCGGCCCTGGCGGGCTGAGCCGCTAGTCCGCGTCGCGGTCCGCGCGCGCGTCGAGCAGCGCGCGGATCCGACCGGGCCCCGTCACGCGCGCGCCGAGCCCCTCGACGCGCGCGACGAGCCCGCGGTCCGCCGTGACGACGACGACCTCGCGTCCGGCGTCGCGGGCCGCCCCGACGACGCGCACGATCTCCGCGTCGCCGTCGGCCGGGGCGGCGACCACGGCCACGCCGGGCGCGCGCAGGGTGGGCCCGCCCGGATCCGCGACGGGTGCCGCGGGAAGCGACGCGCCGCGCCCCTGGCCCTCCACGACCGCGACGACGTCCGGCCAGCGCACGGCGCCGGGCAGGCCGAGGTCGTCCGCGGGCAGGCCGTCGCGCGCGAGCAGGTCGAGCCCGGCGAGGAGACGGGACGTGGATCCCGCGCGGTCGCGCCACCACCCGTCGGGCCGGGAGCCGAGGAGGTTCGCGGTGTCGACCACGAGCGTCACGTCCCGCGCGAGCTCCCCGCGCAGCATCGGCCAGGATCCGCCGAAGCCCGGGTGCAGCGGCAGCGCGTCGACCTCGTCGACGGGCACCCAGCGCAGCTCGATGCTCTCCGCGTCCGCGACGCGGGGCGCGAAGGGCCGGAGGACGCGCGCGGTGACGGTCGTGTAGCTCCAGAAGCCGAGGTCGAGCACGGTCGCGAGCAGCGGGCGGATCCCCGCCGGCGGCACGCCCGCCTCCTCCGCCGACTCGCGCGCGGCGCCGTCGACCGCGGACTCGCCCGCGTGGCGGGCGCCTCCGGGCAACCCCCACGTGCCGCCGTGGTGGCTCCAGGCGACCCGGTGCTGCAGGAGCACGCCGCGGTCGGGATCGTGCACGAGCAGGCCCGCCGCCCCGAACGCGCCCCAGTAGCGCTGGCCCTCGGGGCTCTCGACCCAGGCGTCGCCGCTGTCTCGGGGCACCCCGCGCGGGGGCTCGGGCGGGCGCTCGGCGGTCATGGCCCCACCATCTCACGCGCTCCTTCGATAGCGTCGGGGCATGTCGTGCATCAGGTTCACCACCGCCGCGCAGCTCGAGGCCCTGCACCGGACCGCGCCCGCCGTCCTCACCGCGGAGGAGGCCGCCGCGCTGCATCCCGCGCCCGAGGTCACCCCCAGCAAGATCCGCCGCCTGCGCCTGCTCGCCGAGCACCGCGACCCCAAGGTGCGCGAGAGCGTCGCCAGCAGCCGCCACGCGCCGCTCGACGTGCAGCACGCGCTCGCGCACGACGCCGACGAGGGCGTCCGCGCCTGCCTCGCGCGCAACCCGGTCGCGCCCGCCGAGGTGCTGACGGTGCTCGTGGGCGACACCTCGGAGCGCGTGCGCTCCTGGCTCGCCGTCAACGACGCGACACCGTCGGCAGCGGTCGCGCTGCTCGAGTGCGACGAGTCCCCCGCCGTCCGCGACCTGCTGCTCTGGCGCGAGGCCCACATCGAGCGCCCCGCGGAGCCGGAGCCCGCCGAGGTCGTCGCCCGCTGACGACGCCCGCCGAGCGGGGCTCCGGGCCGGAGCACCGGGCGACGGAACCGCGATCGGCGGCGTCGCCCGGCGTCCCGGTCTCCGGGATCCGGGTCAGGCGCGCCCCTCTGCCACGTCGCGCGCCTTCGCCGTGCTGCGGCGGTCGCCCGGGTAGTGCACGGGCCGCATGCCGAGCACGATCTTGCCGCGCGCGTGCCGACGCTCCAGGTCGTCGAACGCGTCCTGCACCTCCGCGAGCGGGTAGAAGCCGGACACGAGCACGTCGACCTCGCGCTTGGCGGCGAGCTCCGCGACCGTGGCGAGCGTGCGCGAGCGGTGCACGTCGTCCTCCTCGACGGGCGGCAGCACGGCCTCGAGCTCGAGCTCCCGGCGGTCGTCGCTCGAGCTGAAGCGCTTGCCCGCGACGCCCAGCTCCTCGGCCACGTGCTCGCCGCCGCCGAAGTTGTCGACGAAGCCCTGCACGCCGTTCGGGGCCGCCTTCCGGATCCGGTCGGCCAGGCCGTCGCCGTAGACGACGGGCGTGACGCCGATCTGGCGCAGGTAGTCGAAGTTGCGCTCACCGCACGTGCCGATGACCCGGGCGCCGCGCCGCATCGCGAGCTGCGCCTGGATGCTGCCGACGCCGCCGGCCGCCGCGGTGACGACGAGGGTGTCGCCCTCGCCCACCGTGACGGCGTGCAGCACGTCGTGGGCCACGAGCCCGGCGAGGAAGAGGCCGCCCGCGATCTCCCACGGGAGCTGCGCGGGCTTCAGCACGAGGTTGCCCGCGGGCACGACCACGTGCGTCGCGTGCGCGGCCATGACCGTGTGGCCGAGGACGTCCTGCCCCTTCTTGGACCGGGTCACGCCCTCGCCGACGGCCGCGATGCAGCCGGCGAAGTCGCTGCCCTGCCCGTTGGGGAACGCGGTCGGCACCTCGTCGGGGAACCGGCCCTGGCGGATGTACGCCTCGATGTGGTTGATGCCCGCCGCGAACACCTCCACGAGGACCTCGCCGGGTCCGGGCGACGGACGCGGGACGTCGACGACCTCGAGGACGTCGACGCCGCCGAAGGACCCGAACTGCACCTGCTGGGTGGTGGATCTCGATGAAGGGCTCATGCGCGTCATCCTGCCGTCCCCGGCCGCGGCGCGCGAGGGCGCGGAGGCGATCGTGAGACTCGCGTTCGTAGACTGGATGCGGCCGGGCAGCCTCGAGTCGGCCGCGATCGGAGTGCCGTGCAGAGGATCCTCGGTGCCGTGCGCCTCATCGCCGCGGTGGTGGGCGCGATCGCGCTCGCCGGGGACCTCGACTACGTGCAGGGCTTCACGAGCTTCGCGACGGCCAACTGGTTCAGCTACTTCACGACGCAGAGCGGCATGGCCGGGGTCGTCGTGCTCGCCGCCTCCGGCGTGCACGCCCTCCGCGGCGGGGTCGAGCCGCGGCTGATGGCGGCCGTCCGCGCGATCGTCGTCAGCTACATGGTGGTCTCCGGCGTCGTGTTCGGGCTCATCGTGCTGGAGTCGAGCGCGCAGTCGTACCACGTCGAGGTGCCGTGGTCGAGCCGGCTCCTGCACTTCGTGCTGCCGGCCTACGCGCTCCTCGACTGGACCCTCGCACCCGGTCGCCCGCGCGTCCCCTGGCCGGCCGTGGGCTGGGCGATGGCGTACCCGGTGGCGTGGTGCGCGTTCACGGAGGTGCGCGGGCCGCGCGTCGGCTGGTACCCGTACTTCTTCATGGACCCGGCGCAGGTCGGCGTGCCGGTCGGCATCGCGGCCTGGTTCGCGCTCGTGGCGGGGGTGCTCGCGGCGATCACGGCCGTGGTCGTCGCGCTCAGCCGGATCCGGCCGGCGGACGGGCCCTCGGCGCACGGACGGACGGCATCGCGCGACCGCGGGGCCGACGGGACGGCGGACGCCCCGGCCGACCCCGGTCGCGCCGACGCCCCGGCGGAGCACGACGGGTCGCCCGACGACGCGTCCGACCCGGCCCGGCGCCGCCGTGCGAGCATCGGACGGTGACCCTCCCCGACGCGCGACCGCCCGGCGACGCCGGTCCGAGCGGCCACGGCCTCGAGCTGCGCTGGCCGACCGTCATGACGCGCGACGGCGACCCGGAGGCGGTCGTCGTCGACGTGGTGAACGAAGGGGACGCGCGCTGGATCCCGACGGGCGAGTCGCTGCTCGCCTTCGGCGCCATCACGGCCCCGGGCGCACCACCGCCGGGGATCGCGTTCGCGTTCGCGGGAGGCCCGCGGCGTGCGGTGGCGCTCGACCCCGGCGATCGCACGCGCGTCCCCGTCTCGATCCCCGACGGCGACTGGGCGGAGCTGGAGCCCGGCCCGCACGACGTGCACGCGGTCCTGATCAGCCCGCACGTCCGCGCCGCCGAGCCTCTCCGCGTGACGATCACGGCGGAGATGATCGCGCGCCGGTGCGCCGCCGTCGCGCGGGTGCCGCGGCACGACGCCGACGCCGTGCGTCGCTCCCGCGAGGCGACCATCGCGTGGCTGCGGGCGCGGACCGCCGCGGGCGACGCGCTCGTGGCGCTCGCCGGGGAGCTCGCCCGGGCGGCGTCCGCCGCGGACGCCGTGGCCCGGATCCGCGCCCTGCTCGACACCGACGAGTCGACGGCGCAGCTCCTGCTGGGCACGCCCCTGGACATGCTCCTGCCCTCCGCCGTCGCGGCCGGCCGACGCGAGCTCGCCGACGCCGAGGAGCGTCGCGACGCGTCGGCGCGGGCCGCCGACGCGTCCGGTCCCGCCTAGGACGCCGGGGTCGCGCTGCCGTCGGGCGCGGGCGTCTGCGTGGCCGTGCCGTCCGCGACGAGCGCCGGATCGGCGAAGGGCGCGAGCGTCCGCAGCGCCGCCTCGCGCAGGGTCGCGTCGTCCATCCGCGCGACCCGCTCGGCGGCCTGGGCCCCGACCTCGGCCATGAGGACGGGCTCGCCCGTGATCGGCAGCAGGTTGTACCAGCGGGTGTGGCTGCCGCCCGCGTCGTGCGAGGTCCAGACGGTGGCGGTCGTCGACCAGAACGGCTCGCGGAATCGCAGCCACACGCGGTCGGCGCGGCCGGCCCCGAGCGCCCGGATGGCCGTGTCGTGCGCCGCGGGGAGCGCCGGGTCGAAGGCGATGGCGCCCTCCTGCAGCACGCCGAGCGGGACCGTGACGACCACGCGGTCGACGGAGAGCGACTCGCCCGATCCCAGGCGGATGCCCACGCGCCCGTTCCCGTAGGAGATGCGCGAGACGGTGGACTCGCGGAGCACGTCGATCCGCTGGTCGCGCAGGAGGTGCTGCACCAGGCCCGCGAACCCGCCGGTGACGGCGACGTTGGCGACCGGCGCGGGCTCGTCGAGGCCGTGGGCCGCGGACAGGTCGCCGGGCGCCGCGCCGTGCGCGATGGCGACGTCGGTGGCGAGGAGGCCCGCGAGGCGCGAGGCCGGCGAGGCCGCTCCGCCCTCGATCGCGAGCGCGTCGCCGCCGGTGGCGAGGAGGGCGGCGGACACGCTCGCATCGGCCGACCGGGTGCGCGCCCAGGTGCGCGCGGCGGCGAGGGCGTCGGATCCGGCGGTCGAGGGCTCGAGCACCTTCCCGTCGGGGCCGCGGTCCTCGGCCACGAGCGCGAGCCCGTAGCGGGAGAGGCCCGCCGCCTCGACGGCGTCGCGGAGGGCGCCGTCGGGGTCGGCGGCGATCCAGAGCGCGCCGAGCTCCGCGGGCTGGGGCCAGTCGGGTCCGGTGACCGCCCGGATCCGGCCGCCGAGGTCCGCGCGCGCCTCGACGAGGACGACGTCGTGTCCCGCGTCGCGGAGGGCGCGGGCGGCGGCCGCGCCCGCGATGCCGGCGCCGACGACGGCGATCCGCTCGGATCCGGCGCCCGCCCGCTGGACCTCGGCGGCGGCACGCAGCCCGGACGCGTGCGCGCCGGCGACCGTGCCGGGACGGTCCGCGCTCGTGGCCTCGCCCGCGAAGAAGAGGCGGTCGGCCACGGGACGGGCGAGCGCATCGCGGTCGGCCGAGGTCGCGCCCGGACGCAGGTAGCTGCCGGCCCCGCGCGCGAAGGGATCGCCCGACCAGTCGGAGCGCGCGAAGGCGACGGGCTCGGGCACGCCCGCCGCGGTGATCGTCGGCGTGGGGCCGGGGGTCGACGTGCCGGGCGGCGTGGCCGGGGGCGTCGCGGGGGCGGGGGTCGTCCGCGTGCACGCCGCGAGCCCGAGGAGCGAGAGCCCCGACGCGGAGGCGGCGAGGAGGGTGCGGCGGGAGATCGACATGCTCCGGTCAGCGTACCGGGGAGCCGTCGCCTAGGGTCGGGGCATGCCCATCGACGACGCGCCGGCCCCGCTCCCCGGCGGCCAGGCGGCCGTCCGGGTCGACAGCTGGCTGTGGGCCGTGCGCGTCTACAAGACGAGGTCGCAGGCGACGGCCGCGTGCCGGGCGGGCCACGTGCGCGTCGGCGACGAGCGCGCGAAGGCCTCGCAGGCGGTCCGGCCGGGCGACGGGGTGCGGGTGCGCGTCGCGGGCGCCGAGCGGATCCTCGTCGTGCGCCGCACGCTCGTGAAGCGCGTCGGTCCCGCCGTCGCGGCCGAGGCGATGACCGACCTCACTCCCCCGCCGCCGCCCCGGGACGCCGCGCCGGCGACCGTCGTGCGCGACCGCGGCGCCGGGCGGCCGACGAAGCGCGACCGGCGCGACATCGAGCGGCTGCGCGATCCCGAGGGCATGCGCGGACGCTGATCCCGTGACGTCCGCACGCCCGTCCGGCGCAGCCGGCCGCTCCCGCGACGGACGGACCGGTCGCGCGTCAGAGCCCGGCGGCGGCGACGCGGCGCGCGTGCGCGAGCTCGCCGAGGATCCGCTGCCGCAACGCGTTCGACCGCTCGGCGAACCCGCGCTGCTCCGCCGCGTAGCGCGCCTTGCCCGCGGGCTCCTCGATCCGCACGGCCTCGAGCCCCAGCCCCGAGACGTCGTACGGGCTCGCGCGCATGTCGAGGGAGCGGATGTCCCGGGCCAGCTCGAACGCGTCGAGCAGCACCTCCCCGGCGACGAGCGGGCCGAGCTTCGTCGCCCACTTGTAGACGTCCATCCCGGCGTGCAGGCAGCCGGGCTGCTCGAGGTCGGGCTGCGTCTCGCGGGTCGGCGCCAGGGCGTTCCGCGGCACGGCCTCGGGTGTGAAGAAGCGGAACGCGTCGATGTGGGTGCAGGCCAGCCGGTGCGTCTCGACGACCTCGTCGGTCGCGGCGGATCCGAGACGCAGCGGCAGCCGCTCGTGCCGCTGCTCACCCGGCCCCACCCTGTAGACCATTGCCCACTCGTGCAGGCCGAAGCAGGAGAAGCGGCCGGGGCGGGCGGCGGTGCGGGAGAGGATCCGCTCGACGAAGGAGGCGGTGGACCCGCGCGCCTCGAGGTACGAGGACGCGTCCACGCGGACGCCGCCGTCCGCCGCGTCGTCGGCCGCGGCGTACCAGCGCCAGGCCGCGCGCTCCTCGCCCGCCGCGCCCGCGAGCACGACGCCCGCGCCCGGATGCCAGCGGCGCAGCAGCGACGGCTTGTGCGGGTAGTAGGTGAAGAGGAAGTCGTCCACCTCGTGCGTGCGGCCCGCGAGGCGGCGCTCGCGGAAGCCCGCGGAGAAGGCGTCGGCGCGCTCCCCGTGGCGGTCGGCCCGGTCGCGCCAGTCCGCCGGGTCGAGTGTCGCGCGGGCGGCGCGCTCCCCCGCGCCGGTCGCCGGATCCGCCGCGGGCGCGGGCAGGATGTCGGCGGCGGGGATCACCCGTCGAGGCTACCCGCGGCGGGCGCGCGATCCGGCGACGACGGGTCGGGGATCCCGCCCGCCGGGGAGCCGCGGGTGGATAGCATTGGCGCATGGATGACGACTCCCCCCTCACGCCTCCCGGCGTCGCCGGCTACACGATCACCGAGATCGTCGAGAGCGAATCGGGCGGCGAGCCCCTGTTCATCTCCGCGATCCTCCTCGACGGCGAGCACGTCGCCAACTGGATCTCGACCGACCTCGACGAGGACGACGGCATCGTCGCCGACATCGACCACGCGTTCGGCGGCCCGGCCACCGACCGAATGTTCCGCCAGGCCGCGGCGATCTTCCCGGACGCCGTGCTGTCCGAGATCCTCCCCGAGCTCGTCAGCTTCCTCTGGGTCGTGGCCGACGTCGCGGGCGTCGCCGACGACCAGGACCTCGACTTCGAGGCCGCCATCCGCATCGTCGCGGCCGAGGGCGACCTCGACGCGCAGGACCGCGACCTGCTCGGCCGCCTCGAGGGCCTGAAGCGCATCGACTGAACCGCCGTCTCCGAGCGCGCCGTCCGCATCGCGGGCGGCGCGCTCGTGCGTGGGCCGTGGGTGTGGAGGGTCCGGGCGCCCCGTGCTCCGGAGGCCTAACGTGGGGCTCCCGTCTCGATCCTCGCCGCGGCCTCGCCCGCGGCCCCGAGGCGCGGGGCGCCCACGGCGCATCATGAGCGCCGGACAGCCGGCGCCCCACGGGAAGAGGCCGACCACCGCATGATCAACGAGACGCTCATCGACACGCCGCCCCAGCTGTGGCGCACCTCGGAGCTGGTCGACAACGCCCGGCGCTACGTCGACGGCGTCGACGACCGCACGCCCGACCGCCTCTTCCTCGCCCTGAACACGCTCACGCTCGTGCTCGCCCGGTCGGGCCGGGCGGCGCAGGCGTCCGCGCTGCTGGACCGCGGCATCCAGGCGGCCGACCGGCTGATGCGCACGGACCCGGACGCGATCCGCTTCGGCATCGAATGCGTCATCAACCACGCCGACCTCCTGCGGTACTCCGGTGAGCCGCGCGCCGCGATCGCGCTCCTCCGGGAGGTCCACGAGCTGTCGAGCGGCCGGCAGCCGGATCGCCCGGAGATCCGGGGCGTGGACCTCGTGCGCGGCCGGTACGCAAGCCCGGCGGTGCTCGGCGGGGCCATGTTCATGCTGCGGCTGCGCAGCCGGATCTCGCTGCTGAAGACGCTCGTCGCCGTCGGCGACGAGCGGGAGGCGCTCGCGTTCGCGCGGCGCGCGGCCGAGGAGAGCGGCGACAGCGGTGGCCCGCTGCTCGACGTGGCGCTCGACTACGTCGCCGGGCTCGACGACGCGCCCCCCGCCGCACCGAGCGCGTCGGCGCCCGCCACGGCCCTCCAGGTCTGCCAGCTGATCCGCACCCGGTCCCGGCTCGGACTTCCCGTCCTCCCCGTCGAGGAGTTCGACGCCGCCGTCGACCGCGTCGTCGCGAGCACGACGCTGCACAACCCGCGCACGCCGATCCTGTGGCGGGTGGCCCACGCCCGTGCGGCGGGTCTCGACGGGCGGGTCGAGCAGCACCTGGGCGCCATGGGCGACGCGTGCGTCGCCGCCGGCGACAGGCGCCTGCACGAGCGCGCCCTGGTGTTCGCCGGACGGGAGGCCGGGGACGCGCGTGCGCTCTTCCCGGATCCGCGCCCGGACGCCCGGGAGCTCGACGCGCTCGCCGGCGCCTTCGCCCGCTGCGTCGACGGGGTCGCCGCGCCGCTCGCGCCCGCCGTCTGAGGGCCCTCACCTGGCCCCGCGGGCCGGGCCCCGCTCACCCTCCCCGCCCGCCCGGACGCGCGCGGGGCTCCGGCGTACGGTCGATGCATGAGCGACTCCGACATCGATCCCCTGTCCACCGTCCAGGGCGCCCCGGGCGTCACGCAGTCCATGCCGGGTGAGGCCGACTCCGACTCCGCCGTCGGCGGCACGGTCCCCGACGGCGAGTCCATCCAGCACGTCGACGACGACGAGGCTCCCGGCGACGGCGGCCTCTCCAGCGGCGGCGACTCGCTCGGCTCCGACGAGGACGCGGCCGACACCGCGTCCGGCGCGGGCGACGCGCCCACGGACCTGCCCGCCTGATCCACCGCCCCCCCCGAGGGCCCGCCGCGATGCGTCGCGGCGGGCCCTCGCGCGCGCGGCGGCCTCGGCCCGGTGTCAGCCCGCGGCGGGCCCGAGCAGCGTCAGCCGCTCGCGGAGGAGCGCTCGCACGGCGTACGGATCGGCGACGCTGAGCCGGCCCTCCTCCGAGACCCCGTCGCGGAGCACGAGCGGCAGGACGGACCGGCGGACGACGAGCGCCCCGCGGTTGCGGCCGCGCTCCACGCGCTCGACGGGGTGGGCGAGCGCGTCGTCCGGCACCACGACCACGGCCGCCGCGAAGCGGACCCCCGCCGAGGCCGCGAGCGACCGGGCCGCGCCGACCAGCCACGTGACGGGCGCGTCGCCCGGCGCGAGGGCACCGTCGGGATCCGGTGCGACGGGCTGCAGCTCGCCGCGCACGAGCTGGACGTCCGTGCCCCAGTCCTCGGAGCTGAGCGCGAAGAGGCCCGCGGGGGCGAGCACGACGTGGTCGACCTTTCCCGCGCCGTCGAGCGGCCGCACGTCGTGGAAGATCGTGGCGCCCATGCCGAGCGACGCCGCGGCGCGTGCCGTCGCCTCCTCGGCCAGGGCCTTCGCGAGCAGCCAGCGGACGTCGCGCGGGGCGCGGCGCACGAGCTCGGGCGACCAGGGATCCACGCCGAGGTCGGCGCCCGGCGCGACGCCCTGCCACGCCGCCACGCGGTCGAGGTAGTGGGCGCGGGCGAGCGCGCCGGCGACGCCGTGGACCGCGGCGCCGAGACGCGTGCCGGATCCGGGTGCGGGCGCGTACCCGGCGTCGTCCGGGCCGAGCGGGTCGTCGTCCGCGGTCGCCGGACGGCCCTGTCCGCGGTCGTACGCGGCACGGTCGGCGGGCTCCCCCACCAGCTCCCACGCGCGCTGCACCGCGTGGAAGAGGTGCGCCTCGCCGCCCGTGTCCGGATGCGTGGCGCGCACCAGCCGGCGGTACGCGGCGCGGACGGTCGCGGTGTCGGCCGCGGGATCCACCCCGAGCACCTCGTACGGCGTGCGGTCGGCGGGGCTCCCCGCGCGGCTCACTCGGCGGGAGAGGTGGACGCGTCGGCTGCGGCCTGGTCGGCGACCTCCGCCTCCCACGGCGCCGGAATGCCGTAGTAGCGCTCGAGGAAGTCCTGCACCCGCGCCTGGCGCTCGTCGGCCGGGACCTCCGGGAAGGAGCCGTCGTTGAGGCAGAAGAAGTCCTGCGAGCGGCGCTTGAGGAGGCCGGGGAGGAGATCCAGACCGGCGCGCGACGTGGTGTCGACGTAGGCGACCTTCGCGTTCTCCTGCTGCACCGCCCGGGCCGTCATCTGCGCGTAGTAGTGGTACAGCGAGTTGGTGACCGAGATGTCGGTGCTGGAGCGAAAGCGACTGAGCTGCGTGCGGTGGAAGTCCTCCGCGAACTCCTGCTCGAGCTCCAGCAGCACGCTCTTGCGCAGCGGCGTGGCCGCGTGCTCGAGGTGGCGGGTGATGAGGCGGCCGAAGCGCTCCATGAGGAGCCGGCGGTTGACGCGCGCCGAGTTCTCGAAGCCGCTGCGGTCGCTGTCGTTGTCGCCCAGGCCGATGCGCGTGGACGCCTCGATGAACTTCGTGATGCCGCCGGGCGAGAAGAACATGCCGGGCTGCACGGGACGGCCGAAGAACATGTCGTCGTTCGAGTAGAGGAAGTGCTCGCTGAGCCCCGGGATGTGCTGGAGCTGCGACTCGACGGCCTGCGAGTTGTGCGTGGGCAGCGCGGCGGGATCCGTGAAGAACTCCTCGCTGCGCACGAACGTGACGCCGGGGTGCTCGGCGAGCCAGGCCGGCTTCGGCGAGTCGGTGACGATGAAGATCCGGCGCACCCACGGTGCGAACAGGTAGACGGAGCGCAGCGCGTACTTGAGCTCGTCGATCTGGCGGAAGCGCGCCTCGGAGTCGTCGCCCTCGCCGACCACGACGTCCTTCATCCGCTCGGCGCGGCGCTTCTGGAACTCGGGGTCGTTGCCGTCGACCCAGGAGAAGACCATGTCGATGTCGAAGGTGATGTCGGACGCCTGCGCGTCGAACATGCCCCGGAGCGTCTTCCACTCGTGGCCGTACATCTCGACCGTGGTGGGCACGACCTCGGCGGCGGGGAGGATCTCGCGCGTGAGCGAGTTCTCGACCGGCCACACGATGGTCTCGCCCTCGAAGCGGAAGAACTGCAGCTCGACCGCGGTGGACGCCCCGTACGCGAGGAGGCCGTCCGGCTCGATGCGCGGGCGGTAGAGGCGGAAGATCCCGGCCTCGGGGTTGTCGGTGAGGCGGCCGTCGGCGACGAGGAGCGGCGGGCGGCGGCGGCCGTCGACGGTCTTGGCGTAGAGCGGCTCGTCGGCGCACGCGGTCACGAGCGCGCGCACCACGGTGTCGCGGTTCTGCACGTCGATGGCGATGACGGGGCGCTCGTCGTTGCCGCGGATGAGCCAGAAGTCGATGCCGGTCGCGAGCAGCGCGTCCCGGATGAAGAGGAGGTCGGTCACGAGCGCCTGGTGCGGCGTGAGCGTGCGGTTGACCAGCGTGGCGAGGCCCTTGCGGATGACGACGTCGGGGCGGTGGTGCGTGGTCGGCCACGTGGCGGGCGCGGGGGCGACCGCGTCGTCCTGGCGGGAGTACTCCTCCTCGCTGGTGGCCGGATCGACCGTCGGCTCGAGCGCCACGTTGAACTGCCGTGCGCTGCCCGCCATGGATCATCCCCTTGGTGCTTCTCGTGTGCCGATGCGTGCGCCTGACCCGACGGGTGGCGACGGATCATCCTACCGAGCGGTGGACCGCGCCCCCGGTCAGGAGCCTCCCGCGGACGGTGCGGTCAGCGCGGCGGCGCGGCTCCGGGCAGGGCCGGACGCGGCGACCCGTCGGCGTCCCGCCCGAGCCGCGCATGCAGGAGGAGGACGAGCGCCGAGCCGGAGAGCACGCCGTCGAGGATCCCGGCGGGCAGCAGGAACACCATGAGCACGAGCGTGACGACGCACAGGATCGCGGCGAGCGCGAGGCCCCAGAGCCGGTCGCGCCAGAGGCCGACGCCCGCGGTGATCCGGAGGGCCGCGAAGATCCCGCTCATCGCCATCATCGGGTAGAGGTTCTCGCGGAGGTACGGGAGCGCGAAGACGTCGGCGTGCGCGGTGATCGTCCCCTGCGGGATGCCGAGCGCGAGCAGGACGACGAGGCCCACGGCGACGACGCCCTCCATCAGCGCGCCCTGGACGAGGAGCAGCACGGCCGCGGCGCGGAGCTCGCGGCGCGGACGGCTGGCGCGGGCGGTGGTGCGGTTGCTCATGGTCTCCCCGGGGTCGGTGCGAGCGTGGCAGCCCGGTCCGGCGCCGGCAAGTCGGGGCGCCGGTTCGGGGGCGCGGCCCGGCGGATGCGAGGATCGCTGTCACACGCCCGACGCACGACCGCCCTCCGACGAGGACGCGGCCGCCGACCGGGACGCCCGGGAGGAGACCCATGGACCAGCCGACCGTCCGCTCCGTCCTCCCCGCCCGCACGCGGGACGACCTCGCCGCGCTCGGCCCGGCCGTCGCGGCGCTCGCCGGCGGGTCCGGGATCTTCGCGGAGCCGCATCCGCACCTCACCGGCCTCGTTGACCTGCAGACGCTCGGCTGGGAGCCGCTCCTCGTGACGGACGCGGGGCTCGAGATCGCCGCGACCTGCACCATCGCGCAGGTCGCCGGCATCGCGCCGCGCGACGGCTGGCACGCGCACCCCCTCTTCTTCCAGGCGTGCACGGCGCTGTTCGGGTCCACGGAGATCTGGCGCGTCGCGACCGTGGGCGGCAACATCTGCTCGGCCCTGCCCGCGGGGCCGATGACCGCGCTCGCCGCCGCCCTCGACGCCGAGGCGCTCGTCTGGCGCGCCGCCGCGGACGGCTCCCCCGCGCACGACGAGCGGATGCCCGTGGGCGCGCTCGTGACGGGCGACCGCACGACGGCGCTGCGTCCGGGCGACGTGCTGCGCTCGATCCACGTGCCCGCCGCGTCGCTCCGGGCGCGCACGGCGTTCCGGAAGATCGCGCTGTCGCCCATCGGCCGCTCCGGGGCGGTCGTGATCGGCCGGCTCGACGAGGACGGCGCGTTCACGCTCGCGGTGACGGGCGCGACGCTCCGGCCCGAGGTGCTGCGCTACGGATCCCTGCCCGCGGGCGACGCGCTCGCGGACGACGTGCGGGCGATCGGATCCTGGTTCACCGACGCGCACGGCGCCGCCGACTGGCGCCGGGCCGTGAGCGCGCTGCTCGCGGAGGAGATCCGCGCCGAGCTGGCGGGCGACGCGGCGGGATCCGGCGACGGCCCGCCCTCCGGCGAGCGCGGCACCCCGCTCGTCGCCGCGGCCACGACGACGGCGGGAGCGCGCGCATGGGCATGACCGTGGACGGCCGCGAGGTCCCCGGCGAGCCCGCTCCCGGGCAGAGCCTCCGCACCTGGCTGCGCGAGCACGAGGTGTTCAGCGTGAAGAAGGGCTGCGACTCCGGCGACTGCGGCGCCTGCACGGTGCTCGTCGACGGGGACGCCGTGCACTCGTGCATCCTCCCGGCGTTCCGGGCCGCGGGCCGCGTCGTCACGACGGCGGCGGGGCTCGGGACGCCGGGCGACCTGCATCCGGTGCAGCGGGCCTTCGTGGAGGCGGCCGGCTTCCAGTGCGGGTTCTGCACGCCCGGCATCGTGGTCACCGCGTCGACGCTGGAGCCGGATGCGCTCGACGACCTCCCGCGGCTGATGAAGAGCAGCCTGTGCCGCTGCACGGGGTACCGGGCGATCGACGAGGCGATCCGCGGGGCGCGCGCGCACGACGGCGACGGCCCGCACGAGCACGAGCACGGCCCCGGCTGCGGCGGGCGGCCCGCGGGACTCGGCCCCGTGCGGGCGACCCGATCGGCGCGGCCGACCGGATCCACCGCCGAGGCCGTCGCCCGCGAGGCCGAGCGCGCGCAGACCGGCCGCGTCGGCACGTCCCTGCGCGCCCCCGCGAGCGAGCGCGTCGTGAGCGGGCTCGAGCCGTACACGCTCGACGTCGCCGTCCCCGGCCTCCTGCACGCGAGCCTCGTGCGGAGCCCCCACCCGCACGCGCGCATCCGCTCCATCGACGCCACCGAGGCCCTCGCGCTGCCCGGCGTGCACGCCGTGCTCACCCACGAGGACTCGCCCGCGACGCTCTACTCGTCCGCCCGGCACGAGGACCGCTTCGACGACCCCGACGACAGCCGCGTGTTCGACGACGTCGTGCGGTTCCGCGGGCAGCGCGTCGCCGCCGTGATCGCGGACTCGGTCGGGATCGCCGAGGCCGCCGTGCGCCTGGTGCGGGTGGACTACGAGCCGCTGCCGCACGTGCTCGATCCCGACCTCGCCCGGCGGCCCGGCGCCCCGCTGGTGCACGGCGACAAGGACCCGGCCGTCTCCCGCATCGCGGACCCGCGGCGGAACGTCGTCGCGGAGATGCACGGCGAGCACGGCGACGTGGCCGCCGGCCTCGCCCGGGCCGACGAGGTCGTCTCCGGCACCTGGTCGACGCAGCGCGTGGCGCACACGCACCTCGAGACGCACGCGACCGTCGGCTGGATGGAGGAGGGCCGCCTCGTCCTCCGCACCAGCTCGCAGGTCCCGTTCCTGGTGCAGCGCGAGATCTGCCGCCTGTTCGAGCTCGAGCCGGAGCGCGTGCGCGTCTTCACGGCGCGCGTGGGCGGCGGGTTCGGCGGCAAGCAGGAGATCCTCACCGAGGACGTCGTGGCGCTCGCCGTGCTGGCGACCGGCCGCCCGGTGCAGCTCGAGTTCACGCGCTCCGACGAGTTCACCCTCTCCCCCGCGCGGCACCCCATGCGCGTGGGCGTCACGGTCGGCGCGACCTCCGACGGCGTGCTCACGGCGCTCGCGGTCGACGTGCTCAGCGACACGGGCGCGTACGGCAACCACGGGCCGGGCGTCATGTTCCACGGCTGCAACGAGTCGATCACCCTCTACCGCTCGCCGGCCAAGCGGGTGGACGCGCAGAGCGTCTACACGAACAACCTCCCGTCGGGCGCGTTCCGCGGCTACGGCCTCGGGCAGGTGATCTTCGCGATCGAGTCCGCGCTCGACGAGCTCGCCCGGCGCCTCGGCATCTCGGGCTTCGAGATCCGGCGGCGGAACGCGGTCGTGCCGGGCGACCCGCTGATCATCACGTACGCCGAGGGCCCCGACCTCGGCTTCGGCGGCAGCTACGGGCTCGACCAGTGCCTCGACCTCGCCGAGGCGGCGCTCCGCGACGGCGGCGGGGATCCGGTGCCGACGGGCGACCGCTGGCTCGTGGGCGAGGGCATGGCCGCCGCGATGATCGCGACCATGCCGCCGCGCGGGCACTTCGCCGACGTCACGGTCGCGCTGGCGGCGGACGGAGCGGTGACCGTGTCCGTGGGCACGGCCGAGTTCGGCAACGGCACCACGACCGTGCACGCGCAGCTCGCCGCGACCGCGCTGGGGACGACGCCCGACCGGATCCGCATCCGGCAGTCCGACACCGACGTCACACGCTACGACACGGGCGCGTTCGGGTCCGCGGGCACGGTCGTCGCCGGGAAGGCCGTGCACCGCGCGGCCACGGCGCTCGCCGGCCTCCTGCGCGAGGCGGCCTCGGCGCGCACGGGCATCCCCGGCGCCGCGTTCGCGCTCACGCCCGACGCGCTCGTGGCGGGCGACGTCTCGATCCCCGTCGCCGACCTCGTCGGTCCCGACGGCCTGGCGGCCGAGGCGCACGAGGACGGCGCGCTCCGCTCCCTCGCGTTCAACGTGCACGCGTTCCGGGTGGCGGTGGATCCCGCGACGGGCGAGATCCGCATCCTCCGCTCCGTGCAGGCCGTGGACGCGGGCACCGTCATCAACCCGGCGCAGCTGCGCGGCCAGGTCGAGGGCGGCACGGCGCAGGCGCTCGGCACCGCGATGTTCGAGGAGGTCGTGCACGACGGCGAGGGGCGGATCCTCACCGATGTGCTGCGGAACTACCACATCCCCCAGCTCGCCGACCTGCCCCGGACCGAGGTGCTGTTCGCCGACACGCACGACGAGCTCGGGCCGCTCGGCGCGAAGTCGATGAGCGAGGCGCCCTACAACCCGGTCGCGCCGGCGCTCGCGAACGCGGTGCGGGACGCCATCGGGATCCGGCCGTACGACCTGCCGATGTCGCGCGACCGCGTGTGGCGGCTCCTTCACGGCGGCGGCCCGCAGCCCGCGTTCGACAGCCCGACGACGCTCGGGGAGCGCGGGACGCGGGAGTCCTGATCCTGAAGCGCCAGCGGCGGGCGGGCGCGGCGGGTCAGGCCACGGACCGCGCGCGTCGACGCTGGGCGAGCACGACCGCCCGGCCGACGACGCCCACCGCCAGCACCCCGACGCCCGCGGCGATCGACGGCACGGGCAGCGTCGCCACCAGCACCAGACAGCCCGCGACGCCGAGCACCTGCATCGCCCGCGGGTAGCGCCGGTCGGCGCGGTCCTGCGTGAACGCGGCCGCGTTGGCGACCACGTAGTACAGCAGCACGCCGAAGGACGAGAAGCCGACGACGCCGCGGAGGTCCACCGTGAGCACGAGCGCGACGACGACCACGGCCACCGCGATCTCCGCCCGCTGCGGCACCCGGTACCGCGGGTGCACGACGGCCAGCGCGCGCGGCAGGTCGCCCTCGCGGGCCATCGCGAGCGACGTGCGCCCGATCCCGGCGAGGAGCGCGAGCAGGGCGCCGAGGCACGCCGCGGCCGCGCCGATCCCGACGACGGGGACCGCCCACGTCCACCCCGCGGCGCGCACCACGTCGGCGAGCGGCGCGGTGGATCCGGCGAGCCGCGCCTGCCCGAGCACCCCGAGGAGCGTCACGGCGACGAGCGCGTAGACGACGAGCGCGCTGCTGAGCGCGAGAAGGATCGCGCGGGGGATGGTGCGGGCCGGATCCCGCACCTCCTCCCCCATGGTCGCGATGCGCGCGTATCCCGCGAAGGCGAAGAACAGGAGGCCGGCGGATTGGAGGACGCCGTAGGGGGTCGTGTCGACGACGCCCGCGATCGGGCCGACGCCGGGTCCCGCGGCACCCGCCCCGCCCGTGACGGGGCCCGCGACCAGAACGAGGGCGATCACCGCGAGGACCACCGCGATGATCACACGGGCGAGCCGCGCCGTGCGGGTCACGCCGAGGCAGCCGACGACCGCGAGCGCGGCCACGGCGAGCGCCGCGACGGGCCGCTGCCACACCGCGGGCACGGCGTAGGCGGCGAAGGTCAGGGCCATGGCCGCGCAGCTCGCGGTCTTGCCGATCACGAACGACCAGCCCGCGAGGAAGCCCGGCCACTCCCCCAGGCGCTCGCGGCCGTAGAGGTACGAGCCCCCGGACGACGGGTAGCGGGCGGCGAGCTGCGCCGACGCGGTGGCGTTGCAGAACGCGACGACGGCGGCGATGGCGAGTCCGAGCAGGAGGCCGCCGCCAGCCGCGCGGGCCGCCGCGGGCATGACGGCGAAGATCCCCGCGCCGATCATCGCGCCGAGGCCGAGCACGGTGGCGTCGACGAGCCCGAGGCGCCGGGCGAGGCCGGGCTGGGCGGGTGGCGCGGACCCGGCGGCGGCGGTCATGCGGTCTCCCCGTGGATCGGCCCGGTCGTGGTCGTGAGCGGCGCCCCCGCGGTGCCCGCGCGCGCCGCGAGCACCTCCGCGAGGATCGAGACGGCCGTCTCCTCGGGCGTCGACGCGCCGATGTCGAGGCCGATGGGCGACCGCAGCCGCGCGAGCTCCTCCGCGCCGAGGCCCTCCGCCGCGAGCAGCGCGCGACGGCGCACATCGGTGACGCGGGACCCCATCGCCCCCACGAAGGCGACCGGGAGGCGGAGGGCGGCGACCAGGAGCGGCACGTCGAAGCGGTCGTCGTGGGTGAGCACGCAGATCACGGTGCGGGCGTCGACCTCGGTGCGGGCCAGGTACTCGTCGGGCCACTCCGCGACGACCTCGTGGGCCGACGGGAAGCGGGCGCGGGTCGCGAACGCGGGCCGGGCGTCGCACACCGTGACGCGGTAGCCGAGCAGCGCGGCCGCGTCCGCGAGGGCGGCCGAGAAGTCGACGGCGCCGAACACGAGCATCCGGGGCGGGGGCGCAGCCACCACGTGGAGGACGCGCCGCGGGCCGTCGGCGCAGGCGACCTCCGCGGTGCCGGAGCGGCCGGCGGCGAGGCGGGCGGCGAGCCCGGCGCGGATCCGGCGGGCGGGCTCGGATCCGACGGCCACGTCGACGGCGGGGTCGGGGGCGGCCGTGATCCACGTGCCGAGGGCGGGGCCGTCGAGCACGAGCGCGAGCGACGCCGCACGACCGGCGCGCGCGTCCTCGAGCGCGGCCCGCACCGGAGCCGGGACCGGCGACCGCGGGTCGCCCGCGGGGTCGAGCGCGACGACGACCACGCCGATCCGCCCGCCGCACGTGAGGCCGACCTGGAACGCGTCGTCGTCGCTGACCCCGAACGCGGTGAGCCGGGGCACGCCGTCCGCGAGGACCGCCTCCGCCACCTCCACGACCGCGCCCTCGACGCAGCCGCCGGAGATGGATCCGATGACCCGGCCGGTGTCGTCGACCGCCATCGCGGTCCCGGCCGTGCGCGGCGCGCTGCCGAGCACGTCGGTGACGCACGCGACGGCGAGACGCCGTCCGTCGGCGAGGGCGTCGAGCACCTCGGCGGCGATCTCGAGCACGGCACCTCCCGGGTGGCGGGGCTGAGGGGCGGACGGGACTGGGGAGCGGACGGGATCTGAGGAGCGGACGGACGACGGGAGCGGATGCCCGCGGCCTCACCCAGCCTCCCACGCGCCGGTGGAGGGATCGCGTCCCCGCCGCGCGCAGCGCGCTACCGTGACGCGATCACCCGCCCGCTCGTCCGGAGGAAGCCCCGTGTCCGATGCCCCCCGCCCGTCCGACACCCGTCAGGGCCACGCCCGACCCAGCTTCGGCCTCTGGTTGGAGACCGCGCCGGCGGGCGTGCTGACGGCCGCCTTCATCCCCGTCTTCTTCCTCATCGCCGGGGGCTGCCGCCTCGCCTTCGCGCGCCCCCTCCCCTTCGTGCCGGACGGTCCGCTCGGCCTGATCGTCCTCGCGGCCATCAGCATCGCGGCCGCCTCCACTGTCCCGAAGGCGCGGGACGCGCAGCAGCGGGCGCGACCCGGTGGCCGCATCACCGTGGACGTCTGGCGCGCCGTCTCCAACAGCCGCCTGCCGGACGACGCGGACCCCGCGGTGTGGCGCTCCCCCGTGGAGCAGTACGCGGCCGCCTTCCGCACCGGGCAGGAGAACCTCCCGAAGGCCCTCCTCGGCCTCGTGATCCTCGTCCTCGTCGGCTTCTTCATCCAGTTCGTCCCGTCCCCCCACGGGACGGCAGGCTGGTGCGCCCTCGTCATCGCGGTCGTGCTCGGGATCGCGATCCTCGTCCGACGGCGCCAGCTGCCGCCGCGCATCGACGCGGTCCTCGCGCAGCTCGCGGAGCTCGAGGCGCGCCGCGCGGACCCGCTCGACTGATCCGACGCCCGCCGCCCCACCCCCGAAGGACTCCCCGTGCCCGAAGCCCCTCATCCGCCCGTGCGCGGTCGTCTCGTCCGCCGCAGCTTCGGCCTCTGGTTCGAGACCGCGCCCCGCGGAGCGCTGATCGCCGTCGGCATCCCGTCGTGCTTCGTCCTCGTCGAGGGCATCCGCATCACCTCAGGGAGACCCCTGCCCATCGTCCCTGCCGGGACGCTCGGACTCGTGTGCGTGGCCGCGTTCAGCGTCGCCATCGGCGTCCTCTTCGGACTGGTGCGCGACTGGCAGCAGGAATATCGACCGATCGGGAGGATCACCGTCGACGTGTGGAAGGCCGTGTCCACCGGCCGACTGCCGGACGACGCGGATCCCGCGGCCTGGCGGCCCGCGGTGGAGTGGTACGCGTCGGAGTTCGGCCGCGCGAACGCGAGTCCCGCGAAGCTCATCGGCGCCCTCGCCATCTTCCCGATCGGCGGCCTCCTCGCCTTCCCGCACGCCTCGTTCGGCTGGATCCTGCTGGCCGTGGCCGTCTGGCTCGGCATCGTGATCCTCCTCAAGCACCGCCGCGTGCCGCGGCGCCTCGACGCGCTGTTCGCGCAGCTCGCAGAGCGCGAGGCGCGTCGCGCGGACTCCATCGACTGATCCCCGTTCGTCCGCCGGGCTCTGAGGCCTCGGACGATCGGCTTTCACGCACTGCGACGGGCCGGCAGCGTACCGGCATCCTCGCCGGGCGGGCCCTCGTCGATAGGGTGGGAGCGGATGTCGGGGGGTCTCCCTCGATGCCGTGCGCGCATCCGCCGCGCAGGACGAGGAGGTTCCCATGACCCCGACCGCACCCGCGCAGCCCGAGCCGTTCTTCCGCCGACTCCGACGGGCCTGGTACCACGCCCCGTTCCTCCTGCGGGCGTTCGCGTTCGCGCTCCTGGTGTACGCGTGGCTGTGGGTCATCGACCTCGACCAGCCGCCCCAGGAGGCGGGCAGCGGGATCGTCCGGGCCGTCGTGGCCATCGTCGCCGGGCTGGCCGTGGCGGGCGCGCGTCTCGTCACCCGCCTGTACCACCCCGGGGCGCCCACGCCGGTCGAGGTGTCGGAGGCCGCGGAGGACGGCGAGCTGCCGCAGGGA
This sequence comes from Clavibacter sp. CT19, assembly GCF_027858075.1. Lineage (NCBI taxonomy): Bacteria > Bacillati > Actinomycetota > Actinomycetes > Micrococcales > Microbacteriaceae > Clavibacter > Clavibacter sp. CT19. The sequence continues at coordinate 28,230 of NZ_JAQHYR010000011.1, read as the reverse complement.
GCGGATCGGGTCGCGTGGCAGGGCGCGCTCGACCGCCGTCGTCGTGAGATCCGCCAGGAGGCGTGGGCCCTCCTGCCCGTCGGCCTGCTCCTCCTGGTCGGCCTCGCCTTCCTGCCGCAGCGCGCGGGCAGCAGCCTGCCCCTCGGGATCGTCGTGCTCCTCGCGGTGTTCGTCCCCTACGCCACCTGGCTGTTCGTGTCGCGCCCGCGTCGCCGCGACAGCGTCGACGCCCTGCTCATCCCGCTGCAGGAGCAGTCGCGCCGAGACGACGAGGAGCGCGCCGGCTGGGCACCGCCCGCACCCGACGACCGGATTCCCCCGGCTGCTGGATGAGCTCGTCACGCTGCCGCGCGAACCGCGCGTCCGACCGGCGCACGACCGTGACCGGCCCGACGTCCTCCGCGCACGACCGGCTCCGGCGCGCCCGCCGCCGGGTCGCCGACGCCCCCGCGATCGTCCCCGGGATGGGCGTCGCCGTGGCCTTCGCCGTGGTCATGACCTGCTCGCGGGTCGCGTTCGGCCGCGAGGCGAGCGTCGAGCGGTTCCTCGCGACCCTCACCGTCGGCGCGTTCGCCGGCCTCGTCCTCACGTTCGTCATCGCTCGCCGACGCCGCGCGGCACCCTCCCGCATGAGGTGGATCGACGTCTCCGAGGCGATCGACGACGGCCGCCTGCCCGCCGGCGCCGACGCGGACTCCTGGCGGTGGCTGCTGCTCCGCCGACGCGAGGTCCACGACCAGCTCGGTGGACCATGGGCGGTGCTGGTCGCGGCGGTCCTCCTCGTCGGCACCGTCGCCGTGGGCGCGCTCGGCGGATCGCCCCTCGCGTGGACGCTCCCGGCCGTGATCGCCGTCGCGGTGGCGGGCATGGCCGCGATCCGACGCCGCCGGCTCGCGCGCATCGACGCCCTCCTCCAGCCGCTGCTCGACGGCGATGCGGACCCGTCCTCGCCGAACGGGTCGTGACGACGCCCGCCCGCCCGACGCGGCGGCCAAGGGTCACCGCTTCCTGAGCGCCGGCGAGCCCTCCGGCGTGTCGGGGCGCGCGGCCCGTCCTTCGGCCGAGCATCGACCGGGCGCCCGATCCCGCCCGACGCGCACGCACCGTGCCCGCGGGATCCCGCCTCCCTGCACCGCCGCGCACCAGCCGAGCGAACGGATCCGCATGAGCGACCACCGGACCACCAGCACCCCCGCGCCTCCCGCCTCCCCGGGTCGCCGCGCCGTCCACCGCGGCCACGTCCTCCACATCACGGGATCCCCGCTCGTGCAGGACGCCCGCCGGCACCTCGTGTCCGTCCCCGACGGCGCGCTCGCGGTCGACGACGCCGGCCGGATCGCGTGGGTCGGCCCCTACCGCGAGCTCCCGGCCGCCTTCGCCGACGCCCCCGTGCACGGCGACGCGTCCGACTTCCTGCTCCCCGGCTTCGTCGACGCGCACGTGCACTTCCCGCAGACCTACACGACGAGCGCGCACGGCGGCGGCCAGCTCCTCGAGTGGCTCGACTCGTGCGTGTTCCCGTCCGAGGCCCGCCTGGAGGACGAAGGCTTCGCGCGCATGATCGCGGCGGACTTCACCCGGCGCCGGGTCATGGCGGGCACGACGAGCGCGCTGGTGTTCGGATCCGCGTTCCCGCACGCGCAGGACGCCCTGTTCGAGGCCTCCCGCGACGCGGGCCTCCGGCTCGTGAGCGGCCGCGGGATCCAGACGGTCGGCTCCGGCCCCGCGACCCCGCTCCTCACCTCGGAGGAGGACGCGATCGCGCTGTCCGTCGCGGAGATCGACCGGTGGCACGCCCTCGACACGGGCGACGCGACGACGGCGACGCTGCAGGTCGCGATCGTCCCCCGCTTCAGCCTGTCGGTCACCCCCACGACGCTCCGCGGCCTCGGCGAGCTGTACGACGTGGCGCGCGGCCAGGGCGTGCACTTCCACTCGCACCTCAACGAGAACGACCGGCCGGGCACGGGCGAGATCGCCGCCGTCCGCGAGGTCTTCGGCACCGAGACCTACCTCGACACCTACGACGGTCTCTTCCTGCCCGGGTCGGAGCGGGGCGGATCCAGCCTCCTCGGCCGGCGCAGCGTGTTCGCCCACGCGGTGCACTGCCAGGATTCCGAGCTCGCGCGCCTCGCGGAGACGGGCAGCAGCATCGCGCACTGCCCGACGTCGCAGCAGTTCCTCGGCTCCGGCACCATGCCGTGGCGGCGCACGATCGCGTCGGGTGTCAACGTGGCGATCGGATCCGACGTGGGCGCCGGCGACGAGTGGCTCGTCTCGCGCGTGCTCAACGACGCGTTCAAGGTGCACCTCTCGGAGCCCGGCGACGCGGGCGTGGAGATCGACGCCGCCGAGCTCCTCTTCACCGGAACGCTCGCGGGCGCTCGCGCCCTCGACATGGAGGAGCGCTACGGCAACCTCGACGTGGGCAAGGACGCCGACTTCCTCCGCGTCACGCCGGACCGCTGGGAGCCGCTCGCGCGGACGCTCGAGCACGGGATCCGCGCGGACGACGACGCCCGCGCCACCGACCAGATCCTGTTCACCCTGCTGATGGGGCTCCGCGAGCCGGCCATCGCGGGCGTGTTCGTGCAGGGGCGGCGGGTGTCGGCGGGCTGACGGCGCTCAGCCGGGGCACGGCCGGCGCAGGGCCGGTCAGCCGCGGCCGGCGTCGCGCTCGCGTGCCTCCCGCAGCCGCAGTCGCGCGCGGTGCGCCACCACGAGGAGGGCCAGCCACGCGAGCGCGAGCAGCCAGCCGGCGATCACGTCGGTGAGCCAGTGGTGCCCGAGGTAGACCCGGCTGAGGCTCACGGAGGCGGCGAACGCGATGGCCACGACGTAGGTGAGCACGCGCGTCGCCCGCCGCACCTGCCGGAGCACGAGGAGGTACGCGACGATGCCTGCGACCACGCTGGCGTTGAGCGTGTGGCCCGAGGGGAACGACGGCGACGTCTCGTAGGGCGGCACGGCGTCGGCGCGCGGCGGGCGGTCGCGGCCGACGAGCTCCTTGCCGACCTCGGTCATGGCGAGGGATCCGGCGCCCGCGGTGAGGCCGAGCACGACCGGCACCCACTGGCGGCGGCGGACCGCGAGGACCGCGATCACCGCGACGCCCATGATCGGCACGGCGTAGACGCCCGCGGCCTCCGTGAACACGGTGACGGCCGTGTCGAGCCACGGCGAGCGCGCGCCCATGGCGAGGTGCAGCACGGGCTCGTCGAGGAGGGCGACGCTGTCGTCGTCGATCACCGCGACGTAGAGGCCCGCGAAGAGGCTCGTGGCGGCGGTGATGACGAGCAGGCCGAGGACGAGGACGACGGCGAAGGTGCCGGTCGGGCCGACGCGGGTCGCGACGCCCGTCGCGGTGCGGGCGACGCGCCCCGGCGGCCGGGTGGTGCGCCGACGCGGGGGCACGCGGTCCCCGGTGGCGGCGGGGCGGGTCACCCGTGGACGAGCGCGGAGGACGGCACGCGGTCGCGTCGGCGCGCGGCGGCGGCGATGAGGCCGGCCGTGCCCGCGATGACGCCGATCACGAACGTCGCGACCGCGCCCATGAGGCCCATGAGCACGATCCCGAAGGCGCCGGCGCCCTCGTCGAGCTGTCCGACCCCGTCGCGCGTCGCCCAGGCCGCGAGCACGGTGAGGCCCAGGGCGAGGACCAGCGCGACGATCGTGGTCCCCACGAGATACCAGCCCCAGCCGGCGCCGCGGGCTCGGGCGGCGACGAGCACGACGGCCGCGAGGATCACGAGCACCGGCACGCCGAGCGTCAGGGTGAGGGCGAGGGCGAATGCGGTGTCGGCGTCCATCCGTCGAGCGTAGGCCGCGCGCCCGGGGAGGGCGAGGGACGGCGGGGCCGCGGCGGCGTGGGGCGCGCTCCTAGCATGGGCGGATGGCGGAGGCGGGATCAGCGGGCGCGACCGACGACCGGCGGCCGGGCACGCGCATCGCGGGCGTCGTGCTCGCCGGCGGCGCCGGCACCCGCTTCGGCGGCCCCAAGGCGCTCGCGACGCATCCCGACGGCACGCCCTGGCTCGCGACCGCGATCCGCGCGCTCGCCCGCGCCGGCTGCGACCCCGTGCTCGTCGTGCTCGGGGCGTCGGCGGACGCGGCCGAGGCGCTGCTCGGGACGCGGCCCGAGGCCGCGAGCGCGATCATCGTGCGCGCCGACGACTGGGCCGGCGGCATGTCCGCCTCCCTGCGCGCGGCGCTCCGGGCCGCCACGGCGCTCGATCCGACGCCCGTCGCGCTCGCCGTCGTCCCGGTCGACGTCCCCGACCTCGAGGCGGCCACCGTCCGCCGCGTGCTCGACGCGGCGCCCGTGGATCCGACGACGCTCCGGCAGGCGGTCTTCCGCGGCCGCCCCGGCCATCCCGCCCTGATCGGCCGCGCCCACTGGATGCCGCTCGCTGACGTGCTGCGCGGCGACGCGGGCGCCCGCGCGTACCTCTCCGCGCACGACGCGCGGCTCGTCGAGGCGGCCGACCTCAGCTCGGGCGCGGACGTCGACCGGCGCCCCTGAGCGGCACCCGACCGCCGGGACGATCCGCTCGCCGCCGCACCGCGCGGCGGTACGGTGGCCACGCGCGTCCAGACCCCGAGCGGTCCGCGCGTCCCGCGGCGCCCACGAGCCGCCGCGGGACCGATCCAGCACAGGAGCGACCATGCCCTTCGACGACGAGTTCCCGACCGCCGCGGAGCGCCCCTCCGGCGCAGAACGATCGTCGCGGCCGGGGATCGCGCGACACGGGCGGCTGCGCCCGCCGAGCGCCGCGCGGCACGTCGCCCTCGTCCTCACCGCGACCGTCGCCGTGGTGGCGATCAGCGCCACCTCGATCGCGGCGATCGCGGCGTGGGAGCTGAGCCGCACCGTCTCGGCGAACTCCGTCGACATCTCCGACGGCGCCGCCATCCCGCCGGCGCTCGGCGGGCTCGACGGGAGCGCGGACATCCTGCTCGTGGGCAGCGACAGCCGAGACGGACAGGGCGATGGGTACGGCGACCCGAAGGTCGTGGGCACGGGCCGCCTCAACGACGCGACCGTCCTCGTGCACGTCAGCGCCGATCACACGCGGGCGACGGCCATCTCCTTCCCCCGCGACATGCTCGTCGACATCCCCGCATGCAAGGGCGAGGACGGGAAGCCGGACGTGCCGGGAGCGACGCACGTCATGCTCAACACCGCGCTCAGCCGCGGCGGGCTCGGCTGCGTCGTGCGCACCATCAAGAGCATCACGGGGATCGACATCCCCTACGCCGGCGTCGTGCAGTTCAGCGGCGTCGAAGCGGTGTCCGAAGCCGTGGGCGGAGTCCCCGTGTGCCTGGCCAAGCCCATCCACGACAAGGACACGAGCCTCGACCTCCCGGCCGGCATCAACGTCATCCACGGTCACGAAGCTGCCGAGTTCCTGCGGACGCGACACGGCGTCGGCGACGGGAGCGACCTGGACCGCATCAGCAACCAGCAGGTGTTCCTGGGGGCGCTCGTCCGCACGGTGACGAGCAGCGACACCCTGACGAACCCCGCGAAGGTCTATGGGATCGCCCGCGCCGTCGTGGAGAACATGACGCTGTCGACCTCCATGGACAGCGCCACCGCGATCGCGTCGATCGCCCTCACCGTCAAGGGCATCCCCACCGACCGCTTCACGTTCGTGCAGTACCCGAGCGTGCGCCGCACCGACGGCCGGGTCGACCCGGACGCGCAGGCCGGCGCCCAGCTCATCAGCGCGGTCACGTCGGACTCCGACTTCAGCCTCGCGCCCGGCTCCATCGGCGGCGGGGTGCAGGCCCCGAAGTCGACGCCAGCGCCTTCGCCCTCGTCGTCTGCGGGATCCGCGGCCGCCGGTTCCCCGGACGCCGCCGCTCCGGGCACCGTGCTGCCGAAGGACGTGACGGGCCAGACCGCCGCCGAGGAGACGTGCGCGCACGGCTGACCGACGCGCGTCGGGACCCGCCTCAGCGCGCGAGCGCCTCCTCCAGCGCGTGCCACGCGAGCAGCGCGCACGTGCCGCGGAGCGGGTAGCGGCCGGAGTCCGCGAGGGCGAACGCGTCGCCCAGCCGCTCCTCCACGCCGGGCCGGAGCTCGTGGGAGCGGATGAGCGCGCGCAGCTCCACGACGAGGGCCGTCGCCTCCGCGGCCGTCCGCCCCTCGACGAGCTCGGCGAGCATCGACGCGGATGCCTGCGAGACCGTGCAGCCGCGGCCGTGCCAGCGGACCGCGATGCGCTCGGCGGGATCCACGTGCGTACCCGCCGAACCGACCGGGTACGACGGATCCACCGCGAGCACCCGGAGGTCCACGACATCGCCGCACGTCGCGTTGCGCTGCTCCGATGCACCGAGCACGAGGCCCGTCGACGGGGTGGCGGCGTCCGGCTCGGCGACGAACCGCCCCGGCGCAGAGGCGGCCCGCAGCTGGGCGTCGCTGCCGACGCGCCGCCGGGCGTGGTCGGCGATGAGGGCCGAGGCGATCTGCCGGTCGAGCGTCATCGTCCGACCGCGTACCCCTGCGCCCCGCGCGGGTTGGCGGCAGCTCCCAGCAGGCCCGTGGCCGGATCCCGCGTCACGGCCGAGAGCCGCCCGAGCGTCCAGTCCCCCGCGACCTCGACGACGTGCCCGCGGGCCCGCAGGTCGGCGATCACATCGTCGCCCACGCGCCCCTCGACCACGAGGCCGCCGGGCGTCCAGGTGCGCGGCCAGAACGACCCGGGGACGCTCGTCGTGTGGAACGTCGGCGCGTCCACGGCCTGCTGCGGGCTGAAGCCCCCGACGATCGTGCGCAGCAGGTAGGGCAGCTGCCACTGGTCCTGCTGGTCGCCGCCGGGCGAGCCGAGCGCCTCCACGGGCTCGCCGTCGCGCGTGATCAGCGTGGGCGTCAGCGTCGTGCGCGGCCGGCGCCCGGGCACGAGCGACGAGGGTCCGCCGGGCTCGAGCCAGGTCATCTGCAGGCGCGTGCCGAGGCAGAAGCCGAGCGACGGGATGAACGGCGACGACTGGAGCCAGCCGCCGGAGGGCGTGGCCGAGATCATGTTGCCGAAGCGGTCGACGATGTCGAGGTGGCAGGTGTCGCCGCGGGTCTCGCCCGTGCGCGAGACGGTCGGCTCGCCCGCTCCACCGGAGGAGGCGGGCGCGTCGCCCTCGACGACGAGCGGCGGCAGGAACGGCTCCACACCGTCGACGCGGCCGGGCCGCAGCTCGTGCGACGCCTCGTCCGTGATGAGCGCGCGCCGCTCCGCCGCGTACTCCGCGCTGAGCAGCACGTCGAGGGGCGCTCCGCCCGGCACGGCGTCGCCGTAGTACGCCTCGCGGTCGGCCAGCGCGAGCTTCTGCGCCTCGATGATGCGGTGGATCCCCGCGGCCGTCGCCGGGTCGATCTCCTCGTCCGTGAACCCGTCGAGGATCATGAGCGCCTGCAGCAGCGCCGGCCCCTGGCCCCAGGCGCCCGTCTTCCAGATGCGCACCCCGCGGAAGTCGATGGACACCGCGTCCTCCCACGAGGCGCGCGAGCCGGCGAGGTCCTCGGCCGTGAGGAGTCCGGCGTGGTCGGCGCCCGTGGAGTGCCGGTGCGGATCTTGCACGCTCGCGACCATCTCCCGGGCGACGAAGCCCTCGGCCCAGACCGTGCGGGCCGCCTCGATGCGGTCCTCGCGCGTCGCGCCCGGGCCCGCGGCGGACGACGACTCCGACAGGATCCGCTCCATGGCGGCGGCCCATGCGGGGTTCCGCACGAGGGATCCGGCCGCGGGCGCCTCGCCGTCGGGCATCCAGAACCCGGCGGAGGCGGACCAGTGCTCGCGGAACAGGTCGGCGACGCCCGCGATGGTGCGGCGCACGCTCTCCAGCACCGGATGCCCGTCCCGCGCGTACCCGATGGCGAACGCCCAGACGTCGGCGACCTCCCACGTGCCGTGGTCGCGCAGCAGGAGGAGCCACGCGTCGACCGCCGCGGGCACGGCCGCGGCGAGCGCGCCGGCGCCGGGCACGCGGTCGAGGCCCTCCTCCCGGAAGCGCTCGGGCGTCGCGGCGGCGGGCGCGGATCCCTGTCCCATGAGGAGCTTCGGCGCGGCCTCCCCCGCGACCTGCACGACGGCGGTCATGTCGCCGCCGGGGCCGTTGAGGTGCGGCTCCACGACGTGCAGCACGAAGGCGGCGGCGACCGCGGCGTCGAACGCGTTGCCGCCGCGCTCCAGCACGGCCTGGCCGGTGCCGGACGCGAGCCAGTGCGTGGAGGCGCTCATGCCGAACGTGCCGAGGAGCGTGGGGCGGGTGGTGAAGGCGTCGGGGGCGCGGAACGTCACTCAGGGTCCTTCCGGTGGGGTGCCCCCAGTGGACCACACCCGTCCCGCGTGGCGGGAATGCCACCGACCTCCCACCCGTTCACCGTTCGACCCGGGAGGCTCATGACTGACACCAGCGGCGTCGGATTCCGATCCGAGCGCGGCCCGATCCTCGTCGCCCTGATGATGACGACGGGCCTCGTGGCCATCGACTCGACCATCCTCGCCACCGCGGTGCCGTCCATCGTGGACGACCTCGGCGGCTTCGCCTCGTTCCCGTGGCTCTTCTCCATCTACCTGCTCGCGCAGGCGGTGTCGGTGCCGCTCTACGCGAAGCTCAGCGACACCGTGGGGCGGAAGCCGATCATCCTCACAGGCATCGGCCTGTTCCTCGTGGGCTCCGTGCTGTGCGGGTTCGCCTGGAGCATGCCCGCGCTCATCGCGGCCCGGGCGATCCAGGGGCTCGGCGCCGGCGCGGTCGCGCCCATGGCGATCACCATCGCGGGCGATATCTACACGGTCGCCGAGCGCGCCAAGACCCAGGGCTACCTCGCGAGCGTCTGGGCGGTCTCGAGCGTGGTCGGCCCCACCCTCGGCGGCGTGTTCTCCGAGTTCACGACCTGGCGCTGGATCTTCTTCGTCAACGTGCCGCTGTGCCTCGTCGCCGGCTGGATGATCGTCCGCCGCTTCCACGAGTCCATCGAGCGCAGCAGGCACCGCGTGGACTACGCGGGCGCCGCGCTCCTCACGGCGGGCCTCAGCCTCCTGATCCTCGCGGTGCTGGAGGGCGGCCAGGCGTGGGCGTGGGACTCCGTGCCGAGCATCGGATCGTTCGCGGTCGGCGGCGTGCTGATCGTCGCGTTCCTCCTCGTGGAGCGCCGCGCCGCCGAGCCCGTGCTGCCGCTTTGGGTGTTCTCCCGGCGGCTGCTGCTCACGACCACGCTCGTGTCGCTCGGCGTCGGCGCGATCCTCATCGGACTCACCTCCTACGTGCCCACCTACCTCGAGGGGTCGATCGGCGTCACGCCGCTCGTCTCCGGCCTCGCGCTCGCGGCGCTCACGATCGGCTGGCCGATCTCGGCGTCGCTGTCGGGCCGGCTCTACCTCCGCATCGGGTTCCGCCGCACGGTGCTCATCGGCATGGCGCTCACGATCGTGGGCACCGGATCCATCGCGCTGCTCGCGGCGACGCCCACGCTCGTCGGCATCTCGGTCGGCTGCTTCGTGGTGGGCCTGGGGCTCGGGCTCGTCGCGACGCCGAGCCTCATCGGCGCGCAGTCGAGCGTCGGCTGGGGCGAGCGCGGCGTGGTCACGGGCGCGAACCTGTTCGCGCGCTCGATCGGCAGCGCGGTCGGCGTCGCCGTCTTCGGCGCGATCGCCAACGCGATCTTCGCGGAGTCCGCGGGCGGCCAGAAAGACCCGGACGCCGTGATCGCCGCATCCGGCGCCGTGTTCCTCGCGGTGTGCGTGTGCGCGCTCGCCACGGTGATCGCGGGGCTCCTCATGCCGGAGTCGCGCGTGGAGGACACCGAGATCGCGCGCGCCGAGCCCCTCGTCGACTGACACGGCCCGCCGCCCGCGCGATTCGCGGGAATGCCGGTCCCGCCCCTAAAGTTGACCCAGATGCATACGTTCGCATGGATAGGGAAGCAGGGCAGCATGGCGCAGGAGATCGAGCTCGGACTGGACACGTTCGGCGACGTCACGGTAGGACCGGACGGCCGCGAGCTGCCCTACGCCGAGGTGATCCGCAACGTCGTCGCCGAGGGCGTCCTCGCCGACCAGGTCGGCATCGACTTCATCGGCCTCGGCGAGCACCACCGCGACGACTACGCCATCTCCGCCCCCGAGGTCGCGCTCGCCGCCATCGCCGCGAAGACCTCGCGCATCCGCCTCGGCTCCGCCGTCACCGTGCTCAGCTCCGACGACCCCGTGCGCGTCTTCCAGCGCTTCGCCACGCTCGACGCCGTCTCGGACGGCCGCGCGGAGGTCATCCTCGGCCGCGGATCGTTCACGGAGTCGTTCCCGCTGTTCGGCTACGAGCTGAGCGACTACGAGCGCCTCTTCGAGGAGAAGCTCGGCCTCTTCGCCGAGCTCGTGAAGGAGACGCCCGTCACCTGGAGCGGATCGACGCGCGCCGGCCTCACCGACCACGACGTCTTCCCGAAGACGGCGAAGGGCCTCACTACCTGGGTGGGCGTCGGCGGCAGCCCCGAGTCGGTCGTCCGCGCCGCGCGCCACGGCTTCCCGCTCATGCTCGCGATCATCGGCGGCGAGCCGCACCGCTTCGCCCCCTACGCCGACCTGTTCGCGCGCGCCAACGACCAGCTCGAGCAGCCGCGCCTGCCCGTCGGGATCCACTCGCCCGGCTACGTCGGCGAGACCGACGCCGAGGCGCGCGAGGCGTTCTTCCCCGACTACCAGGTGATGCACGCGCGCATCGGCAAGGACCGCGGCTGGCCGCCGCTCGCCCGCGCCTCCTACGAGCAGGAGATCGACCACGGGTCGCTCTACGTGGGCTCGCCCGAGACGGTCGCCCGCAAGATCGCCGCGACCCTGACGGCCGTCGGCGCGACGCGCTTCGACCTCAAGTACAGCGCGGGCCCGTTCTCGCACGAGCGCATGATGGGCGGCATCGAGCGCTACGGCACGATCGTGGCGCCCATGGTGCGCGACCTCCTGGCCTGATCCCGCAGGCCCTCGCGGACAGCCGATCCGCGACGTCCCGGCGAGCGGACCCGGGCTCGGGATATCCTGCGTCTCGGGCTCGCCACGGGCGGGCACCAGGGAGGACGGGCGGCGATGGGCAGCGCAGCGCATCCGCGTGCGTCCCGCGGACTCCTCGCCCTGGTCTCCGGTCCGCTCGCCGCGCTCCGCTCGGCCACCGTCGGCCGCGTGCAGTACCGGCTGCTTTACCGCGAGATGCGCCGCGCCACCTTCCCGCGCGACTCCCCCACGGGCTCGCAGCCGGGGCCGGATCCGTACGGCCTCGCCGTCGTCGGCGAGGGCACGGCCGTCGGCTACCAGACCGTCTCGCACGACCTCGGCATCGCCGGCCAGGTCGCCCACAAGCTGTCGGTGCGCACCGGCCGCGGCGTGTTCTGGGCCGTGCAGCCGTTCCCCGACTTCACCGTGCGCTCCTGGCGCCCGGGACTCGACGCCTTCCCCGCCTGGGCGAGCACCGACGTGGCCGTCATCGTGCTCGGCATCGGCGACGCGATCCGCTTCACGCCGACGCCGCTCTGGGAGTCGCTCCTCGACGCGTGCATCGCGGACGTGCACGCGCGCATGCCCGCGGACGCCCTCGTGCTGATCGCGGAGGTGCCGCCGCTGCAGGACTCGCCGGCGACACCCCCGCTCATCGCCGGCGCCATCGGCCGGCACGCGGATGCCCTCAACCGCGGCACGCGACGCGTCGTCGCCCGGCACGCGCGCACCGCGAGCGTCCCGTTCCCCACGTGGCGCATCCCGGAGTTCTCGGCGCCGAATCCGCAGGACACGCTGTACGGACGCGTGTACCGGGCGTGGGCGGAGCTGATCGTCGACGAGATCGCGCCGTAGTGGGGCGGCGCGAGGCGGGACGGCGACGGTGACCGGCGTCCCCGATCCGGGCCCCGTGCCCGTGCGGATCACCGTGGACGTGCCGCAGGTGCGACGGCTCCTCGCCGAGCAGCTCCCCGCCTGGGCGGGGCTCCCCGTGACGCCCGTCGACCCCGGCGGCTGGGACAACCGCACCTTCCGGCTCGGCGACGACATGCTCGTGCGGCTGCCCAGCGCGGCGCCGTACGCCCTGGCCGTGGCGAAGGAGCAGCGCTGGCTCCCGCTGCTCGCGCCCGCCCTGCCGCAGCCGATCCCCGTGCCGCTCGCGGAGGGCCGCCCGGGCGCGGGCTACCCGTTCCCCTGGTCGGTGTACCGGTGGATCGCCGGGGAGACCGCTCGGTCGGAGCGGGTGGCGGATCCGGTGCGCTTCGCGGAGGACCTCGCCGACCTCGTCCGCGCCCTGCGGGGCGTCGACGCGACCGGCGGCCCGCGGCCGGGCGCGCACAACTGGTTCCGGGGCGCTCCGCTCCGCACCTACGACGCCGGGACCCGCGCGGCGCTGCGCGACCTCGGGGGTCGAGTCGACGCGGACCGCGCGATGGGGGTGTGGACCCGCGCGCTCGGAGCGAGCTGGCGGGACGACGACGTGTGGTTCCACGGCGATCTCGCCGCGGGCAACATCCTCCTCGACCGCGGCGAGCTCTGCGGCGTGATCGACTTCGGCACGTGCGGCGTCGGCGATCCCTCCTGCGACCTGGCGGTGGCGTGGACGCTGCTGACGGACGACGGCCGACGCGCGTTCCGCGACCGCCTGCCGGTCGACGACGACGCCTGGGCTCGCGGTCGGGGGTGGGCGATCTGGAAGGCGCTCACCACGTGCGCGGGGGACGCGGATCCCGCCGACCGGCAGGTCCGGGACGCCCGGCGCGCGCTCGACCGGATCCTCGCCTCCGCCGACGACGACGCCTGACGGCCCGGACCGCGCACGGCAGACTGGACTCATGGGCGAGCTGCGGGACGGGTACGCGGCGGCCGACATCCGCGCCGCCGAGGCGCCGCTGCTCGCCGCCGGGGCGCAGCTGATGCGGGTCGCCGCCGCGGGGCTGGCCCGCGCGTGCCGGGAGCTCGCGCCCATGGGATCCGTGCTCATGCTGGTCGGCGCCGGGAACAACGGCGGCGACGCGCTGCTCGCGGCCGCGGAGCTCGGGCGGGAGGGCCGGGAGGTGCGCGTGATCCGCACGGCCTCCCGCATCCACGAGGACAGCGCCGCGCAGGCGGCCGCGGCGGGCATCCGCGTCGACCGGGCCGAGGACCTCGACGACGCGGCCGTGGCGGCGCTCGGCGCGTCGTCGGCGCTCGTGGTCGACGGGATCCTCGGCATCGGCACGACCGTGGATCCGGCGCTCCGCGGGGAGGCGCGGCGCGTGGTCGCCGCGCTCCTGCCCGTGGTCGCCGACGAGGGCGGCCCGCGCGTGATCGCGTGCGACCTCCCGAGCGGCGTCGGCTGCGACGACGGCGCGGTGCCGGATCCGACGGTGCTGCCCGCCGACGTCACGGTCACCTTCGGCGCGAGCAAGGCCGGGCTGCTGCGGGGGCCGGCGCGGGCGCTCGCGGGCCGGGTCGTGGTGGTCGACGTGGGTCTCGACCTCGCAGGTCTCGCGCCGACGGTCGTCGCCGCGCCCTGACGACGCGCCCGGGCGGTCGCGTGTCCCCCCTTCCGACGACTTCACCGGACGCTCCCGTCGCGTCAGAGTGGGAGCAGGCCGACCGGCCCGTCGAAGGGGGACGACACCATGCACGAGCACGCCAGGACATCCATCGCACCACCCGGAAGGGCGGCCGCGTGAGCGCCGCTCTCGTCATCGCCGTCGTGAACGCCGGGATCATGGCGCTCGTCGCGCTCGCCGCGCCGCGCCTGCCGCAGTGGTCCCGCGGATCCTCGTGGCTGCTGCTCGTGCTCGCGCTCGCGGTGCTCGGGCTGCACCTCATGGCCGACGCGTGGGGAATCCCCGCGACGCTCCTCGCGATCGCGTTCCTCATCTCCACCTGCCTCAACGCGAGCGCGCTGGCGCCGCTGATCATGCAGGGCCTCATCGCACGCGCGCCGGGCTCCCGCCGCGCCCTGGAGTAGACCGCGCCGACGCACGACGCCCGACAGGCCGATGGCCGCACCGCCCGAGGCGGTGCGGCCATCGCCGTCGTGGGGGGAGGATCAGGCGGGCGTCACGTCGATGAGCACCTTGCCCGTCACGCCGTCCTCGACCGCCCGGTGCGCGGCCGCCGCGTCCTCGAGCGCGAAGCGGGTGATCGGCAGGCCGGCCTCCTCGCCGACGGGCAGCGCGCCGTCGAGAGCCGCGAGGTGGATGTCCGCGCGGGCCGTGTCGAGCGCGTCGCGGCCCACCGTGTACAGCAGCAGGAACTGGTAGCGGAGGTTCTTCACGAAGCTGTCGACCACGGGGAGCGTCACGGTGTCGCCGCCGTTGTTCGCGTACACGGCGACCGAGGCGCGGTTCTTGGCGACCGCCTGGTTGAGCTCGGCGTTCTGCGCGGGCGCGACCTCGACGATCAGGTCGACGCCGTCGGGCGCGATGGACCGGATCTCGGCCACCGCGTCGCCGTGCTTGTAGTCCACGACGTGCTGCGCGCCGGCGGCCGTCGCGAGCGCGGCCTTCTCGGGCGAGCTGACCGTGGTGATCACGGTGGCGCCGGCCCAGCGCGCGAGCTGGATGGCCGCGTGGCCCACCGCGCCCGCGCCGCCGGCGACGAGCACGTGCTTCCCGGCGAGGGCGCCGGGCGCGAGGCGCGACGGGCCGTCCTCGGAGACGGTGAGCGCGCGGTGCGCCGTGACGGCGGGGACGCCGAGGCTGGCGCCGAGGTCGAAGGAGAGGCCGTCGGGCAGGGGCGCGACGCGGTCGACCGGGAGGACCGTCTTCTCCTGCGCGGTGCCGGTGGGGCGGCCGTGGGCGGCCAGCATGATCCAGACGCGGTCGCCGACGGCGAGGTCCGTGACGTCGGGCCCGACGGCGTCGATGACGCCCGCGCCGTCCTGGTTCGGGACGACCTCGGGGAACGGCAGCTCCTGGCCGGGCGCTCCGCCGTCGCGGGACTTCCAGTCGGTGGGGTTCACGCCCGAGACGACGATGCGGACGCGCACCTCGCCGGGGCCGGGCGCGGCCTCGTCGCGGTCGACCAGCTGCAGGACGTCGGGGGCACCGGTGCGGGTGTAGGCGATTGCTCTCATGCCCTGCCCAACGCCCGGCGCCCGCGCGGTGTTCCTCGGGTCAGCTCCCGAGCGTGTCGTGCGTGAACCGGCCGCCGAGCAGGGTGGCGGACACGCGCATGGCCCGCAGGTCGTCGGCGGTGGTGGCGTCGGCGAGCGGATCCCGCTCCACGATCGCGAGGTCGGCCCGCTCCCCCGGCGCCACGCGCGTGCGCACCGACGCGTCGAGCGCGGCGGCCCGGTCGATGGCCTGCTCGGGGTGCCACGGCGCCCGGCCGTCGCGCGACCGGCCGACCGCGGCGGACATCGTGGCCCACGGATCCAGCGGCGCGACCGGCGCGTCGGAGCCGAGCGCGAGGCGCGTGCCCGCGGCGCGGAGGTCGGCGAGCGCGAACGCGCGGCCCGTGCGGCCGGCCCAGTAGACGTCGGCGACGTCGCGGTCGTCCATCGCGTGCTCGGGCTGGACGCTCGCGACGACGCCGAGCGCCGCGAAGCGCGCCACGTCCTCGTGCGTGAGCAGCTGGGCGTGCTCGATGGATCCGGACGTGCCGTCCGCGTCGCGGTGCGTGCCCCGGAGCTCCTCGTCGAGGTGCGCGAACGCGTCGAGCGCGAGCCGGTTGGCGTGGTCGCCGATGGCGTGGATGGCGGGCCGGAGCCCCTGCCGGGCGGCGCGCAGCATCAGCCCGCGCAGCTCCTCGGGCGGCACGGAGAGCGTGCCGCAGGCGCCGCCGTGCGCGTCGCCGCCCTGGCCGTCGAGGTCGGGGTACGGGTCGAAGCAGTACGCGGTGCGGGTGTTGAGGGATCCGTCGGTGACGACCTTCGCGGGCCCGACGCGCACGAGGCCGTGCGTGCCCGGGATCACGTCGCCGGTGCGGAGGCCCTCGTCGCGCGCCCGGTCGAGGTCCTGCGGCCAGATGCCGCACTCCACGCGGAGGGCGCCGTGCCCGAGGGCGGCGAGGCGGCGCCAGCGATCCGGGTTCCAGTCGATCTCGAGGTCGACCACGCCGACGACCCCGCGGCGGGCGGCGTCGCGGGCGACCTCCACGGCCTGCGCGTCGAGCGAGGCGGCGTCGCCCTCCTCCACGCGGTACATGAAGGCGAAGCAGTCGTCCTCGCGCAGGAGGCCGGTCGGGTGGTCGCCGTAGCCGTGCGGCGCGAGGGCCGCCGAGCTCGCCCAGCAGCAGTGCAGGTCGCCGCTCACGAGGAGGACGGGGGTGTCGCCCGCGACGGCGTCGAGCAGGTGCTTGGTGGGGAGGTCGGGCCAGAGGCCGTCGCGGAACCCGTAGCCGACGAGCGCCTCGCGGACGCCGCCGCCCGGGCCCGTCACGGCGCCGCCGGACGCGGCGACGCGCGCGGCGAGCGCGTCCCGCACGAGCGCGACGGCCTCCGCGGCGGACGACACCCGGGAGAGGTCGAGGCGGCGGGACACCTTGGTCCACTGCGTGAAGTGCACGTGGTTGTCCCAGAGGCCGGGGATCACGAACCGGCCGTCGAGCGCGCGGACCTCGGCTCCGGCGGGGTCGGCGGATCCGGCGGGCCCGACCGACGCGACGATCCCGTCGCGCACGAGCACGTCGACGGGCGCGGCTGACCCGGCCACGCGTCCGCCCGCGAGCAGCAGCGCGCTCACGCGTCGCCCTCGGCGGATCCGTCGGCGTCGCGCGCCCGGGCCCGGCGCATCTCCGCGGCGAGCGCCCGGTCCGGGTACTCCGCGCCGTGCTCCAGCTCGTGGAGCACGCGCTCGACCACGTGCGGCGGCTTGTCCTGGCTGAGCTTGGCCTTGGCGACGAACCGCGTGACGACGAGCCGGAGGCCCACGGTGCCCGCGCTGATGCGCGCGGAGTAGGCGGCGTCGGCGGCCGTGCCCGCCATGCGGCGCGGTTCGGGCATCCGGTCCTCGAAGCGGTCGACGAGGTGCCCCAGCACGCGCAGGTTCTCCTCGGCCGACAGGATCTCGACGCGGCAGGTGAGGTGCGCGCTGATGTGGTTCCAGGTGGGCACGGCGGGGTCGGCGTCGTACCAGCCGGGCGAGACGTAGCCGTGCGGGCCCTGCACGATGACGAGCACCTCGCCGTCGGGGCCGCTGCGGAGCCCGAGCTCGTGGATCCGCTCGTCGGGACGGCCCACGTGGGTGAGCAGCACGAGGTCGTCGCGAGCCGGATCGAGCAGCACCGGGTAGTGCGAGGCGACGAGCCCGGCGCCCGTGCCGCTGACGATCGTGGCCCACGGGTTCTCCGTCACGAGCCGGCGGATCTCGCCCTCGTCCTCGAGCGCGTACGACGGGTTCTCCCTCACCGGGCGGCCCGCCGCGGCTCGGGGGCGGGCGAGGACGCGAGGGGCATGACGGGATGCTACCGGCCGTCGGGGGCGCGTCGTCGCCCGCCGCGACGACGGGTCCGGGCGCCGGCGATCAGCGCGCCCGGAGCCCCGGGAACTGGTCGTCGCGCCACTCGCCGACGAGCCGCTCGCCCGCGTCGGCGGCGTCGACCTCGCGCTGCCGGAGCTCCACCCGCCGGATCTTCCCCGAGGCCGTCTTCGGCAGCTCGCCGAACTCCACGCGGCGCACGCGCATGAACGCCGGGCACCGCTCGCGCGCGTGCCTCAGCACGGCGAGCGCGGTCTCCTCGTCGGGCTCCCATCCGGCCGCGAGGTGCACGTAGGCCTTGGCGACGTTGAGCCGCACGGCATCCGGCGCGCCGACGACCGCGGCCTCGGCGACGGCCGGGTGCTCGATGAGCACGCTCTCGACCTCGAACGGCGAGATCTTGTAGTCGGAGGACTTGAAGATGTCGTCGGTGCGGCCGATGAAGGTGATGGTGCCGTCCGGATCACGTCGGGCGACGTCGCCCGTGTGGAAGAGGCCGTCGCGCATCGCCTCGGCGGTGCGCTCCTCGTCGCCGAGGTACCCGGCCATGAGGTTGACGGGCCGGGTGGCGAGGTCGAGGCAGATCTCGCCCTCGTCGGCGCGCTCGCCCGTGACCGGGTCCACGAGCACGAGGTCGACGCCCGGCAGCGGCGTGCCCATCGAGCCCGGCACGACGGGGTCGCCGGGCGCGTTCGCGACGATGGCCGTGGTCTCCGTCTGGCCGTAGCCGTCGCGGATCACGAGCCCCCACCACTCCTCGATGCGCGCGATGACCTCGGGGTTGAGCGGCTCTCCGGCCGACATGATCTCGCGCAGCCGCCCCGGCCGCTCCCGGATGCCCGCCTGGATGAGCATCCGCCACACGGTCGGCGGCGCGCAGAACGTCGTCACCTCGGCGCGGTCGAGCTGCTCCACGAGCGCGTGCGCGTCGAACCGCGCGTAGTCGTGCACGAACACGGTGGCCTCGGCGATCCACGGCGCGAAGAAGCAGCTCCACGCGTGCTTGCCCCAGCCGGGCGAGCTGATGGCGAGGTGCACGTCGCCGGGCCGCAGGCCCAGCCAGTACGCGGTCGTCAGGTGCCCGACCGGGTACGAGACGTGCGTGTGCACGACCATCTTCGGCTTGCTCGTGGTGCCCGAGGTGAAGTAGACGAGCGCCGGATCCGTGGACGCGACGGCCACGCGCACCGACTCGGCGGGCGCGTGGTCGGCCGCGCGGTAGTCGGTCCAGCCGGCGGTCGCGGGCGCGTCGTCGCTCGCGCCGATCGCGATGCGCAGGAACGCGCCCGGCACCTCGTCGAGCACGGCGGTGTGCGCGGCGTCGGCGATCACGGCGCGGACGCCCGCGCGCTCGACGCGGTCGGCGAGGTCCGCGGAGCCGAGCACAGTCGAGGTGGGCAGGATCACGGCGCCCGCCTTCATGATCGCGAGCATCGCCTCCCACAGCTCCACCCGGTTGCCGAGCATGAGCATGACGTGGTCGCCCTTGCGCACCCCGAGCCCCACGAGCCAGGTCGCGACGCGGTCGGAGCGCGTCGCCATCTCGTCGAAGGTGACGCTCCGCTCGGAGCCGTCGCCCGCCACGACGCGCAGCGCCACCCGGTCGTTCCCCCGCGCTACGCAATCGAACCAGTCGACGGCCCAGTTGAAGGACTCCCCCACGTCCGGCCACGCGAAGCGCGCCGCCGCGCCTGTCCGGTCGGTGCGCATCTCCTGCAGGAGGTCACGGGCGGCGCGGTAGGAGGAGTTGGCTTCGGTCATGGGTCCATCCTGCTGGCAGCGCCCCGGTGCGTGCCGCAGGTGATCCGGGAACCGCACCGCCCGGCGGACGGCTCCGGAGCGACCCAGCGCTGCACGAACCCACCGAAGACGGAAGGACGATCGCATGACCGAGATCACCGCCCACCACGGGCTCCTGAAGGACACGAACCTGCACGTCGACGACACCGGCGGATCCGGCCGCCCCGTCGTCCTCATCCACGGCTGGCCGCTGTCCGGCGAGTCGTGGAAGAAGCAGGTGCCCGCGTTCGAGGCCGCCGGCTACCGCGTCATCACCTACGACCGCCGCGGCTTCGGCCGAAGCGACAAGCCGCTCACGGGCTACGACTACGACACCTTCGCGTCGGACCTCGACGCGCTGCTCACCGCGCTCGACCTCCGCGACGTGACCCTCGTCGGGTTCTCGATGGGCGGCGGCGAGATCGCCCGCTACATCGGCACCCGCGGCGAGGAGCGCCTCCACAGCGTGGTCTTCGCGTCCGCCGTGCCGCCGTACCTGGAGAAGACCGACGACAACCCGGACGGCCCGCTCACGAAGGACGCCGCCGCCGAGATGACCGCCGGCCTCACGAAGGACGAGGACTCCTTCTACGACGAGTTCACGACCGGGTTCTTCTCGGCGAACGGGGTGCTGAAGGTCACGGAGGCCGAGCGCCAGGAGGCCATCGCCCTCGCGCACCAGTCGAAGAAGCACGCGGCGCTCGCGTCGATGGCCGCCTTCGCGACCACGGACTTCCGCGACGACCTCACGAAGGTCACGGTGCCGACGCTCGTCATCCACGGCGACAGCGACGCGACCGTGCCGTTCGAGGGATCCGGCGAGCGCACCCACCGTGCCATCGCGGGCTCCGAGCTGCACGTCGTGGAGGACGCGCCGCACGGCGTCACGGTCAGCCACCCCGAGGAGTGGAACCAGGCCGTGCTGGAGTTCCTGAAGAAGTAGGACGCACCACCGCTCGCGCAGGGGCGCTGATCCGATCCCGGGTCAGCGCCCCTGCGTGCGCTTGTACGGCTTGGGCTGGCCCTTGACCACGGGCGCACGGCCCTGCCCCTTGGAGGCCTTCGCCTTGCCGCCGGCGGGCGGCTTCGGCGCCTCGGGCGGGGTGGACGGCTTCGCGAGCTCCTCGAGCGCCTCCTCGTAGGCGAGGCGGCCGGTCTTCGTGAGCCGCGTCTCGGTGCTCTGCGGGTCGAACACGGCCTTGCCGTAGTGCTCCTCGACCGCGCGGATGGAGGAGGCGAGCTTCGCGCGCGAGATGCCGAGCTGATCCGCCGCCTTCGGGTGGTGCAGCACCTCGGCGGCGACCACGAAGTGACGCTGATGGCTGATCTTCACGTGCGTGAGCCTCTCGTCGCGGCGGATGCCGGACCCCCACGGTACAGGGCGGGTGCCGCCGCCCCGGGCGCGGCCGGTAGCGTCGACGCGGGCGGACGGCCCGGACGGAGGCGCGACATGGCGGGACTCGAGGTCGTGGCGGCCGTGCTGATCCGCGACGGGCGCGCCCTCGCCTGCCGCCGGGCGCCCCACACGTCCGGCGCCGGCACGTGGGAGTTCCCCGGCGGCAAGGTCGAGCCGGGCGAGACGCCACAGGAGGCCCTCGCGCGCGAGATCCGCGAGGAGCTCGGGATCGACGTGACGGTCGGCGCGGTCGTCGACCGCTCCGAGGTGCCCGTCGGCGACCGGGTGATCGACCTCTCGTGCTACCTGGCGGATCCGGTCGGCGAGCCGCCGACGTCGAGCACCGACCACGACGAGCTGCGGTGGGTGCCGCTCGCGGACCTCGGCGGGCTCGACTGGTCGGCGCCGGACCTCCCCACGGCGCGGCGGCTGGTGCTCCGGGCGCGGCACCCCGACGCCGACTGGGTGATCGCCGTCGGCGCGACGCCACCGGCCCGCGATCCGTCCCGGGACGCGCACGCCGCGCGCCTCACGGAGCTGGCGGCCGGGTACGCGCGCGGCTTCGCCGACCTCCGGGAGGGCGTGCGGGCCGCGCATGCCGACGGGCTCGACGAGCACCGCATCGCCGCGGCGGCGGGGCTGACGCTGGCCGACGTGCGCGCGCTGCTCGGCTGAGCGCGGTCGGGAGGTCCCGCTCGGGCGCGGATCCCGGCTCGTATGGGGGCGCGCAGCGGGAGCGGACGCCCGGGTCGCCTGATGCGCCCGCGTGAGGCACACGGGGGCATCGAGCGGGGCATTCATCCCCAGGCATCGCAGCTGGGGATGACCGGCACGCATTCCCAGGCGCGAGCCCCTAACGTCCAGCAGCACCCTGCCCGAGGCGTCTGCCCGGGCTCCCCCTCACCACGAACAGAGAGACACCCATGTCCGTCATGTCCTCCCCGCTCCGCCGCTCCGCGGCCGTCGCCACCGTCGCGCTCGTCGCCACGCTCGCGATCCCGACCGCCGCGCAGGCCTCCGCGCCCGCCCACCGCGCGTCCACCTCGCACAGCACCGTCGCCCAGAACCACCACCACGCGCCCTTCGCGGTCCGCACCACCGTCGTCCCGAAGACGGCCGTGAAGACGTTCGGCGGCGGCGTCATCTACACGCCGCAGGACACCGGCAAGCCCGTCCTCGGCGCCGTCGTCATCACGCCCGGCTTCACCGACACGAACGCCGACGAGAAGGAGATGGCGGAGCTCGTCGCCTCGCAGGGCTTCGTCGCCTTCGCGATCGACACGCTCGACGTGGGCGATCTCCCCGACCAGCGCGCCACCGAGATCCTCGCCGCGGCCGACTACCTCACCGACCAGAGCGCGGTGAAGTCCCTGGTCTCCGCGAAGGACCTCGGCTTCATCGGCTACTCGTTCGGCGGCGGCGGCACCTTCCAGGCCGCGCAGGCTCGTCCGTCCGTCAAGGCCGCGATCGGGCTCATGCCGTTCGACATCCCCGACGTGAACGACCCGAACGCGACGACCCCGTCGTACCCGAAGATGACGACGCCGAGCCTCGTCATCACCGGCCAGAAGGACGACGTCGCCGACCCGAAGTACATGGGCAAGCCCATCTACGACTCCATCCCCGTCGGCACGCCGAAGCAGTACCTCGAGCTGAAGGGCCTCGGCCACGCCGCCGGCGAGCACGTGCCGGTCGCCACGATCCGCGTCGCGGTCACGGCGTTCCTCAAGCGCTTCCTCGACGACAACCACGAGTACACGAAGTTCATCTGCCCGGCCCCGAAGGTCGAGGGGCCCATCAGCGCGTCGCTCAGCTCCTGCCCCAAGGGCTGACCCGTCCGTTCCTCCCGCGCGGCGTCCGACCCCTTCCGGGTCGGGCGCCGCGCGGGCGTGTCCCCTTCGTGACGCCTAGGGTGGGACCGATCCACCATCCGCCCCCGCTCCACGCGGGCCGGCAACCGAACGGAGCGCTGATCGCGCTGAGCACCACCCCGCCGCCCGCGGATCCGCGGCGCCCCCGCCGGGACCCCGGCGCCGCGCGTCCGCCGCGCCAGCGCCGCCGCCGCGTCAACCCGCAGGAGATGCGCGACGTCCGCGCGCGCCTCCGCGGCACCATCTACGAGGGCACCGAGCCCGCGCACGGCCGACTCGGCGACCTCTACTCCCCGCGCCAGATCGTCGACTTCTGCCTCGACCTCGGCGAGGTGATGCTCGCATCCGGCGCCGACGTGCGCGCCGTCGAGATCGCCATCGTCGCCGTGAGCACGAAGTGGAACCTCGCGCCGCTCGAGCTCGACATCACGGGCACGGCCATCACGATCCAGTACGCGCCGCACGAGGGCCCGCCGCTCGTGAAGCTGCGCGTCGTCACGGCCGAGGGCAGCGACCTGCACCGGCTGTCGCTCGTGTACCAGATCGTCGACGAGCTCCTCCACGACGACCGCGACATGACGAGCGCCGTCGACGGCCTCGTCGAGGTGCTGAAGTCGCCGCCGCGCTGGCCGTCGTGGATCACCGACGCGTCCATGGGCCTCTTCGGCGTCTCCGTCTCGCTGCAGGCCGGCGGCTCGCTCGCGGGCGCCGTGGGCGCGTTCCTCCTGATGATCGGCTCGATGGTGCTGGGCCGGCAGCTCGCCCGCCGCGGCATCCCGCCCTTCTTCGTGGTGGCCGTGCAGTCGGCCGCCGTCGCCGCGATCGGCACGCTCGCCATCTGGTCGGGCATCATGCCCGCCGGGAGCGCGGCCGCCATGGTCGCGGCCGTGGTGGTGCTGATCCTCCCCCACGTCACGATCGTCACGTGGGCGCAGGACGCCATCTCCGGGTTCCGGGCCATGGCGCTGTCGCGGGCGATGATCATCGTGCTCATCGTCGCGGGCATCGCGGTCGGCATCCCGGGCGGCCTGGCGCTCACCGCGGGCGTCGACATCGAGGTCGACCCGACCGACATCACCCTCCGCGCCCTGCCCTTCTGGATGCTGCTCATCACCACGTTCTTCGCAGCCGGCGCGACGGGGATCACGCAGGGCGCCAACGCGCGCGTGATGCCCGTGGCCATCGCCGTCGCGCTCGTGGGCACGACGTCGCTCTACGTCCTCCGCACGGCGGGCGTGCCGCTGCTCGCCGGCACGTTCCTCGTCGCGACGCTGCTCGGCGCGCTCGGGACGGTGGTCGCGGCGCGCCTCCGGGTGTCGGCCACGGCCATCGCGGTGCCCGCCTTCTGCGGTTCCCTCCTGCCGTCGCTCGCGGTCGCCTCGGCGCTGCTCAACTCGATGGCCGGCACCTCCGGCGCGACGGGCGCGTTCGTCGGCGCCATGGCCACCACGCTCGCGATCGGCGCGGGCCTCGTGCTCGGCAGCCTCCTCGCGACCCCGCAGGCCCGCCGCCACCTCCGCCGCCGCTCGAAGCGCGTGGTCGTGCAGTCGGTGCGGCTGGACACGACGCCCATCGGCATCATCCGCGACCCGGCGCTCCTCGATCCACTCCCGCGACCCGAGGAGCCCGCGTGAGGGAGATCCTCCTGGTGACGCACCCGGAGGCGACGCACCACGTCGAGGGGCGCGTCGGCGGCTGGCACGACTCGGAGCTCACGCCGCGCGGGCGCGACCAGGCCGACCGCATCGCCGATGCCGTCGCCGCGCGCGTGCCCGCGGGGACTTCGATCCTCACGTCCGACCTGCGCCGCACCCGGCAGACCGCCGACGCCGTCGCCGCGCGCGTCGGCGGACGCCCGGTGGCGGTGCCCGAGCTGCGCGAGAAGTCCTACGGCGAGGGCGAGGGGCAGCCGGACGCCTGGTTCCGGGAGCGCTTCGTCCCGCCGCCCGCGATCGGCGAGCGGATGCACCACGACGAGGGGCTCGCGGGCGCCGAGACCAAGGCCGAGTGGGTGGCCCGCGTCTACCGCGGGATGGGCGCCGTCATGGCCGACCCGGCGCCGCACGTGGTCGTCGTCACGCACGGCGGGTCGGGCACGTTCGTCATCGCCCGGTGGATCGGCATGCCGCTGACCGCGCTCGACGTGGTCGCGTTCCGCCTGCCGGCCGGCAGCATCACGCACCTGGTGGAGGACGACGTGTTCCACAACCGCACCGTGGCGACGCTCGGGGACACGGCGCATCTCCTCGACTGAGGCCCGGCACGCGAGCCCGGGCAGTGCAGCGCCGGACGGCCACCCCGCTCGGCCCGCCGGGATCCGCCCCCGAGGCCGGGCATAGCCTGGAGGGAGAGGTCCCCACGAGGGACGCCACCCACCTACGAGGAGGATCCCCGATGGACGTGCACCCCGGTGTCACCCTGCTGGACGACGACGTGCGGGACGCGCACGAGCTGTTCCGCTCGCTGCACGCGCACCCCGAGCTGTCGATGCAGGAGCACGCGACCGCCGCCGCGATCGAGGCCTACCTGGAGGCCATCGGCGCCGAGACGAGCCGCTGCGGCGGCACCGGCGTGGTCGGGATCCTCCGCAACGGCGACGGCCCCGTGGTCGCGTTCCGCGCCGACACCGACGGCCTCCCCATCCTCGAGGAGACCGGTCTCGCCCACGCGAGCCGCGACACCGGCATCGACCCCTCCGGCACCGAGGTGCCCACGATGCACGGCTGCGGCCACGACTTCCACGTCGCCGCCGCGCTCACCACCGCGCAGGCGCTCGCCGCGAACCGCGACGTGTGGGCCGGCACGATCGTGTTCGTGTTCCAGCCCGGCGAGGAGACCGGCGAGGGCGCCCGCGCGATGCTCGCCGACGGCCTCTGGGAGAGGGCGCCGCGCCCCGAGGTGGTCCTCGGCCAGCACGTCTTCCCGCTCCCCGTCGGCATGGTCGCCACCCGCGAGGGCGCGTTCATGAGCATGTCCGACTCGTGGAGAGTCACCGTCAAGGGCCGCGGCGCGCACGGCTCGCAGCCGCAGAACTCCATCGACCCGATCGTCGCCGCGAGCGCCATCGTGCTGCGCCTGCAGACCGTGGTCGCCCGCGAGCTCGACCCGCAGGCCGCGGCCGTCGTGACCGTGGGCACGTTCCAGGCGGGCACGAAGGAGAACATCATCCCCGAGCACGCGGTGCTCGGCCTCAGCATCCGGACCTTCGACCCGGCCGTGCGCGAGCGCGTGCTGGCGTCGGTGCGGCGGATCATCCTCGCCGAGGCGGCCGCGAGCGGGGCGCCCGAGCCGGAGATCGAGGAGATCGTCTCGTTCCCGCTCAACCGCAACGACCCGGAGGCGACGCGCGGCGTCGTGGCGGCGCTGACGGCGCAGCTCGGCGGGGACATGGTGAAGGAGTCGCCGCCCATCATGGGCAGCGAGGACTTCGGGATCCTCGGGGAGGCCATCGGCGTGCCCACCGTCTACTGGGCGTTCGGCGGCGTGGAGCCCGAGGCGTTCGGCGGCGCCACCCCGCCGCCCGGGAACCACACGCCGCAGTTCGCGCCGACCATGGCCGGCACGATCGAGACGGGCGTCAAGGCCGCGACGGCCGCCCTGCTCTCGCGTGTCGGGACCGCCCGCGGGTAGGGTCGACCGGACACGCACACGGAGGAGGAACCACCATGTCGGATGCGCTGATCGCCGGGCTCGTCGTCGTGCCGCTCGCCCTCGCCTACGTCGCGCTCATCGTGACGGCCCTCGTGCAGGTCGTCCGCGACCGGACGCTCGCGGGGCTCTCCCGCGACCTCTGGATCGCCGCGCTCGTGCTCGTGCCGATCGTCGGCGCCATCGCCTGGTACGGCATCGGGCACCGCACGGTCGACGCGCAGCGCGCCGTCCAGCGCCTGCGCCTCGGCCTCTAGCCGTCGCCCGTCCGCTCCGCTCGGAGCAGCACCGCGCCCGCCGCTCGACCCCGGTCAGCGGCGGGCGCGCCTGTTCCGCCAGGCCGACCACGCGCCGGTCGACCACAGCGCCCAGAGCACGAGGAGCGGCTGGAACACCAGGCGGATGGCGCGGGCGGCGTCGGTCTCCAGGCCGAACGCGGGCGTGCGGGTGACGAGCTGCGAGATGTTGCCGGGGAAGATCGCGACGAAGAACGCCGCCACCACGAGCCCGACCCAGATCCGCCAGCGTCCGAGCAGCACGAGCGAGAGGCCGAGCAGGATCTCCACGACGCCCGACGCGAGCACCACGAAGTCGGGATCCATCGGCAGCCAGGTGGGCACCTGCGCCTGGAACGACTCCCGCGCGACCGTGAGGTGCCCGGTGCCGGCCATGATCAGCACGAGGCCGAGCAGGATCCGCGCGAGCGTGCGCGGGACCGAGCGGCGGCCTCCGTCCGGGGCGATGCGCGGGTCCGCCGCCCGCTGATCGGCGTCGGTCGGGCGGGAGGCGGGGCGCGAGGTCATGCCCCCAGTCTGACGCGCCGCGCGGGCCGGTCGCGCCGTCGCCCGCGCCGTGCGACGGCCGCGCGCGGCCGCATCCGTCGCCTCGTCTCGGTCCGCCTCCAGCCGCGTCGGCTGTTCGGCGTCCGCTCGCGGAGGTGCCGCCGACGGCTACCGTCGATGCCTCGGCCGCCGGTCCGGCGGTCGCTCCCCCACGGAAAGGCTGCCCATGACGCACGCGTCCCGCACCGCCGCACGGATCCTCGCCCGCACGCTCCTCCGCCGCCCGGCCCTCGCCGTGGTCGCGGGCGCTGCCGGCCTCCTCGCCCTCGTGGCCGTCTCCCCCGCATCGTCCGCCACCGCCGACGACGCCGTGCCCGCCCCCGCGACCGTCACCCGCTCCGCCGCCGAGGCGGCCGAGGCCGTCGCCTTCTGGACGCCCGAGCGGCTCGAGGGCGCGGGATCCCCCGAGCTCACGCGCGTGACCGGCACCCCGACCTCGCCGGACGACACCCCGTCCGCGGACGAGCTCACGACCTCCGCCGCCCGCGAGCAGCGCCGCGCCCGGCCGGTGATCCCGGTGGCCCAGCAGGTCGACCCCGTCCCGCACATCGGCATCGTCGCGTACGTCGTCGACGGCAAGGAGATGAGCTGCACGGGCAACGCCGTCGAGTCCGAGAACGGCCTCACCGTGGCCACCGCGGGCCACTGCGCGTTCCCCGGGAAGGACCCGTCGAGGATGGTCTTCGTGCCCGGCTACATGAAGGGCCAGCCGTACACCGTGTGGCCGGTCACCTCGGTGACGCTCGCGGCGGGCTGGCGCGAGACGCTGGATCCGGCGCGCGACACGGCGTTCCTCACGGTCGGCAGCCCCGACGGGCGCACCCTCACGGAGGCCGTCGGCGCGTCCCCGGTCGAGTTCCACCAGAAGCTCACGCACTACACGACCATCATCGGCTACCCGGCGTCGGGCCGCTTCACGGGCGACGCGCCGTTCCTCTGCAGCGGCACCGCCCGCGCCACGCACCTCGAGGGCCAGTCCGGCCAGGAGCTCGACTGCGACATGAAGGAGGGCGCGTCCGGGGCGCCGCTGTTCGACGGATCCGGCCCGGGCGCCCGCCAGTACAGCGTGCTGTCCGGCGGCCTGGAGGATCAGCCGCTCGTGGTCGCGCCCGTGTGGGACCGCGTCATCGAGGCGGCGTACCGGGCCGCGCAGGCGCACGTCGCCTGATCCCGTGCGGGTCGCGCGTCTCCCTCGGGGAGGCGCGCGACCCGGCCCCGCTCACGGCAGCGTCGGGAGGAGGAAGCCGGCGCCGACGACGGCCGCGGGGAGCGCAGCAGCTGGCGATCGCC